>CAYWPQ010000016.1:23878-34021 GCA_964460315.1 uncultured Bordetella sp. | reverse complement strand
GATTGCTGGTCGGGGTGAGAGGATTCGAACCTCCGACTCCTGCGTCCCGAACGCAGTACTCTACCAGGCTGAGCTACACCCCGAACTTGAACTTGAAGTCTATCAGGGAAAGGAATCTTTCCTGAAATCAGTGCCGGCGATCCACCACGAAGTGCAGCAGATCCATCAACGCTTGTTTGTATTCGGAATCCGTCAGCATTGAAATCGCGTTGGCCGCTAATTCACACTCGCGCTTGGCACATTCCAATGTGTACTGCATGGCACCACTTTCTTGAATCACTTTTAGCACACGATCAAAGTCGGCTTCTTCGGGGCTTTCAATCGCCTGGCGAATCATCGCCTTCTGAGCCGCATCCCCCTGGGCCATCGCATAGATTAGCGGCAGGGTTGGTTTGCCTTCGCGCAGATCGTCACCCAGGCTCTTTCCAATCTCGGTCTCGTCTCCGGAATAATCCAGGGCGTCGTCAATCAGCTGAAACGCTGTTCCCAGGTGCCGGCCATAGGCTGCGCAGCCCTCGATGATCTCGGGCGCAGCGCCTGCCAAAACCGCGGGTACTTTTGTTGCAGCCTCAAAAAGCTTGGCCGTCTTAAACCGAATCACCGTGAGATAACGATCTTCGGTGACGTCAGGGTCTTGGCAGTTCATCAACTGCAAGACTTCGCCTTCTGAAATTACATTGGTGCTCTCTGCCATCACGGCCATCACCTCCGCAGAGCCTACCTCGACCATCATTTGGAAGGCCCGCGAATAAAGGAAATCTCCCACCAAAACACTGGCGGCGTTCCCAAACAAGACATTTGCGGTGGGTTTGCCCCGCCTTAGCCCGGACTCATCAACCACATCGTCATGAAGCAGCGTAGCCGTGTGAATAAACTCCACCACGGCTGCCATGACTGCTGACCGGTGGCTGTCTAATAACAAAGAGGGTTGCCCGGCTTTATGTAAGTGAGCACTTATTGCCTCGGAAACCATTAGAAGTATTGCTGGACGAATCCGCTTCCCCCCACTTTGAATGATGTATTCAGAAATCTGACCAATCAGGGCCACCTCCGAGGCGAGCCGCTCACGAATGACCTGGTCAACCCGAAGCATCTCGGCCGCCACAATGGCGTGGGGGCTAGGTTTTTCTGTCGGCTGCCCTGGGTTTTGACCTGGCTGGGCTTCGAATTCTGAGGGGTTTACGGCGTTCACCAGCAAATTATGACATCCCAGCCGCCGCCAACCATGGCCCCGGCTAAGGTCTCCTCTAACGCCTCTTTCGGTCAGCCGTACCCAGCCAACCCCATGAATTGTTTGACAAAATTCGGTCTCAGGGCTATATTTTCGGGTTCTTCAGACATTTATTTCTAAGGCAAGAACCATGACGTATGCCGTGATCAAGACCGGTGGCAAGCAGTATCGCGTAACCGCTGGCATGAAACTTAAGGTCGAGCAGCTGGCTGTTGAAGTCGGCGCCGAAGTGACGTTGGCCGAAGTGCTTGCCGTTGGCGAGGGCGATTCGGTGGTGGTCGGGGCTCCCCGTGTCAATGGCGCATCCGTGAAAGCGACTGTGCTTTCCCAGGGCCGTCACGACAAAGTGCGCATTTTTAAGCATCGTCGCCGTAAGCACTACGCGAAGACCCAGGGTCATCGCCAAAATTACACAGAACTCAGCATTACCCAAATTAACAAGGGCTGATCGAAGCCCGTCGAACGAGGAGCCCAATACCATGGCACAGAAAAAAGGCGGCGGCAGTACGCGAAACGGTCGTGATTCAGAAGCAAAACGCCTGGGCGTGAAAGTCTTTGGTGGCGAATCCATCGCAGCAGGTAGCATCATTGTTCGTCAGCGTGGCACCAAGTTCCACCCTGGCACGAACGTTGGCATCGGCAAAGACCACACCCTCTTTGCTCTGACCAACGGCAAGGTGCAGTTTTCTGTTCGCGGCGCTTTGAACCGCTCCACCGTGAGTGTGGTGGGCGAGTAACGCAGGAAATTCCTCCTGCTGTGACGATCAAGCCCCGCCTCAAAGCGGGGCTTTTCATTTGAACCTATGAAATTTATCGACGAAGCAACAATTGAAGTCCACGCGGGCAATGGCGGCAACGGCATTGTGGCTTTTCGTCGTGAAAAATTTATTCCCAAGGGCGGCCCAAGCGGTGGTGATGGCGGCCGGGGCGGCTCGGTGTTGGCCATCGCCGACCGCAACATCAACACCCTGATCGACTATCGCTATGCCAGGCTTCACCGCGCCAAAGGTGGTGAGCACGGCCAGGGTTCGGATCGCTACGGCGCTGCCGCTGAAGACATTGTCCTGCGCATGCCGGTGGGCACGGTCATCACTGACGCTGAAACAGGGGAACTCGTGGCCGATCTCTCCATGGACGCCCAACAGATTGTTCTTGCCAAAGGCGGGCAGGGCGGCCTGGGAAACCTTCATTTCAAATCCAGTACGAACCGTGCGCCGCGCCAAGCCACCAAAGGCACCGAAGGGGTGCATCGCAAACTCAAACTGGAATTAAAAGTTTTGGCCGATGTGGGCCTGTTGGGAATGCCGAACGCAGGCAAATCCACCTTAATTACGGCCTGCTCCAACGCTCGTCCGAAGATCGCTGATTACCCGTTCACCACGCTTCATCCCAACCTGGGCGTGGTTCGCACCGGCCCCGCAAAAAGTTTTGTCATGGCCGACATTCCGGGCCTGATCGAAGGCGCGGCAGACGGCGCGGGGCTTGGCCACCAGTTTCTTCGCCATCTTCAGCGCACTCGCCTGCTTCTGCACCTTGTTGATATGCAGCCGCCGGGCTGGGTCATCACCGACCAGGCGTCCATCACTGCGCTGGCCAAGCACCTTGTCGCCGAGATGAAGGTGCTTGTGAAAGAACTCAAACGTTATGACCCAGACCTTGCCGGTAAGCCGCGTTGGGTGGTGCTGAATAAATCAGATCTCATCCCTGCATCGGAACAGGCGGCACTAGCCTTGGCCGTGAAAACGGCTTTACGCACCAAAATGCCCATCTATCTGGTGTCTGGCGTTTCCCGCCAGGGATGCGAAGACCTGATGCGAGACATCCAACAATGGCTTGACGCCCAACGCATTGCTGAAATCGAATCGGCCAAGCCTGATGTTCGTTTCACCGAGGGCGCCTCTTTTTCTGCGGAGCCAAGCCGCGATGAACAGTAAAAATTCCACTGACCGAAAAGTGATTCGCCAGGCCCAGCGTTGGGTGGTGAAGATCGGCTCAAGCCTGGTCACCGACGAAGGCCGCGGCATCGACCCCGAAGCCATTGCCCGCTGGGCCGCCCAGATCGCGGCCCTGCGGTCCCAGGCGCGCGAGGTCGTCTTGGTTTCCAGTGGCGCAATTGCCGAAGGTATGAAGCGTCTGGGCTGGGCCAGTCGGCCCAACGGCATTCATGAACTTCAGGCGGCTGCTGCTGTGGGGCAGATGGGTCTTGCACAGGCCTATGAATCTGGTTTTTCGAAGTGGCGGCTGAAAACAGCACAGATTCTTCTTACCCATGAAGACATTGCCGACCGAAGGCGTTATCTGAATGCGCGAAGCACGCTCAACACACTGTTAAGCCTTGGTGTTGTGCCGATCATCAATGAAAACGACACCGTGGTGACGGATGAAATCAAGCTTGGCGACAACGACACCCTGGCGGCCTTGGTGACCAACCTGATCGAGGCCGATGTCTTGGTGATTCTTACCGACCAGTCCGGGCTTTACACCGCGGACCCGCGAAAGAATTCTGATGCACAGCTGATTCATCACGGCCGGGCGAGTGACCCGCAGTTTGAGGCAATGGCCGGTGGCGCGGGTTCAGGCATTGGCACAGGTGGCATGGCCACCAAGGTTCGTGCGGCCCAGCGTGCCGCGCGAAGTGGTGCGGCCACCGTGATTGCCAGTGGAAAAGAAACGGATGTCCTGACTCGACTGGTCGCGGGGGAATTGATCGGCTCCTGCCTTGTCGCAGACTTGGCCCCGATCGCTGCAAAAAAACAATGGCTCGCGGATCAGCTTCAACTTAAAGGCCGTCTAAATCTGGACGCGGGCGCTGTGCAGGTGCTGGCCGAACAGGGCAAAAGCCTTCTTCCCATCGGGGTGGTGGGTGTCGAGGGGGAATTTGAACGGGGCGACGTCGTCGATTGCTTGGGGCCGGACGGCAAGGCGGTGGCTCGAGGCCTTGTGAACTATGGTGCGTCCGACATTCGGCGAATTATGCGCAAGCCCTCGTCAGACATTGAGTCACTGCTGGGGTTTGTGGAGGAGCAAGAACTCATCCACCGAGACAATCTTATTTTGTTGAATCGCTAGGGCTTTGCTGACGCTGGTTGCCCGCCGCGCCACTTGAGGCCTCACCGCCAAGCATGGCATTCGCAATTTTTAATCCCGCCTCAAACGCCTGATCCACAGCCTGATTAAAGTTCTGCGCGGCCCTTCGGTGGGCTTTTAAAAGTTCGTCTTCCGAGAACACGAACTTCGAGAGTTCGGTGAGTGCGGACTGATAGACCCCACGTTTGAACTCAATGACGGAATCAAGGGGAATCCAGAATTCATGCCAGCGCCAGGCATCGAATTCAGGCTTTTCAAAGTCGCACTTCAGGGTGACGTCGGAATCTTGGCCCAGCATCCGCAGCAGGTACCAGATCTGTTTCTGCCCCCGATAGTGGCCGCGCCATTCCCGACGAACCCAACGGGTGGGCACGTCGTAATGAAGCCAGTCGCGGGTTCGGCCAATAATTTCGACATGGTGGGGCTTGAGCCCCGTCTCTTCTTCAAGTTCCCGGTACATGGCCTGTTCCGGGTCTTCGCCGGACTTGATGCCGCCCTGCGGAAACTGCCAGGAATGCTCGCGAACGCGCTTGCCCCAGAAAACCTGGCGCCTGTCATTCATCAGAATGATGCCGACATTGGGTCGGTAGCCTTGTTCGTCAAGCATGGTCGGTGAGTCGAGCCCTGGCAGAAGAGAAAATTAAAATTAGAATGTCTTGATTATAAGAGTCGAAAGCCCTCATGCGTATCTCACAGTTTCATTTCCAAACCCTCAAAGAAGACCCCTCCGATGCCGAGGTCATCAGCCACAAGCTGATGATGCGGGCCTCGATGATTCGCCGACTTGGGGCAGGCATCTACAGCTACATGCCCTTGGGCCTGCGCGTGATCCGCAAGGTCGAGAACATCATTCGCGAAGAGATGAATCGTGCAGGCGCCATCGAACTTCTGATGCCCTTGGTTCAGCCGGCTGAACTCTGGCAGGAGACAGGCCGCTGGGACAAGATGGGCCCCGAGCTGCTTCGCGTGAAAGATCGCCACGGCCGGGATTTCGCCATTCAGCCCACCTCGGAAGAGGTGATCACCGACATTGCCCGTCAAGAGCTGAAAAGCTGGCGTCAGCTGCCCAAGAATTTTTATCACATCCAGACCAAGTTCCGTGACGAACGTCGCCCACGCTTTGGCGTGATGCGTGGCCGCGAATTCACCATGAAGGACGCCTATTCCTTTGACCGTGATGTGGCCGGCGCCGAGCAGAGCTACGACAAGATGTTCGAATGCTATTGCCGAATCTTCGACCGTCTAGGCCTGCGTTATCGTGCTGTGGCCGCTGACACCGGCGCCATTGGCGGGTCCCGGTCGCATGAATTTCAGGTGATTGCGGAAACGGGCGAAGACGCCATTGTTTATTGCCCGAACTCGGACTACGCGGCCAACATCGAACTTGCCGAAGGCGTTGCCTTAATTGCCCGGCGGGGCGAAGCCAGCGAAGCCATGTCGCTTGCGCCCACACCGGGCCATTCAACCTGTGCCGAGGTCGCCAAAATGCTGGAGCTGCCGTTGTCGCAAACCGTGAAGTCAATTGTTTTGGCCACAGACGCCAAGAATGATCAAGGGGAAGTGATCAAAAGCCAGGTCTGGCTTTTGTTGCTTCGAGGCGATCATGACCTCAACGAAGTGAAAACCGGCAAGGTCGAAGGTCTTAAAGAAGGTTTTCGATTCGCAACGGTGGCCGAGATCGAGGATCATTTTGGCTGCAAACCCGGCTTCCTTGGCCCCGTGAAAATGGCCAAGCCCGTTCGTGTCATTGCCGATCGAACCGTGGCGAACATGAGCAACTTTGTCTGTGGCGCCAACCAGTGGGACCATCACCTTCGTGGCGTGAACTGGGGAAGAGATCTTCCCGAGCCCGATCAAATCGCTGACATTCGCAATGTGGTCGAAGGTGACCCATCTCCCGATGGCCGTGGGCCCTTGGCGATTCAGCGTGGCATTGAAGTGGGCCATGTCTTTTATCTGGGCACGAAGTATTCCGAAGCCATGAAAGCCACTTACCTTGATGAAACCGGCAAGCCCGCCCTGATGGAGATGGGCTGCTATGGCATTGGGGTGACCCGAATCGTGGGCGCAGCGATTGAGCAAAACCATGACGACAAGGGCATTGCCTGGCCTTCGGGCATCGCGCCTTTTCAGGTGGTGATCTGCCCGGTGGGCGCAGGCAAGTCGGAACTGGTGAAGACTGAAAGCGAAGCCATCTATCAGGAACTTCTGGCGGCAGGGCTTGATGTTGCTCTTGACGATCGTGACGAGCGGCCCGGCGCCATGTTCGCGGATTGGGAACTGATTGGCGTGCCTGTGCGCGTGACCGTGGGCGAGCGTTCGCTGAAAGAAGGCAAGCTTGAGTTGCTGAAGCGTGCGGGCATGCAGGCTTCGGCTTGCGATCGCGCCGCAGTGAAAGACGCCGTGCTTGAGCTTTTAAGGCGTTAACCCAGGGGTTTGATTCTTCGGGCAGGGCAGGGCGCGGCGCTTGCCTAGCGGCGAAAGCCGCCAAAGCCTCCGCCGGCCATCCCCTTCATGGCACCCATGGCGCGCATCATTTTGGCCATACCGCCCTTTTGCATCTTCTTCATCATGTCTTGCATCTGGCCGAACTGATTCAGCATGCGATTGACCTCCTGCACGCTCACCCCAGCCCCAGCCGCGATGCGGCGCTTGCGGCTGGCTTTTAAAAGATCAGGGTTGCTGCGCTCTTTGGGGGTCATCGAGTTGATGATGCCTTCCATGCGGGGAATAGATTTTTCAGCTTGGGAGAGATCAGCGCCTTTGGCCGCCTGCTGCATCTGCGCGGGAAGCTTGTCCACTAATGACGACAGGCCGCCCATGTTGCGCATCTGACCGATCTGCATCTTGAAGTCGTTGAGATCAAACCGCGCGCCGGACTTGAATTTTTCGGCCATTTTCTCGGCCGATTTCAGGTCAACCGATTTCTGTGCCTGTTCGACAATGGCGAGAATGTCGCCCATGCCAAGGATTCGGTTGGCCATGCGCTCGGGGTCAAAGGCCTCCAGGCCGTCAATCTTTTCGGCGGTACCGACAAACTTAATCGGGCAGCCGGTGACGGCACGCACAGAGAGCACCGCGCCACCGCGAGAGTCACCGTCAATCTTGGTGAGCACCACCCCGGTCAGGGGGATGGTCTCTTTGAATGCCTGGGCGGTGCGGACCGCGTCTTGGCCCTGCATGGCATCGACGGTGAACAGGGTTTCAATGGGGTTGAGTGCGTCGTGCAGTTCGGCGATCTCTTGCATCATGGCTTCATCAATCGCCAGACGGCCTGCCGTGTCCACCAGCAAGACATCATGCAGATGGCGCTTGGCGTGGGCCAGCGCCTCTTTGGCAATGGCGACGGGCTTGGCGTTTTCTGGCGTTGGAAAAAAATCAACGCCTGCCTGATCGCTGACCAGTCGAAGCTGCTCAATGGCTGCCGGCCGGTAGACGTCACACGAGACCGTCAGCACTTTTTTGCGTTGGGTGTCGTGTAGCCACTTGGCAAGCTTTCCGACGGTGGTGGTCTTACCCGCACCTTGCAGGCCGGCCATCAAGACAATTGCAGGTGGCGTGGTGGCTAGGTTAAGCCCCATGCCACGCTGCTCGGATTGCCCAGGCTGATCACGACCTGCCATCAGGGCCACGAGCTCTCGGTTCACCACGCCCACCAGGGCCTGACCTGGCGTCAGGCTAGACTGGACTTCCTGACCCATCGCCTTTTCTTTGACCTTGGCGATGAAGTCTTTCACCACATGTAGGGCTACGTCGGCATCAAGCAGCGCCAAGCGAACCTCGCGGAGCATCTCCTGCGTGTTGGCTTCGGTAAGGCGCGCCTCACCCTTGATGGTTTTAACGACTCTTGCAAGCCGTTCAGTTAGGTTTTCGAGCATGCTGCGCTACACTGCTTTTCTATGGAACACTCATTCTACGGTGCTGTGCCAGTGCTTGCAGCGCTGGGTTATCTGGGGCTTGCCGTGGCGCATCGCCGCCAGCGCGAGATGGTTCAGCCATTAGGTTCGTCGATGGGACAGGCGGCACTGCTCTTGGTGATTGGTCTGCATGGCGCAGCCTTACTGCCCAATTGGTTTGCCCGCGAAGGTCTTCAGTTTGGTTTTGCCACGTCCATTTCTTGGACGCTGTGGCTGGCCGTGTTGCTGCTCTGGATCGAATCCTGGTTTCAAAGGCTGCCTTCAGTCACCCAAGGAATTTTTGTTTTGGCAGCCATCGCCGCAATTCTGCCCATTCTTCTACCTGGGCGCGTGTTGTCCAACCAGCCTGATGCCGTTTTCCGTGCCCACATGCTTTTGGCCATGCTCGCCTACAGCACCTTCACCCTTGCTGCCGCCAGCGCGTTGGTGATGATTGCCCTGGAACGCTCGCTTCACAGCACGAAAAAGATGGCCATGAACGCGTCGGGCTGGTGGCAGGGCTTGCCCTCTCTGCTTGGCCTCGATCAGATGCTCATGCGCGTGGTATTGGTGGGCTTTGTGTTGGTCACCCTCACCCTGGCCACAGGTATGGCGGTGGGGTTGGAGCTGGGCTACGGCCTTTTGCGTTTTGATCACAAAACGGTGTTCACCATCGCAGCATGGCTGCTTTCTCTGATTCTCTTGCTTGGTCGGCGCTGGTTTGGCTGGCGTGGCAAGGTGGCCGCCAGCTGGACGCTTGCAGGCTTTGTGGCCCTGCTGATGGCCTACATCGGTTCCCGATTTGTATTGGAAGTGGTTTTGCATCGGGCAGCCTCTGCCTAACCTGGAGACGCAATCATGCTCGGTCGTATTCTTATCATCATGGGGCTTGTTGGAATTGGCCTTTGGCTGCTCAAGAAACTCTTGGGGGCCCGAAATCCTCCCCCTTCTGACCGCGGCGACGCCAATCAAGACAAGCTGATCGCCTGCGCCCACTGCGGCACTCGTCTGCCCGCCACAGACGCATTGTGGAAAGAAGGTCAGGGTTACTGCAGCATGACCCACCGAAACCTGGGGCCCAAAAAGCAGTGAACCGCGACGGCTGGATTGACGGGCTCATTCATCGGCATTCCCCGCACTTTGACGCTCGCCCAGAAGGCACCACGCCCGATTTACTCGTGATCCACAACATTAGCCTTCCTGCCGGGGTCTACGGCGGCCAGGCGATTGAACAGTTGTTCATGGGCACGCTGGACTGCAGCAGTCACCCAAGTTTTGCTGATCTTTCGGGCCTGAGAGTCTCGTCCCATTTTCTGGTTCGCCGATGCGGCGAGGTCATTCAATTTGTGGGCCTGAACCACCGCGCATGGCATGCCGGCGTTTCGAACTTCCAGGGCCGCGAGGGCTGCAATGACTTTTCCGTTGGGGTGGAGCTTGAAGGAAGCGACCACGACGCTTTCACGGTCAGCCAGCTCAATTCCCTGGTCGATCTCTGTCTGAAGTTAAGCAAAGCCTGCCCCACCATTGCCTCGGTGGCGGGACACAGTGACATCGCGCCCGGCAGAAAAACCGACCCCGGCCCCTGTTTTGATTGGACAGCCATGCTGGCCTCGCTTCGCCAACAAGGAATTCAGTGGGTTCGCCCATTCCAGTAAAACCTGCCCGGTTTTTCATATTTCGGAATGAGGCCGAAGCGCCAGAAATCGGGTTTTTATGGCGACTTCTTCCCGCAGAGGCCCGCTCAATAAGACTTTGGTTTTTAGTTTGAGACCTGCCCTGATTCTCCGGTCACGATGCGCCGCATCGTGGGGTTTTCACTGAAAAAACACCTTGCCCGCCAAGCCGGCCGGCTACTAGAATTAGTCAAACTTCGGCAAAAAAATACTAGATCTAGTAGTTTTTCTGGGAAGGATGCGTATTGTTCAAGAC
>CAYWPQ010000016.1:0-23778 GCA_964460315.1 uncultured Bordetella sp. | reverse complement strand
GTTCAAGACAGCGCGCCACCCACCTCTAACCAATACACAAGGGAGATTTTCAATGATGCAACGGGGCTCGGAATCACAGACGACATCCACGGGGGCAACACAGATGTCAGGTCTTATGGGCAACCCCGAGCAGCATCCTGCAGGGCTTTCAGCGCAGGCCGGTCTCTCCGACATCAAGATCATTCGTCGCAATGGCGCTGTTGTGGGCTTTGAGCCCAGCAAGATCCAAGTGGCCATGACCAAGGCCTTCCTGGCCGTGCAGGGCAATCAAGGCGCGGCATCCGCCCGGGTGCGCGAGATCACCGAACAGCTGACCCAGCAGGTGGTAGCCGCCCTGGTACGTAGGCTCCCCGCCGGTGGCACCCTGCATATTGAAGACATTCAAGACCAGGTCGAACTGGGTCTGATGCGCTCTGGCGAACATGAAGTGGCCAGGGCCTATGTGCTTTATCGCGAGCGTCGTGCCCAGGAACGCGCCCAAGAGCGGGCTGCGAAAAAGGGAACCGATGCCGCTGCAGGACAAGACATTGTTCTTCACATGCTGGTCGACGGTGTAGCCCAGCCGCTGGACCAGGCCTGGCTGCGTGGCATTGTGGCTGCAGCCTGCACCAACCTTGGCGAGGCTGTCAGCGTGGATGCCGTCATGGAAGACACCCTGAAAAACATCTACGACGGCGTGCCCGTTGAAGAAGTGTTGAAGTCCACCATCCTGTCGGCCCGTGCACTCATTGAAAAGGACCCCGCCTATGCAAAAGTTAGCGCCCGTCTGTTGCTGCACTCCATTCGCAAGGAGATCATGCAGGCCGAGGTCCCGCAGGCCGAGATGGACAGCCGTTACCGTGAGTACTTCCCACGATTCATCAAGAAGGGCATCGAGATTGGCCTTCTGAACGAAGAACTCGGCCGCTTTGACCTGAAAAAGCTGGCTCAGGCACTCGACCCCAGCCGTGACCTGCAGTTTGATTACCTTGGCATCCAAACACTCTACGACCGTTACTTCCTGATCGACCGCAATGACGATTTCAGCGGCGAGGGTCGTCGCATTGAAATGCCCCAGGCATTTTTCATGCGCGTCGCCATGGGGCTGGCCTTGAACGAACTGAACCGCGAGGCGCGGGCCATCGAGTTCTATCAGCTGCTCTCCAGCTTTGACTTCATGAGCTCGACCCCAACCCTATTTAATTCGGGCACCACCCATTCCCAGCTCTCGTCTTGCTATCTCTCTACCGTGGCCGACGACCTCGACGGCATCTATGAAGCCATCAAGGAAAACGCTCTGCTGGCCAAGTACGCGGGCGGTCTGGGCAACGACTGGACACCCGTTCGTGCCCTGGGAAGCCATATCAAAGGCACCAATGGCAAAAGCCAAGGCGTGGTCCCTTTCCTGAAGGTGGTCAACGACACGGCTGTGGCGGTCAATCAGGGCGGCAAGCGCAAGGGCGCTGTCTGCACCTATCTGGAGTCGTGGCACCTCGACGTCGAAGAGTTCCTTGAGCTTCGGAAAAACACGGGCGACGATCGCCGCCGTACCCATGACATGAATACCGCCAACTGGATCCCCGACCTCTTCATGAAGCGGGTTATGGAAGGCGGCGAGTGGACACTCTTTTCGCCCTCGGACGTCCCCGATCTGCACGACCTCTTCGGCAAAGCCTTTGAAGAGGCTTACTCGGCCTATGAAGCAAAGGCTGATCGTGGCGAGATTCGTCACTTCAAGCGCATCCCTGCCGCCCAGCTCTGGCGCAAGATGCTGACCATGCTCTTTGAAACGGGCCACCCCTGGATCACCTTCAAAGACCCATGCAACATCCGTAGCCCGCAGCAGCACGTGGGCGTGGTGCACTCATCGAACCTTTGCACCGAGATCACGCTGAACACCAACGACTCCGAAATCGCCGTCTGCAACCTGGGTTCGGTGAACCTAGTGAACCATCTCAAGCCCGCCGGTCAGCAAGGCGGCCTTCAGCTGGACCTCGACAAGCTCAAAAAGACGGTCGGCACCGCCATGCGCATGCTCGACAACGTGATCGACATCAACTATTACGCTGTGGCCAAGGCACGAAACTCCAACATTCGTCACCGTCCGGTGGGTCTGGGCATCATGGGCTTTCAGGAAGCGCTGCATGCCATGCGCATCCCTTACGCCAGCCAGGAAGCCATCGAATTCGCTGATCGATCCATGGAGGCCGTCTGCTACAACGCCTACTCGGCCTCGGCCGATCTTGCGCAGGAGCGGGGCGCCTATTCATCGTTCCGGGGTTCGCTCTGGGATCGCGGCATTCTGCCCCTGGACACCCTGAAGCTTTTGACCCAAGAGCGTGGCGGCTATGTGGAAGTGGACATGTCGTCCACGCTCGACTGGGACACCCTGCGTGAGCGAATCAAGACCCACGGCATGCGCAACTCCAACTGCGTGGCCATCGCGCCCACGGCCACCATTTCCAATATCGTCGGCATCTCAGCCTCGATCGAGCCCACCTACCAGAACCTCTATGTGAAATCGAACCTCTCGGGTGAGTTCACCATGGTGAACGAGTACCTGGTGCAAGACCTGAAAAAGCTCGGGCTCTGGGACGAGGTCATGGTGGCCGACCTGAAGTACTTCGACGGAAGCCTGGCCAAGATCGACCGTATTCCCGCCGAACTTCGCCAGCTCTACGCCACCGCGTTCGAAGTCGACACCAGTTGGATGGTGGAATGCGCCGCACGTCGCCAGAAGTGGATCGACCAGGCACAGTCGCTCAACATTTACATGGCTGGCGCGTCCGGCAAGAAGCTTGACGAGACCTACAAGCTGGCCTGGCTGCGCGGCCTCAAAACCACTTACTACCTGCGCACGATGGGTGCGACCTCGGCTGAAAAATCGACGATCAGCACCGGTCAGCTCAATGCTGTTCCCGTGCAGGGCGGTGTTGCTCAGGCAGGATCGGCAGCGATCACCGCAGCGTCGGCTGACAGCATCACGGCCGGAAGTGATGTGAAGTTTTGCTCGATCGACAATCCCGAGTGCGAGGCTTGTCAGTAAAAAAGTAAGAGAAAAAGCCGTGGTGTGAATGCGACAAGAAGTTCATCGCATTCACACTTTGTAAAAAAAATTAAAAAAATGATTGCATCGTGAAAAATGTTCTTGCATTATTCGCGCTGTGTACAACAACCGAATCTCACGTTGCTTTCATTTTTTGGTAGTCACAAAACCGAACCGAAAGAAAAGTGAGAGTCGAAATGCTGAACTGGGAAGATAGCTCCAACACCGCTGCGCAGGCACCCACCCGGAACCCCGGGATGCCAACCATGTCACCGGCCATGATGCCGGCGCAAGGCGTTTCCGCCGCTGTTTCATCCTCGATGGTTTCCTCTGCTGCGGCCTTCGCCGGATCAGTGGCTGCCCCTCTTGCCGCCGAAGATGCCACCTCCCGCCGTGTTCGCGTGGAAGACAAGCGCATCATCAATGCCAAGACCGACGTCAACCAGCTGGTTCCTTTTAAATACAAGTGGGCTTGGGAAAAATACCTTGCGGGCTGCGCCAACCATTGGATGCCCCAGGAAATCAACATGTCTCGCGACATCGCCACCTGGAAAGACCCCAATGGCCTGACCGACGACGAGCGTCGCTTAATTAAGCGCAACCTGGGCTTCTTTGTGACTGCAGATTCATTAGCAGCCAACAACATTGTTTTGGGTACTTACCGGCACATCACGGCGCCCGAATGCCGCCAGTATCTGCTTCGTCAGGCCTTCGAAGAGGCCATCCACACCCATGCTTATCAGTACATTGTGGAGTCGCTGGGCCTGGAAGAAGCCGAAATCTTCAATGCCTACCACGAGGTCGCCTCGATCCGTGACAAAGATGAATTCCTCATCCCCTTCATCGACACCCTGACCGACCCAGAATTTAAGACCGGCACTCTTGAAGCCGACCAGAAGCTATTGAAGTCGCTGATCGTCTTTGCCTGCCTGATGGAAGGCCTTTTCTTTTATGTCGGTTTTGTCCAGATTCTGGCCCTTGGCCGTCAGAACAAGATGACGGGCGCCGCTGAACAGTACCAGTACATCCTGCGTGACGAGTCCATGCACTGCAATTTCGGCATCGACCTGATCAACACCATCAAGCTTGAAAACCCCCACCTCTGGACGGCTGAATTCCGTGACGAAATCGCCGACCTCTTCCGCAAGGCCGTTGACCTTGAATACCGCTACGCCGAAGACACCATGCCGCGTGGCGTGCTGGGGCTCAATGCCTCGATGTTCAAGTCCTACCTTCGTTATATCGCCAATCGTCGTTGCCAGCAGATCGGCCTAGAGCCCATCTTCGGTAACGAGGAAAACCCCTTTCCCTGGATGTCCGAAATGGTGGACCTCAAAAAGGAGAGGAATTTCTTTGAAACCCGTGTGATCGAGTATCAAACGGGCGGCGCGTTGTCCTGGGAGTAAGCCAAAAGGTGCATCCGGGTCCGCGTCAAACAGTATTCATTAGCGTTGGGAGCTTCTCTCCTTGCGCAAATGAATGGTTCGGACCACCCGGTGCGAATCCCCTTTTGTTCAAGCTTGAAGGAGTACTCCATGGCTGAAGAAGCAAAGAAGAAAGCAAAGAAGAAGCCCGCAGCAAAGAAGAAGCCTGCTGCGAAAAAGAAAGTAGCGGCCAAGAAGCCTGCAGCCAAAAAAGCTGCTGCTAAGAAGCCTGCTGCTAAAAAGCGCGCGGCCAAAAAGCCTGCTGCTAAAAAGCGTGTAGCGAAGAAAGCTGCTGCGAAGAAGCCTGCAGCCAAGAAAGCTGCTAAAAAGCCCGCAGCAAAAAAGCGCGCCGCTAAAAAAGGCGCAAAGAAAGCTGCTAAAAAGCCTGCTGCCAAGAAAGCTGCTGCTAAGAAGCCCGCCGCCAAAAAGCGCGCTGCGAAGAAGCCTGCTGCCAAGAAAGCTGCTGCTAAGAAGCCTGCCGCTAAGAAGCGCGCTGCCAAGAAGCGTTCGAAGAAAGCCGCCGCAGCTCCTGCTGCTGCAGCAACGCTTTCGAGCACATGGCCTTTCCCAACGGGTAGCCGTCCTTAAGTCTTCGCGTCAGTTTTTACTGGCACAAGACATTAAAAGCCCCGCAGTTGCGGGGCTTTTTTTTCGCCTTATCATCTAGCCCATGTCGATCATCTGGCTTGTGATTAAAACTATTGGCAGCCTCTTCGTGGTGGCCTGCGGCTTGCGGGCTTATCTTCAGATGGTCAGGCTCCACGTCCAAAATCCCGTCAGCAGGGCCACCTTTCGTCTAACCGACTGGGTGGTGCTTCCGATTCGACGCCTTTTGCCCGGCTTTGGCGGCGTGGACTGGGCTAGCCTGCTTGCCTCGTTGTTGCTTTCGCTACTTTTGGCGGTTGGCTTTTTTCTGCTGACATCCTGGGGGCTGTTGGGTGCCAACACTCACCCGGATGCGAAGCCTGTTGCACCCTTTGGCTGGCTAGTCGTATTGGCCGTGGTCTGGATGCTGGGCTGGCTTTTGCAGCTTGGAGTGGTGATCTTGATTGCCATGGTGGCGATCTCATGGATCAACCCGATGCATCCATTAAAGCCAGTGTTTGATCTGCTTTCGGCGCCCATGCTGGCCCCTTTTCGGGCACTTCTGGGCCGGTCAGCAAAGCGGGGTGCTCGTCCGTTCGGCGTCGCCAAAACCCCGTCGGGGTTTGACTGGTCGCCGATTGGCGCGTTTCTAATGCTTCAGGTCGCCGCTGCGGTGCTGGGCGAAGTTGAAATCTGGGTGATGCGCGCCTTGTTTTAAAACGGGCTCAGTTAGCGCGTGACCCGCAGGGCACCGTTGACGCCCGTGACGACACGAACCCGATCGCCCGCACGAATTTCAACATCGGCCTCTTGAACGATGACTCGGGTCTCGCCGGAGTCGTATTTCAGCGTGATCTCGTAACCCTTGCGCTGATTCGCCTGATTTTCAATGGCCTGACCCGCCACCAATCCGCCAATGGCACCGACCACCGTGGCGATGTCCTGGCCGCGGCCTCCGCCCACGGAGCTTCCCGCAAGACCGCCAATGACGGCGCCACCCACGGTGCCAATGCCTTTGCTGTCACGCTGAATCGTGACTTCACGAACGCTTTCAACCACCGCCATACGAACGGTCTGTTCACGTTGGGTATCACTCGAGCGATAAACCGCGGAGGAGCTGCTCTGGGTTGCGCATCCAGAGATCACCGCAGCGGAGAGACCCACGGCCATGAGCGTTGTCCAGCGCGTCTGGGTTTTGCCAGACAATCTGCCGGGTGTTGGGCCAGGCCCCACTGGGGCGTTGGAGACCTTCGTGCTGGAGTTCATGATTCGGTTCATCGCGGTGTCCTTAAAAAATTAACAAGCAAATTGGATTCGGCTGGCAGTGTCCGGGTAAATCTTTTGCAGCTGAGCTTGGGCAATGGCGGGGCTGATGGGATGATTCTGCGCGCCGCGATGCACCACCTTCAGCGCCCCCATGACATTACCAAGCCGAGCACTATCCAAAAGCGACGCGCCGGTAGCCAGGCCATACAGAAGGCCTCCGCGGAAGGCGTCGCCACAGCCGGTGGGGTCGATGGCCCTCAAGCCCAGTAATGACGCTACATCCAATCCTTCGACCCGGGTGACTCCTGATTGTTCCATCAGATCCACGCCCTCGGCACCGCGGGTGACGATCAGACCACCAGCCACTCGCTTCGCCAGGGACCCCAAACTGCAGCCTAATTTTTCGGCAAGCATGTGGCCTTCATAGTCGTTCACCGCCACCCATGTGGCCTGGCTGACAAGCTCATCAAGCTCTTGCGCGTTAAAAATAGGCATGGCCTGGCCTGGGTCAAAAACGAACGGGATCTTCTGGCGAGCAAATTCGTCGGCATGACGCAACATGGCCGCTTTACCGTTGGGCGACACAATGCCCAGCAGGGTTTCTTTCACGGCGCTGCTGGTCAGCCCAACTTCGCCTGCGCGATTCATCGCGCCCGGATGAAAGGCGGTGATCTGGTTGTCGTCAAGGTCGGTGGTGATAAAAGCCTGGGCGCTAAAGCAGTCATCTGCCAGGAGCACCGCAGAGACATCAATGCCAAGGCTTGCAAGCCGTTTCAGGTAATCGACCCCATCCTTGCCAATCGCTCCCAGAAGGCCGCAGTCATGGCCGAGGCTGCGAAGGGTGTAGGCAATGTTCGCAGCGCAGCCACCGAACTCCTGACGCATCTGAGGGGCAAGAAAGGCCACATTCAACATGTGCACCTGGTCAGGAAGGATGTGTTCGCGAAAACGGCCTTCAAAGACCATGATGGTGTCAAACGCAATCGAACCACTAATTTTGACGGTCATCGTCAGTTCCTTGGGTTGGGGTGAATGAGTGTGCCAATGCAGACCCATCCATCCCGTTCCTGCAAAACATGCATCTCGGGAAGATGGGTGGCAAGCGGCCGGTAGACATCCAAAATTTCGTCAGCCTGCCGGGCCAAGATGCCAGAAAGCAGAAGCTGGCCTGAAGGTTTGGTCATGCGGGTGAGGGTGGGCGCAAGCACTTTCAGAGGCTGGGCAAGAATGTTGGCCACCACCAGGTCAAATTCTCCGGCGATGTCCTGATCCGCATCTTGGGCTGTGATCACGGCATGGTTGGCTTTGGCGTTTTGTTCCGAAGTGACCACGGCAATGGGGTCAATATCAACGGCCAGAACCTCAGCAGCGCCAAGTTTCGCCGCGGCGATTGCCAAGATGCCCGATCCGCAGCCCATATCAAGAACACGCAACGGCTTTTTGGCGTGATCCATGACTCGAATCATCGATTCGAGGCAGAGCTGTGTGGTGGCATGGCTTCCTGTGCCAAAGGCCATGCCGGGGTCAAGCTGAATGCGCACGGCATTGTTTGGAAAGCCTTCGGGTGGCGATGTCCAGTGCGGGCCAACCCACAGCCTGTCCGCGATCTGAAGCGGTGTGAACTGTCGCTGGGTTTCGCTCACCCAGTCGCGATCCGACAACTCGCGAAGCTCAATCAACGCCGAATCAAAGCGAGGCTCGTCACGACAAAAACGTTCCCAGAAGTCGGCGCAGTCGGTGGATGAGTCAAGAAGCACCACCACCTTCGAGCATGGCCATGACTGAAGGTCGGTGGGTGTTCCGGGTTCGCCAAAGATGGGTTGTTCGTCGTCGCTTTCTGCCAGGGCGTCTTCGACCGAGACGGATAGCGCACCAAGTTCGATCAGGCGATCCGAGATCTCATCGCAGTCGCCCTGATCGGTCTCAAAAACCAGCTCACGCATGCCTTGGCTTACAAGTCCCGTTCGCGCTCACGGGCGGCAAGCATGTGCTCAAGGTAGTGAATCGAGGTGCCACCATCGATGAAATGGGCATCACGCATCAGTTCACGGTGCAGAGGTACATTCGTCTGAATGCCCTCGACGATGGTTTCCGAGAGCGCAATCTGCATCCGGGCAATGGCCTGGGCGCGGGTGTCGCCATAAACAATGATCTTGGCGATCATGGAGTCGTAGTGCGAGGGCACCACATAACCGTTGTAGGCATGAGAGTCCACGCGAACACCGGGGCCGCCAGGCGCATGCCAATTCAGAATCTTGCCGGGTGAAGGCGTGAACTTGTAGGGGTCCTCGGCATTGATTCGGCATTCAATGGCATGCCCCTTGAAGGCAATGTCTTTTTGCTTGAACCGAAGCCGCTGGCCACTCGCCACCCGGATTTGTTCTTGAACGATGTCAATGCCTGTGATCAGTTCGGTGACAGGGTGTTCCACCTGAACACGGGTATTCATTTCAATGAAATAGAACTCGTTGTTCTCAAACAGGAACTCGATGGTTCCGGCGCCCCGATAGCCAATTCGCCGGCAGGCCTCGGCGCATCGGTCACCGGTTCGATCACGCAGCTTGGCAAGAAGCTTGGGCGCGGGCGCCTCTTCAAGAACCTTCTGGTGGCGACGCTGCATCGAGCAGTCACGCTCGCCCAGGTGCACAACATTGCCGAAGTGGTCGGCAAGGATCTGGATCTCAATATGCCGAGGGTTCTCCAGGAATTTCTCCATGTAGACCTCGGGGTTGTTAAAGGCTGCTGCTGCCTCGGCCTTGGTGGTTGCCACGGCGTTAAGCAAGGCTGCTTCGGTGTGCACCACGCGCATGCCACGGCCACCACCGCCACCCGACGCTTTAATGATGACGGGATAACCTACGGCGCGGGCGATGCGCACAATTTCCTTGGGGTCGTCCGGCAGCGCACCGTCGGAGCCGGGAACGCAGGGCACACCCGCCGCGATCATGGCCTTCTTAGCCGCCACCTTGTCGCCCATGGTGCGAATCACATCCGCGGTTGGCCCAATAAATTTGAAGCCACTTTTTTCAACCCGCTCAGCAAAGTCAGCGTTTTCTGACAGAAAGCCGTAGCCTGGATGAATCGCCTCGGCATCCGTGACTTCGGCCGCTGCAATGATGGCCGGTACGTTCAGATAGCTCTGACGCGATGGTGCAGGCCCAATGCAGACTGATTCGTCGGCAAGCTTCACATACTTGGCGTCGGTGTCGGCCTCGGAATGCACCACAACGGTCTTGATGCCAAGCTCGCGGCAGGCACGCTGAATTCGGAGCGCAATCTCACCGCGATTCGCAATCAATACTTTTTCAAAAAGGGCCATGGTTGGGTGATCTCGGCTTAAGCGATAACAAAGAGCGGCTGACCAAACTCAACAGGCTGGCCGTTTTCGACCAGAACCTCTTTGATCACACCGGAAACGTCCGAAGGGATCTCGTTCATCAGCTTCATAGCTTCAATGACACAAAGCGCCTGACCCTCTTTCACGGATGTGCCCACTGAAACAAAGGGGTCCGCGCCGGGTGACGATGCGCGATAAAAAGTACCCACCATGGGGGACTTGATCACGGTGCCGGAAGGTAGTTCCGGCTCTGCCGCGATCGCTGCCGCCAGGGGTTGCTCGGCCGGTGCCGGTGCGGCATGCCCAGAGGGCGCAGCATAGACGTGGCTGACGTGGGACGCCTGCGGCGCAGCGCCGGACTTCACGATGCGAACCTTGTCTTCGCCTTCGGTGATCTCGAGCTCTGCAATGCCGGATTCGGCGACCAGGTCGATGAGTGTTTTCAGCTTACGAAGGTCCATGTTTGGATCTCTCCTTGTGGGTTTAACGGTGTTGAATTCGGTTGGCTGCGAATTGAAGCGCGGCCGAATAGCCCAAGGGCCCAAGACCGCAGATCACGGCTTCGGCCAGGTCTGAGAAATAGGAGTGATGGCGAAAGGCTTCTCGCTTGTGCACATTGGAAAGGTGCACTTCCACAAAAGGGGTGGCCACCGCGGCGAGCGCATCCCGCACTGCAACACTGGTGTGGGTGAAGGCCGCCGGATTAATGATGATGAAGGCCACCTTTTTAGTGGGCGCCTGATGAATATGGTCAATCATCACGCCCTCATGGTTCGTCTGAAAGGACTCAAGCTGCAGGCCAAGGACTTTGGCTTCCGAGGCCAGGGTGGAATCGATTTCAGCCAGGGTGGTGGCGCCATAGATTTCAGGCTCACGCAAACCAAGACGATTCAAGTTGGGGCCATGAAGAACCCAGATCAACGAAGATGACGGCATGCAGTCCGCTCCATCCAAAGTCAGAGGGAGCGATTCTAACGCAGTTTAAATCGCTTCAGCGACCCACTTCCTTAGCTCTTCTTCATGGATTCTGCCGGCTTTTTGCTTTAAAACGTTACCTTTTTCATCGATAAGTACTGTATAAGGGAGCGCGTCAATGGCGTTCCCAAGCCGTTTGGCAAGCTCCGACCCCGAGGCCCCGGTAATGAGAAGCGGGTAGCTCACGCTGTTCTTTTCAAGGAACTCCCTGACATTGGATGGTGAGTCAACGGCTAAACCGACTATTTTGATGTCTTTTGGCGACATTTCGGCATGAATTCGAGAAAGTTCAGGCATTTCCTCGATGCATGGTGGGCACCAGGTGGCCCAGAAGTTGACCACAGTCAGCCTGCCCCGGGTGTTGGCCAAGGGCGTGGCTTCTCCTTTGGGGTCTGGGAAGCTCAGCTCAAAGACCCAGTTGGCGGGGTCAACGGCATTGGGCTGAATGCGCCAAGAGCCGATGGCCACGCCAAGAATCAGCATGACCAGGGCCACGATGGCAATGATGGATTTGCGGTTGGATCTCATAACCTGATTATTCCTTAGTTGTTTCTCAGCGCTTCGGGAGGACTGCCTCGGTCTCTTCAATCAGCGCCACAAGCCCTTGACGATCGACTCGAAGGAGTCTGCCTTTCGAAGCTTTGGCTGAAATTCTGGCCTCATGTTCCGGATAAACCGCAATCACCGCCAGTTCCCCCTGCCACTGCAAGGCTATCGCCTCGACATCGGGCTCGCCAGAGCGGAAATGGGCCATGGTGCCCACCTCGTTGGCGATTCTCTGGTCGGCAAGAAAGATCCCGAGCTCCTTGGCGCTGTCAGCAAAGCACTGAAGGTGGATGTCGGAGAACTCGCTGGCGGTTCCGTTGGCGATGGCTCCCGTGACCACGGGCGCGAAATTCTCGAGTAGTTCCATCAGCGCCAGGGACTTCCGTCGAAGGCTCAGCAGCCTTGCGGGCTGTTCATCCGACTGAAAAAGCTCTTGGTATTCACGCAAGGCTTCCTCAACCTCGTCGTTGGTCGGCAGCATCTCCTTGGCGATCCTCCCGCCATGACCGCCCGTCAGACGTTCATAGGCCTTGCGCTTGGCCGAGGCGTAGTCCAGCCCTTCTTCAGCAATCAGGACAGCCGCCATGTGGGCCAGCTCGGGAAGGGGTCGTTGTGATGCCATGGCCCTGATTATGCCGATGGCTACAATGCTTGCCATGCATATTCATATTGTCGGAATCTGCGGCACCTTCATGGGCGGTCTGGCTCAGCTTGCTCGTGCCGCAGGCTATCGGGTCACCGGCTGTGACGCCAATGTCTACCCGCCCATGAGCACCCAGCTCGAGCAGGCGGGCATTGAACTCACGGAGGGTTTTGCTGAAGACCAGCTGGCGTTAAAACCCGACCTCTGGGTGATCGGCAATGTCGCCATAAGGGGCATGCCCCTGATTGAAGCGCTTTTGAACCGGCGTGAAAAGATAATCTCCGGGCCGCAGTGGCTTTCTGAAAACATTCTTCGCAGCCACCGGGTGTTGGCGGTCTCGGGAACACACGGCAAGACCACCACCAGCTCGATCCTGGCTTGGATTCTTGAACACGCAGGTCTTGCTCCATCTTTTTTAATTGGCGGCGTTCCCGAGAACTTTGGATATTCCGCTCGGCTTAACCCGAACTGGCCGTCGGGTGATCAGCCCTTTGTCATCGAGGCTGACGAATACGACACCGCCTTTTTCGACAAGCGCTCCAAGTTTCTGCACTACCCCGCTGAGATCGCCGTATTGAACAATCTTGAATTCGATCATGCCGATATCTTTGCGGACCTCGCGGCCATTGAAACCCAGTTCCATCATTGGATCCGCACGCTGCCTTCGCATGGCCGCTTGATTGTGAACGGCCAAGAGCCGGCCCTGGAAAGGGTTCTGGCACGCGGCGCATTCACTCCCATCGAATGGTTTGATCGGGCCGATGCATGGTCCATCACACCGCTTGCAGAAGATGCCGCAGGCGCCAGCCAACCAAAGACCAGTCCATTTGAAGCGCTTCAGGTGACCCGTCAAGACAGCCCTCTTGGAATCTGTCGTACCCCGCTTTCGGGCCAACACAATCGAAGCAATGTTCTGGCCGCGATTGCAGCGGCGGTGGCCTATGGCGTCTCGCCCGATCAAGCCCTTGCCGCCATTGAAAAGTTTCAAGGGGTGAAGCGTCGGATGCAGATTCGTGGCGAAGTGTCGTCGGTTCAGGTGCTTGATGACTTTGCCCATCACCCCACCGCGATTGCCACCACGGTGCAAGGTCTGCGCGCGCAGATGACGCGTTCAAAAGAACCCGGCCGTATTCTTGCCGTGATCGAACCGCGATCGAACACGATGAAATTGGGTGTGATGGCCTCAAGGCTTGCGGACAGTCTGCGCGATGCCGATCGGGTGTTTGCCTATGCGGGCGGCATCGACTGGGATCTGGCCGCGGCTCTTGCGCCCTTGGGCGACAAGGCTGCGATTAGCCGTGAAATTCCCACGCTCGTCAACCAGATTGTGAGCGAGGCCAAGCCCGGTGATCGGGTGCTGGTGATGAGCAACGGAGGCTTTGGCGGCCTGCACGACAAACTTCTTGCGGCCCTTTCGGCTGCCAACATCCAATAGCACACGATGTTTTTACTTTTTGAGGAAGATGGCGGGTTCAAGGTGGGAACCTTGTTCGCCGAGGCCGAGGCCACCGTTCAGGTGGAAATGCCCACGGGCAAGCGCAACAAGATCAAACGCAACACCATTCTGTTGCAGTTCAAGGAGCCCGCCCGAGATCAGCTTTTGCCGCAGGCCCAAGCCATTGCCCAAGATCTGGATCCACAGTTTCTCTGGGAATGCGCTCCTGAGGAAGAATTCGATGCCCATGAGTTCGCCAAAGAGATCTTCTCGGCCACGCCAAGCCCAACGGAAACCGCCGGCGTGATGATCGCCCTGCATCAATCCCCCATGTATTTTTATCGTAAGGGGCGTGGGCGTTATAAGGCTGCCCCGGAAGAGTCACTCAAAGCGGCGCTGGCGGGCGCCGAACGCAAGCGTCTGGCTGCCGAAGCCCAGCAGCGCATGCACGATGACATTCTTCATGGCGGCCTGCCTGAAGAAATTCGTGTGCAGGCTTTGCAGCTTTTGATTCGCCCGGACAAACAATCGATTGCCTATAAGGCTTTGGATTCGGCCTCTCATGCCCTGCAGATTTCTCCGGCCAAGCTTTTGCTTGAACGCGGTGGCCTGCCTTCGAATTACAGCCTTCACTACGCGCGTTTCCTTCAGCAGTGTTTTCCTCATGGCACAGGGTTTTCCGTTTCTGCGGACAAGGTTCAAGAGGTGATTGAACAGGCGGCAAAGCTGGATCTTCCCCTAGCCCCTCAGCCTGCTTATTCGATTGACGATGTCACCACGGACGAAATCGATGACGCCTTTTCATTGGCGCCAAGGCCCGATGGCGGATGGCGGGTAGGCATTCACATTGCAGCGCCCGGTGTCGGAATTCAGCCCGACAGCGATGTTGGACAGATGGCCCTTGAACGCGCCTCAACCGTTTATTTTCCTGGCGACAAGATCACCATGTTGCCTCGTGACCTGATTGCTGCTTTTTCTCTGGATGAAGGCCAGGCCCGACCCGCCCTTTCGCTGTATGTGGATTTCAGCGCCGAGGGAGAAAAGCTTGCAAGCCAATCCAAACTTGAACGTGTACAGATTGCAAAAAATCTTCGGCTCGGGGAATGGGAGTCTGAGCTTGACCAGCCCATCGAATCGATTGGCGCGGATCGTCTTCCCTGGGAGGGCCTCAAGCCTCTGCTGATGCTGGCCCATAAGCTTCGGGAACAGCGCGAAACGGCACGCGGAAAGCCCGAGCCCACCGGCCGGGTCGACTTTAATTTTTATGTCGATTGGAATTCCGACAACCCCAAGGCCAAAGAGCAGGGCGACGGCCTGCCGCGAATTGTCACCCGCAGGCGCGGATCACCTGTGGATATTCTGGTTTCGGAATTCATGATTCTTGCCAATACCTCGTGGGGCGACATGCTTGCGCTGGCAAGGCTTCCAGGGGTCTATCGCGTGCAGACCATGGGGCGAGTTCGAATGCAGACGCAGCCCGGGCCTCATCAGGGCCTTGGCGTGAACAACTACGCCTGGTCGACATCGCCTCTGCGTCGCTACAGTGATCTTCTCAACCAATGGCAGATGCTTTCGGTGCTGGGTCATCGCCCTGCGGTGTTCAAAGGCAATGAGGCCGAACTTTTTTCAAGCGTCACCCAGTTCGATACCCTTTACAACCAATACGGCGATTTTCAAGACACGCTGGAGCGTTATTGGGCCCAGCGCTGGATTGGGCTGCAGCATGGCCTTGGCGGTGGTGAATCCTGGTCGGCCGTGGACCAGGGCGTGTCCATTCGAGAACGCGCCGTCGCGCTTCGTGAGGGCGCATTTCGTCTGCGTTCGGCGCCGTGTGTGCTTCGCTGCAACGATGCGCCCGAGCTTTCTCCGGGCACCGAGGTGGAACTGGAAATCCTTGCCTCGGACGCTCTGGATCTCTCATTGCAGGCGCGCTTCGTTTCCGTGATTGCACAGGCCTTGGCACTCAACGAAGATATCGACATGGCATCCGATCAAGACACCCCTCAGCATTACGCCGTGCTTGGCGACCCCA
This sequence comes from uncultured Bordetella sp., assembly GCA_964460315.1. Taxonomy (GTDB): domain Bacteria; phylum Pseudomonadota; class Gammaproteobacteria; order Burkholderiales; family Burkholderiaceae_A; genus Lacustribacter. The sequence continues at coordinate 8,510 of CAYWPQ010000016.1, read as the reverse complement.
TTGCCCACAGCAAGTCGCCTTGGATTCACACCCAGTTCGCCGAGCAGACAGACCAGACCATGCACTACCAGGCCTTGCAGGTCAGTGCCGATCAGCTGTCCGCCAAGCTTGAGGAACTCATGGCCAGTGGCTTTGGCGGAGTGAACCTGACGGTACCGCTGAAAGAACATGCCTTTGCTTTGGCGCAGTCGCTGGACTGGGAAATTTCTGAGCGAGCCACCATGGCGGCTGCGATCAACACGCTGCGATGGGACGCCCAGGGTTTCGTAGCAGCAGACAACACCGACGGCATCGGACTGGTTCGAGATCTTGAGCGCCTTCTGGGCGGCGCAGGAAGCCTGCAAGACAAGACAGTATTGCTGATTGGCGCGGGTGGTGCAGGACAAGGCGTGATTGGGCCGCTGCGCGCGGCTGGTGTCCGAAGGCTTCGGCTTGCCAATCGCACCTTTGACAAGGCCCAGCAGGTGGCTGATCGCTGGCAATCACTGGACGCCCTGGCATCGTCTTGGCTTTCTGCGCTTCCTCTTTCAATCCTTGCTGCTTCACCCCATGACGCCCTGCCTGAATCCACTGAAGACATCCCTTACCGAGACGATCTGATCATTAACGCAACATCGACAAGCCTTGGTGGCTCAGCCCTTGATATTCATCCAGCTCGATTCCAGGAATCGATGCTGGCGCTGGACATGATGTATGGCGCAGCTGATACGCCCTTTATGCAGCAGGCCAGAGAGGCCGGCGCACCCAAGGTGGCCGACGGCCTGGGCATGCTGGTAGAACAAGCGGCCGAGGCCTTCTTCCTTTGGCGAGGTATTCGACCTGAAACCGCTTCGGTCCTGGCGCAATGTCGTTTAAAGTTGTCGGCAGCTTGACCGACAAATATGACCGATCACCATCAACACTCCATCCGAGACCCTGAAGCGGCCCAGCTTGCACTGATTGAAGTGCAAGAGATGCTTGCGCGCCAAAAAGTTGAATCCGACCTAGTGCACCGAGAGCAGCACAGCGTGGGGTCCGATCGACAGGCCCTGGTGGAACAGCTTCTTGTGAAACAGCAAACGGCCGCCTTGCAGGCAAGGCTGGATCGTCTTCACCCAGCAGACATTGCCTACATCCTTGAGGCGCTTCCACGGGAAGAGCGTCTGGCTATTTGGGATCTGGTGCGTGCCGAGCGCGATGGCGAAATTCTTGTGGAAGTTTCAGACGCCGTTCGGGAAACCCTCATTGCCTCGATGGATCGCGACGAGCTTGTGGCGGCCGCGGAAACCTTGGACACCGACGATCTGGCGGCGCTCGCCCAAGATCTTCCCGAAGAAGTGGTGGAGGAAGTCAGTGAGGGTCTCTCCATTGAAGAGCGCGAACAGCTTCGTGCCGCCATGTCTTACCCCGAGGGTAGCGTGGGCGCGCGCATGGATTTTGAAATGGTCACGATTCGTGACGACGTCAGCCTGGAGGTAGTGCTGCGTTATCTGCGCCGGTTTGATGCACTACCTGATCACACGGATCAGGTCTTTGTGGTGGATCGCCAGGAAAAGCTTCAGGGCGCGCTGCCCATCAGCACGCTGCTTGTGCATGAGCCTGAAACTCTGGTGCGTGAGGTCATGATCAAAGACGTCACGGCACTTGAGCCCCACGATGATGTCAGCGAGGCCGCCCAGGCCTTCGAGCGCTATGACCTGGTGTCCGCGCCGGTGCTGGATCGGCACGGCGGTCTTTTGGGCCGGCTCACCGTGAACGAGGTTGTCGATGTCATTCGTGAAGAAGGTGAACAGGATGTCTTTGCCCAGGCCGGTCTTCGCGACGAAGAAGATTTGTTTTCGTCGGTCTGGGAGTCAGCCAAAAATCGCTGGCTTTGGCTTGCCTTAAATCTCTGCACAGCGTTTTTTGCCTCGCGTGTGATTGGCGCCTTTGAGGGAACCATCGAGCGAGTGGTGGCACTGGCCGCCCTCATGCCCATTGTGGCGGGCATCGCGGGAAATTCGGGCAACCAGACCATGACACTCTTCATTCGTTCGATCGCACTGGGTCAGGTCACCGCAAAAAATGCCCCTCGGGTGTTTGCCAAGGAATTCGGCATTGCCGGCTTAAATGGCCTGGTCTGGGGCAGTGTGGCTGGCGCCTTTGCCTGGTGGCTTTATTCTGACACCAGCCATGGCGCGATGCTGGGCTTCACCATGATGTTGGCGATTCTTCTGAATCTTTTGCTGGGCGCCTTGATTGGCATTGTCGTGCCGCTGGTCTTGCAAAAGCTGGGCCGTGACCCGGCCATCGGGTCTTCGGTGCTGCTGACATTCAGCACAGACTCGATGGGCTTTTTTCTATTCCTTGGGCTGGCCACCCTGTTTTTCGTTTAAGCGGAGTTAGCGATGAATGCACTCGAGCTTTTGCTGGGCTTGGTCATTGGTTTGGTGTTGGGCGCGGCACTCGTGGCCTGGAAGATGTCGGCCGCACGACAGCAGCTTGCTGCCGAACTTGCGGCCACCAAGGTGCGCCTGGAAGAGCGGGAGGCCTCAAGCCAAGAAGTTGAAACCCGTGCGAAGCTTTTTGCAGAAGAACTGTTAAAGGCCCAGGCCCAGCAGCTGGCTCAGACCAACCAGACCCATCTTCATGGGCTTTTGGCCCCCTTGAAAACCCAGTTCGAGCAGTTCACCAAAGAAGTCACGGGTTTAAAAGAAACCACCCAGGCTGGAAGCATCACCTTGAATGAGCGCGTGAAGGCGCTGCTGGATGCCCAAGAAAAAATTTCCCAAGACGCGAAGAATTTGGCCTCGGCCCTGAAGGGCGACAACAAGATGGTGGGCGACTGGGGCGAGATGATTCTTGAACGCGTGCTGGAGGTCTCTGGCCTTGCGCGCGACCGCGAATTTTTTGTGCAGCAGACCCATGACGCTGCCGAAGATCAGAGCCGAAGCCGAAAGCCCGATGTGGTGATTCAGCTGCCCGAAGAGCGATTTTTAATTGTCGATTCAAAGGTTTCTCTGAAAGCGTATGAAGAATATTTCAATAGCAACGACGACAGTCTTCGTGCCGCCAAACTGAAAGAACATCTGGGCTCCATTCGCGCTCATATGGACGGACTTTCGAAAAAGAATTACCAGGGCATTCATGGTGATCGATCGCCCGACTTCGTCATGATGTTTGTTCCGGTGGAGCCCGCATTTCTGCTGGCCACGGGCAATGATGATGAACTCTGGCGAGACGGATGGAACAAACATGTCCTGCTGGTAAGCCCCAACACCCTGCTGTTTGTCTTGCGCACGGTGGAATACCTCTGGCGGCAAGAACGCATTGGGCGAAACGCCGTGGAGATTGCCAACCGTGGAGCGATGCTCTATGACAAATTCAGGGGCTTTGTGGAAACCATGATGACGGTGCGCAAGAATCTCGATGCGGCCAGCAAAAGTCATGAAACCGCCATTCGTCAGCTCTCGGAAGGCCCTGGCAATGTGGTTCGTCAGGTGGAGATGCTTCGAGATCTTGGCGTGAAGCCCGACAAAGGCCTGCCCGATGATTTACTCAAGATTGCCATGCCCGAGAAAGACGCCTCATGACTCAGCCTGTCCAAGGAATCACCCGTGGCCTCACCAATTACGGTGATGCTGGTTTCGCCGCCTACCTTCGTCGTTCGTTCATCAAGTCGATGGGTTACACCGACGAGATGTTGGCCAAGCCCATCGTGGGCATTGCCTCAACGGGATCAGGCTTTAACAACTGCCATCGCATGATGCCGGAGCTGGTCGAGGCCACCAAGCGCGGAATCCTGGCGGCCGGTGGACTGCCCATTGAATTTCCCAGCATTTCCTTGGGTGAGGTCTTCCTGTCGCCAACCAGTCTGATGTTCCGCAATCTGATGAGCATGGTCACCGAAGAAATGGTGCGTGCTCAGCCCATGGACGCTGTGGTGCTGATCGGTGGCTGCGACAAAACCGTGCCTGCCCAGCTGATGGGTGCGGTCTCGGCCAATCTGCCTGCGGTGCAGCTGGTCACCGGACCAATGATGACCGGTCGTTATCAGGGCGAGCGGCTTGGCGCCTGCACCGATTGCCGAAGGTTCTGGGGGCAGTACCGCGCGGGCAAGGTTTCGGAACAAAGCATTCGCGAGATCGAAGGCTCGCTAGCCACCACAGCAGGAACCTGCGCGGTGATGGGCACAGCCAGCACCATGGCTTGTATTGCTGAAGCACTGGGCATGATGATTCCCGGCAGCGCTGCTATTCCTGCAGTGCACGCCGATCGTCTGCGTGCGGCCGAGCGTTCAGGAGCGCTTGCTGTTCAGCTGATTCGCACAGGCATCAAGCCCCGGGATGTCATTACCGACAAGTCCATTGACAATGCGCTTCGGGTGCTGCTGGCGATTGGCGGGTCCACCAACGCCATCATTCACCTCACGGCGGTGGCGGGTCGTGCTGGCGTGAAGATTTCGCTGGATCGACTCAATGAACTCAGCGACACCACACCGGTTCTGGTGGACTTAAAGCCCACGGGCAGCCACTACATGGAAGATTTTTTTGCAGCCGGTGGCATGACGGCTGTGCTGCGTGAACTAAAAGGCCTGCTGCACCTTGACTGCATCACCGTCACTGGCGAAACCCTGGGTGAGCGAATCGAGGCCGAGCGCGACTGCTGGGTTGACTCATCGGTGATTCGTCCCATCAGCAACCCCATCGACCCCATGGGCGGCCTGGTGGCTTTGTTTGGTTCCTTGGCACCCGCTGGCGCCATCATGAAACGGTCGGCGGCTGACAAAACCCTTTTTGAATCCGAAGGCCGTGCGGTGGTGTTTGAGTCTTTGGAAGATCTTGCCAAGCGTGTGGATGACCCAGACCTGAACATCACCGCCAAAGACTTCATGGTGTTAAAGAATGCTGGCCCCAAGAGCGGAACCGGCATGCCCGAGGCGGGTTATTTACCCATTCCTAAAAAGCTTGCGGCCGCTGGTGTGAAAGATATGGTTCGCATTTCCGACGCCCGCATGAGTGGCACTGCGTTTGGAACCATTGTCTTGCATGTCTCGCCCGAAGCGTCCGCGGGTGGGCCGCTTGGCCTAGTGAAAAATGGCGACACCATTCGTCTAAGCATTCGGAACAAGCGAATTGATCTGCTGGTTGCAGACGAAGAGCTTGATCGTCGTCGTGCCGAACTTGATGCTCAGGGCCTTCGCCCCGAGCCCACAAGGGGCTACGAGGCGCTCTACAGCCGTCATGTTTTGCAGGCGGAAGATGGCTGTGACTTTGATTTTCTTATGCCACCGGACATGAGGTAAGCCTGCGCGGGGTGAATCTGCGAGGCGAGGAATCCAGCTTGTCAGGCCCCGATTGAATAAGCTTTCATTAAAAGGCTTACCCCCATGACCAACAAGGTGATACTCAGTGCTCGGTCAAAGGTGGTCTGGCTAATTCTTGCGCGAATTTTCTGACCCCAGAGAATTCCCAGTGACGCGGGAATCAGAGCGATGCATGACATCAGCATGTCGTTGACTGTCATCACGCCCACCTGAGCCAAAAAGATAGCCAGTGCGCCGCCGCCAAACAGGAAGAGCATGGCCACGGTGGCGGTGAAGATGTCTTTCTGAAGTTTCAGTGTGGCGAGATAAACAAGAATCAGCGGCCCATAAAAACCCGACATCCCCCCCACAGCGCCACCGGTAAAACCAACGAGCGGGCCAAGCCAGCGTTGGGTTTGCGGGGTGAAGCTTGCGTTTGGCTTCAAAAGACGAAGCACCGGCTGGGCCATCACAATCAGGCCCATGATCAGATAGAGCTGCTGTTCGCTAAGCCGCACCAGAATCTGAGCGCCAATGCCAACCCCAATCACCAGCATGATGGCAATGGGCCAGAAGCGTTTCCAGACCACCTTCAGGTTGCCGCCTTGCATGGCCTGCCAGATGTTGGTGATAAAGATGGGCACGATCAAAATGACCAGCGCCTGAGGCACCGGCATAAAGAGCGCCAGGATGGGAACCGAGATCAGCGGAAGCCCTGCACCCAGCGCACCTTTTGAGAAACCACCAATCAGAAGACCAACGAAACTTCCAATCAGCGCTGTCAGCGTAAAACCAAGAAACGAAAATTCCATCTGCGGGTTTGGTCTTAGCCTTTGATGGGGTGTTTGATGTAGCCATCCCGGGTCTGAGGAAGCTTGGCGCCCAGAATGGAGCCGGCCACCTGGTTGCGAAGAATCTGGGCGGTGCCACCGGCAATGGTGAACATGCGTGCATCACGCACATGGCGCTCCATCGGAAGCTCACGCGAATAACCGGAAGAGCCATACATCTGCAGGGAATCGTTGGTGACCTTGATCGCAGTTTCAGCGGCATAGATCTTGCCCTGAGCGGCAAGCTTGACATCGGGGAATTGTCCCAAGGGCACATTGGCGGCACGATGCAAAAGCAGTCGCGCAGCATCCAGCTGAATCGACATGTCGGCCAGCATCCACTGCAGCCCCTGAAATTCTGCGATCGGCCGGCCGAACTGTTCGCGCTGCTTCATGTAGACCACAGCCTCTTCGAAGGCGCCTTGCGCAATACCCAGGGCCACGGTGCCGGCGCCCACACGCTGGGCGTTGTAGGCATTCATCAAGCCGGAAAAACCTTTGCGAAGATCGCCCATGGGTTTGAGCAGCATGGACTCATGCACTTTCAGATCGCGGAAGTAGACATGGGTTTCGGGAATGCCGCGCACCCCCATGGAGGGGGTGCGCTCGGCGATGACGATCTCTTTGGGTTCATTGTTTTCGCGCACCACAATGAAGCCGCCAATGCCCTGCTCCACACCCTGATCAAAGACACGCGCAAAGATGAGGTGAAGTCTTGAAACGCCGCCGCCGGTGATCCAGTACTTGTGGCCGTTGATCAGGTAATGGTCGCCATGCTTGTCGGCCCGGGTGGTCATCTCACTGGCGGCACTTCCCGCATTGGGTTCGGAGATGCAGATGGCGGGCTTGTCTCCGGAAAGAACGCAGGCGGCCGCAATCTTCTTTTGCTCTTCGCTGCCATAAGCCATGATGGCGCCGATCGCCCCCATGTTGGCTTCAACCGTGATGCGGCCCATGGTGGCGCAGGCCTTGGCCATCTCTTCAATCACCAGCACAGTTTCAAGATAACCCAGGCCTTGACCGCCATAGGCCTTGGGAATCGTCATTCCCATAAAGCCAGCTTCGTTGAGCTTTTTAATGTTGTCCCAGGGATAGGCTTCGGTGGCGTCAGTAGCCGCAGCGGTTGGCGCGAATTGCGTCTGAGCGAGTTCACGGGCTTTGGCTTGAAGCGCGAGCTGTTCTTGGGTGAGTGTCATGACAGATGCCTTAAGTGAAATAAGCAGGTTGGGGAATCAATGCCCAAGCCAGTCACGAAGAATTTCTTCTTCGTGCTGATTACGAATGGGCGGTGCGTGTCGATACTGAACAGGTGTTTCAGAAAGCTTCAGGGGGTTGGCCATCACGGTGACATGACCTGAACCCGCCAATGGATGGTCTAGTTTTACCTCGGCACCACGGTGTTGCACATGGGGGTCATTGAACACCTGCTCCAGGGTGTTGACCGGGCCACATGGGACGCCAACTTTCTCAAAGACCTGAATCCAGTGGTTTCTGGGTTGGGCACGCAGAGCGTTGGAAATTAGTTCAATCAATGCAGCACGGTTTTTCACACGGGCGACATTGGTGGCGTAGTCGGGATGATCTGCAACCCCTTTCATGTTGGCAAGTTCGCAGAACTTTCGAAACTGGCTGTCATTGCCCACGGCAATAATGATGGGGTCGTCGGCGGTGGGAAAGACCTGATAGGGAACAATATTCGGGTGGCCGTTGCCCAGACGTGTTGGGTTGGTCCGCGAGGTCAGGTAACTTGTGCCCGCGTTAATCAGCCAGGCAATCTGAGTGTCCAGCAGCGCAAGGTCAATGTGCTGGCCTTGCCCGGTGGCGTCACGGTGTCGAAGTGCAGCAAGAATGCCCACCGTGGCGTACATGCCCGTCATCACGTCGGCAATGCCCACCCCCACCTTCATGGGCTCGCCTTCTGGCTCGCCGGTAATGCTCATGATGCCGCCCATGCCCTGAATGAGAAAGTCGTAGCCCGCCCGCGGCGCATAAGGGCCGGTCTGGCCGAAGCCCGTGATCGAGCAATAGACAAGACGAGGGAAGCGATCCTTCAGTTGAGCGTAGCTAAGACCATAAGCTTCAAGGCCACCCACTTTGTAGTTTTCAATCACCACATCGGCCTGTTCTAAAAGCTTTAGCACCAGCGCCTGACCCTCTTCCGAGGCAATGTCAATTTCAATGGAACGCTTGTTGCGGTTGGCGCATAGGTAATAGGCGCTCTCGGAGGTGGGCTTGCCTTCGGCGTCTTCCACAAACGGCGGGCCCCACTTTCGGGTGTCATCGCCCTCGCCTGGTTTTTCAACCTTCACCACATCGGCGCCGAGGTCGCCTAAAAGTTGCGCTGCGGAAGGACCTGCAAGAATTCTTGAGAGATCAAGAACGCGAAGCCCCTGAAGAGCCATGGTTTGCATAGGGTG
>CAYWPQ010000015.1:0-35481 GCA_964460315.1 uncultured Bordetella sp. | reverse complement strand
CTGGTCCGTGGTGATGCTGCTTGAACACCTTGGTGAAGATCGCGCCGCCAAAGCATTGATGTCTGCCATTGAGTTGGTCACGGCCAATCCGCAACACCACACCCGAGATCTTGGCGGCCAAGCTACCACTCGACAGGTGACCGAGGCTGTGTGCGCCGCAACAATTTCGAAGCTTTAATCCGCTCAGAAATGATGAATGTTTCAACCATCGATCGGCTGAGTGAATCAAGAAGCTAGGGGGTTTACCCCATGCAGATTCAAAAGCCACATGGTAATGTCAGCCACTGATTTCACCCTAAGGAGACCTTTGTAATGAAAGCAGCAAAAATGATTACCAAGGTTGCCGTCTGCGCAGTTGCAGCCGTCGCAACCATTTCTGGCGCCATGGCCCAGAACAAAGCCAACTGGCCCAAGAGCTTGACGCTCGGAACGGCTTCGGTCGGTGGCACCTACTTCATCTATGGTGGCGTTGTGGCGTCCCTGCTCTCTGAAAAGCTCGGCATCAATGTCTCCACACAGCAGACTCAGGGTCCTAACCAGAACCTGCTTCTCGTGAACAGCAAAAACATTGAGCTTGGAATGACCACCATGGGTGTGGCCATTCACGGCTGGAACGGCACCGGATGGGCAGCAGGCAAGCAGTACAAAGATGCACGCGCCGCATTCCCCATGTACGACACGCCCTTCCACTTCATTGCCCCCCAGAAGTCAGGCATCAAGTCGGTGATGGAACTCAATGGCAAAAACGTTGGCGTTGGCCCCAAGGCTGGTACCTGCGGAACCTACTTCCCCATGATGCTTGACGCACTTGGCGTGAAGGCCACCATTCGTTACGGCGGCGCATCCGACATGGGTAGCCAGCTTGGTGACGGACTGATCGATGTCTTCGCATTCTGCGCCGGCCTGCCGATCTCGGCTTTCTCGGAGATTGAAGCTCAGCGTCCTGTGAACTTCTTTAGCTTCACCGATGCCCAGATCGCGACATTGAAAAAAGCAATGCCCGAACTCTCGGACTCGATGATCCCAAAGAGCACCTACAAATCCATGCCCGGCAACCAAAAGACCGTCGGCCTCTTTAACTTCTTCATCGTTCACAAAGACCTTCCTGATGACCTCGTTTACGAGATCACCAAGGCCGTGATGGAGAACAACAAGCGCATGGTTCAGGGTCACTCGGCAGCGGTCGAGACCATTCCTGCCAACGCCATCAAGAACGGCTTCCTGACCTTCCACCCTGGTGCCGTTCGGTACTTCAAGGAAAAAGGCATCAAGCTTGACCCCAAAGCGCTGTAATTTTTTAAGTTGATATAAAACCCCCGCGATCCAAAAGGCCGCGGGGGTTTTTTAAATAGTGAAACCCACTTTCTTTCGGACACCATGTCATGAGCGCAGCAGATCACATTGCCAACCCTAGCCTGAATGCAAAAGCCTCTCAGGCCGCTGAGGACGCCGAAGTCGGCGGCGAACAACGCAAATTAAAGCCCTGGGAAGGCCAGCTCTTTTTCTGGGGCTGTGTCATTTTTACAAGCTTCCATATTGCGGTTCTTAACCTTTTTCCCATGGACCCATGGCTCTTTCGAAGCGTTCACGTTTCGTTTGGCTGCGCCATCGGCTTCATGATGTACAAGGCCAGCCACAAGGAACCTTCAGCAGGCATTCCATGGTTTGACTGGGCCTTCATGGCATTAAGTATTCTTTGCTTCGCCTATATTTACGTCCACCTCGACGGCCTGCTGTTTCGTGCAGGCGCTGCGCCCGAGTTCTGGGACATCCCCATTGGTGTGATCGGTACCATTCTTATTCTTGAGCTGACTCGCCGAAGCGCGGGTCTGGCCTTGCCCATCATCGCCATCGTGTTTCTGCTCTATTGCGTGGTTGGCCCATGGATGCCCGGCGTACTTTTTCACAAAGGCGTGTCCCCCGACCTTCTCTTTTCGTTCATCTATTCGATGGAAGGCGTGTTTGGCCCGACCACTGCCGTTTCTTCCACCTACATCATCCTGTTCATCACCTTTGCTGGTTTTCTTCAGGTGTCCAAGGTTGGGGATTACTTCATTAACTTCGCCTTCGCCTTGGCGGGAAAGAAGCGCGGCGGGCCAGCCAAAGTGGCTGTGATTTCAAGCGCCCTGATGGGAACCATCAACGGCACCTCGGCGGGCAACGTGGCCGCCACCGGCACCTTCACCATTCCTTTGATGAAGAAGGTCGGTTACCCAGCGCGAAGCGCGGGCGCTATCGAGGCTGCGGCTTCCACGGGTGGCCAGCTGATGCCTCCAGTGATGGGCGCAGGCGCCTTCATCATGGCCGAGATCACCGGAATCAAATATTCCGAGATCATGGTGGCCTCCATTCTTCCTTCGCTGCTTTATTTCGTCGCCGTCTACTTCATGGTGGACAACGAATCCAAGCGTCTGAACATGCGCGGAATGACGGATGACGAGCTTCCCAAACTCGCCGAACTCGTCAAGCGGTTGTACCTCTTCGCACCGCTGATCATTTTGATTGGTGGCCTGGTCTCCGGATATTCCGTCATTCGCTCGGGAACGCTGGGGCTTTTTAGTGCACTCATCGTCAGCTGGCTTCACCACGAAACCCGTATGGGGCCCAAAAAGGTTCTTGACGCGCTTCACCTTGGCGCCAAGGGCACCATTCAACTGATTGCTGTCTGCGCCTGCGCGGGCATTATCGTGGGTGTGATTGGCCTTACCGGTGTCGGCCTGCGGTTCTCGTCGATGATTCTCTCCATCGCCGGCGACAGCCAATTCCTTGCCCTGGTCTTTGCCATGCTGATCGCCATCTTGCTGGGCATGGGCATGCCCACCACTGCAGCCTACGCTGTGGCGGCATCCGTAGTTGCGCCTGGGCTGATCAAGCTTGGAATTGAGCCCCTGATCGCCCACATGTTCGTGTTCTATTACGCGGTGATCTCGGCCATCACGCCGCCGGTAGCCCTTGCGGCCTATGCAGGCGCGGCCATTTCAGGCAGTGATCCGATGAAAACCTCGATCACCTCCTTCATCTACGGCATGGCTGCGTTCCTAGTGCCCTTCATGTTCTTTTACAGCCCAGCGCTGCTTCTGCAAGGCGATGACTGGGGGCAGATTATTCACTACGGCCTCACCGCACTGATTGGGGTCTATCTGCTGGCCGCAAGCCTTCAGGCCTGGTACTTTGGCCCCGTGAACATGATCCAGCGGGTGATTCTTTTGGCGGCGTCCATTCTGTTGATCTCGGGGGGCCTCACCACCGACATCATCGGTATCAGCCTGGCCGCGCTCAGCCTGGTCTGGCAACTTGTTCAGAAGAAGAAACTCGCGGCCTAGTCGTCACGAAAAGCCCTAAGAAACACCTAGGGCATCGTGATTCAGAACGCGCGATAATTCAAACGCGGGGTCTCGAGAGAGGCTCCGCGTTTTTTATTCAACAGGCCCAATCCTTATGAAAACCGACATCCCAACCCCCGACCAATACCAAGAAATCCGTGAAGCCCTTCGTGATCTCTGCAGCCAATTCGATTCAGCCTATTGGCAGAAAGTGGACGAGGCACGCGGCTATCCCGAAGCCTTCGTCAACGCGCTGACCGAGGCGGGCTGGCTGGCGGCACTCATCCCCACGGAATACGGTGGTTCAGGTCTGGGCCTTGCCGAGGCCTCGGTCATCATGGAAGAAATCAATCTTTCGGGGGGTAATGCGGGTTCGTGCCACGGACAGATGTACAACATGGGTACTCTGCTTCGGCATGGCTCCAAAGAACAAAAAGAGTTCTATCTTCCGAAGATTGCTTCCGGCGAGTGGCGGCTTCAGTCCATGGCGGTGACCGAACCGACCACGGGCACCGACACCACGAAACTCAAAACCACGGCCGTCCGCAAAGGGGACCGTTATGTTGTCAACGGGCAGAAAGTCTGGATTTCTCGTATCCAGCATTCCGACTGGATGATCTTGCTCGCACGCACCACGCCACTGGCCGAGGTCACCAAGAAATCTGAAGGTATGTCCATCTTTATGGTGGATATCAAGCAGGCCATGCAGAGCGGCATGACCGTCCGCCCCATCATGAACATGGTCAACCATGAAACCAATGAAGTCTTTTTTGACAACCTTGAAATTCCTGCTGAAAACCTCATTGGCCAAGAGGGCCAAGGGTTCAAATACATCCTGGACGGCCTGAACGCCGAGCGTGTTCTCATCGCTGCAGAGTGCATTGGTGACGCCTACTGGCTTGTCGACAAGGCGCGTCGTTACGCGAACGAACGTGTGGTGTTTGATCGGCCGATTGGCAAAAATCAGGGTATTCAGTTCCCCATTGCCGACGCCTACATTGAAACCGAAGCAGCCAATCTGATGCGCTTTGAGGCCTGCCGTCTCTTTGATGCGGGCCTGCCGTGTGGGCCACAGGCGAATATGGCGAAGTACCTGGCAGCCAAGGCCTCGTTCGAGGCGGCCAATGTCTGTCTGCAGACTCATGGCGGCTTTGGTTTCGCCTGTGAATACGATGTTGAGCGCAAATTCCGCGAGACACGTCTTTATCAAGTCGCGCCCATTTCCACCAATCTGATTTATTCCTATGTGGCGGAGCATGTGCTTGGGCTTCCTCGCTCCTTCTAATTCGAGGCCATCTCATTTAAGCCGCCTCACTTAAGTCACAGACATTCGATCCCCAAGAACATCAAGTCACCCTGAACATGGCCCAATCACTACCATCCACTGCCGCTCTGGCTGAATTTGCCAGCCGCCTTCAGTTCTCTGACATTCCACAGCCGGTGATTCGTCGCACCGAGGATCTCTTTCTGGATTGGATTGCCTCGGCCATTGCAGGCCGCAACGCCCGGGCCGTGGTGAGCCTGACCAAATTCTGTCGCGCACAAGGCGTGGCCAGCGGCGGGCCCAGCGAGGTGATCGGCGAGCGTCTTGGCAACAGCCCCTACCTGGCCGCCATGGCCAATGCCGCGGCATCCCATGTGGTTGAACAAGACGACCTTCACAACAGTTCGGTGCTTCATCCAGCCACGGTGGTCTTTCCACCGGCCTTGGCCGTGGCTCAGGCCATCGGTGCCTCCGGCAAAGATCTTCTCGCTGCTTCGGTGGCTGGCTACGAAGTTGGTATCCGTGTGGGCGAATTCCTTGGTCGCTCGCACTACACCATCTTTCACACGACTGGCACAGTGGGCACGCTCGCCGCAGCAGCAGCCGTTGGGCATCTTCTGAAACTAAACCCAACGCAAATGAACCATGCCTTGGGCTCCGCCGGAACGCAGGCGGCGGGTTTGTGGGAATTCCTTCGCGACGCCGCCGACTCCAAGCAGCTGCATACCGCGCATGCCTCGGGCGCTGGCCTGGCCGCCGCCATGCTGGCCAAAGACGGCTTCACGGGTGCCGCCAAGATTCTTGAAGGCCTTCAGGGCATGGCCAAAGGCATGTCCAAAGACGCCAACCTGGAAGCGCTCACCGATCAACTTGGCAGCCGCTGGGCCACAGCCGAAACTTCCTTCAAGTATCACGCCTCCTGCCGTCACACCCATCCTGCGGCCGATGCCCTTTTAAAGACCATGGCCGACCATGAACTGGCCATGCAAGACATCGCCAAGGTGGTGACCCATGTGCACCAAGGTGCCATTGATGTTCTTGGCCCGGTGGTGAATCCCCAGACGGTGCATCAATCGAAATTCTCCATGGGTACAGTGCTTGGGCTAGTCGCCAAGTTTCAGTTCGCTGGACTCACCGAGTTCGAACAGCACTTTCAGGATGCTGATGTTCAGGCCTTCCGTGGCCGCGTCAGCATGACACTCGACCCCGAGGTGGACGGCGCCTATCCAAAGCGATGGATTGGGAAGGTGACCGTCACCACCCACGATGGCCGTGAATTTCACACCCGCGTTGACGAGCCGAAAGGGGACCCGGGCAACACGTTGTCACGCGATGAACTCACCCTGAAAGCATTGCGGCTTGCTGCCTATAGCCAGTGGGTGGATGAGACAGAGATGAAGGATGTCATCGCCAGAGTCTGGAAACTGAGTGAGATGAACCAGGTTGGGTTCTGGCTTCGCCAGGGCGAGGCAGCCCTACGGCTAGCCGTTTGACCTTAAATTTTTTTCGGCGCGACGCTCGCGCTCCAGATGTCCGATGCGTTCCAGCATGGTGACAATGGGGTAGAGTGTGCCGGGCCCACCTTGTGCCGAATCGCTCGAATCCCCCGGGGGTACCGCCGTCACCAGAAACTCAATTTCAGGCAAAGGCTTTAAGAGATAGTCCTTTTGGGGCGCCACCAGGTAACTGCCAATGGCCCGCGCCAGAAGAAAAAGTTTTCTGGGTGCCGACACCACGGCCCTTTGGCTGACCGAATCAAAACCCTGGCGACGGATCACACGGCCGATGTCGGCGTAGATCAAACGCGCGGCCATGATCGAGGCTCGACAGTCTCTTGAAAGCGCAGCAATGCCGGTCTCGGCACGCTGATACAACTGATCGGCCACCCTTAATAGGCGCGCCACCACCCGGCCCAGCGCCGGTGAATGATTTGGATTCGCCAAAAAGGCATCCACATCCAGCCCTTCCTCATGGCACCAGTCCAAGGGAAGATAGATTCGGCCACGACGCGCATCCTCGCCCACATCGCGCGCGATATTGGTGAGTTGCATCGCCACGCCAAGTTCACAGGCGCGCGCCACCGTCGCCGTTGAACGCCCACCCATGACCAACGTCATCATGGCGCCAACCGTGCCTGCCACTCGAGCCGAATAATCATGCAGCTCATGAATCGTCTGGTATCGACGGCCACTTGAGTCCCACTGAAAACCTTCAAGAAGAGCGGCTGGAAGCGCTTTAGGAATCCCATATTCGTGCACTGTGCCGGCGAAGGCAATGTCAGCATCAATGCCGAAGCACTCATGGCGATAGATGGCATCCAGACGCTCATGAAGATAGGCCATCACAACATCAAGAGAGGCGCCCTCTGGCATTTCATCCACCGCATCGTCGGCCACCCGACAGAAGGCATAGATCGCCGTGGCCGCGTGTCGATAGCGCTTCGGCAGAATTCGAGAGGCCGTAAAGAAAGAATGGGAGCCTGTTTTCATCAGTCGTTCACAGGCCTGATGCACCTGATCCATCGAGACTCGGTCTCGGCTAGACATGGCTCACCTTCGAGCGAAAAACCGCAGGGTCCGGCACCACCGACTCCAAGGCCTTGGCGGAAGAGATCACTCCTGGAATTCCTGCACCAGGGTGTGTGCTTGCACCCACCATGAATAGGCCATCAATGTCTTCACTTCGGTTGTGCGGCCGAAACCAGGCGCTCTGCAACAGCAACGGCTCTGGGCCAAAGGCTGCGCCCCGGTAGGACAACAGTCGATTCTGAAAATCCAGCGGTGTGGTGACAAATGACTCGGTCACCTCGCCCTCAAAGCCCGGCATGATCGACTCATTGAGGTACTTCGCAATGGCCTTTCGATAGGGCTCGGCATGCGCGTTCCAGTCCACTCCGCTTTCAAGATGAGGAACGGGCGACAACACATAAAAGGTGTCGTGCCCCTCGGGAGCCATGGAAGGGTCTGAGGCGCTGGGCCGATGCAGATAAAGGCTGAAGTCGTCGGCCAGCACATGCCGCTTGAAAATATCGGTGAGGAGCTCCTGATAACGAGGCCCCATCAAGATCATGTGATGGGGAATGTCGGAGTACCGCTTCTTGGTTCCGAAATACCAGACAAAAAGACTCATGGATGATTTCATCCGCTCGATCTTTCGGTCCGTCCAGTGCCTGCGGTGTTCGGCAGCGACCAGATGTTTGTAGGTCCAGGCCGTGTCGGCGTTCGACACCACAATATCCGCCGAAATGGACTCACCGCTTTGAAGCGTCACGCCCGTGGCGCGGCCTTCGGCCACCTGAATCTGACGAACCTCTGCATTGCATCGAACCTCGTTGCCCTGATCACGAATGAGATCAACCAGGCCATTGATGAGAGCACCGGTCCCGCCCATGGCCCAGTGCACGCCATGCCGGCGCTCGAGCGAATTGATTAAGGAGTAAACGCAGGTGACCGAAAAGGGGTTGCCACCAATCAGCAGCGGATGAAAGCTAAACACCATGCGCAACTTCGGATGACGAATGTGTTTAGCGACCAAGGAATAGATGCTCTTCCAGGCCTTCATCTTGATCATGGATGGCATCGCCGCCAGCAGATCACCCACCGAATCGAAAGCCACCGAAGACAGCTCAAGAAATCCAAGCTTGTAGCAACGCTCGGCCTCTTGAAAAAAACGTTCATAGCCTTCGAGATCATCCGGTGCGAACCGGGCCACCTCTTGACGCATGGCTTCGGGGTCACCCGAATAGTCGAACCAGCTGCCGTCATCGAAGCGAATTCGATAGAAGGGGTCCATGAGCTTTAGCGCAACATGGTCCGACATCGTTTTGCCGCAAAGAGTCCAGAGTTCCTCGAGCAAAAAGGGCGCCGTCACAATGGTGGGGCCAGCGTCGAAGACGTAGCCCCCCCGGCGATGGACATAGGCTCGTCCGCCAGGGGCGTCCAGTTTTTCCAGAACCGTCACCCGGTAGCCCTTAGCACCAAGGCGAATGGCCGCGGCCAGGCCGCCAAAACCACTTCCGATGACCACGGCGTGGGGCTTGGGTTGAATGGTGACAGGGCTTTTCATGGGTTCATTGTAGGTGTAAGTTTTAGTTGACGGTGACTGGTGTCAATAAGAAAATGGGTCGATGAGTCAATCCGTGTCGCCCCGCCTATTTCCTGACCTTTCGGCCGTGGCGGAGCTTTTGAAGCCGATCACCTGGTTTCCACCAATGTGGGCGTTCACTTGCGGTGTCATAGCTTCAGGCAAAGATATATGGTCTCAATGGTCCATTATTCTGTTGGGGCTTTTGCTCACCGGGCCTCTTGTCTGCGCCACCAGCCAGGCGGTCAACGACTGGTTCGACCGCGAGGTTGACGCCATCAATGAGCCCAACCGCCCCATTCCAAGCGGAAGAATTCCGGGTCAATGGGGCCTGTTCATCGCCCTGGCCTGGACACTTCTCTCTTTGATTCTAGCCACGGCCCTCGGAACTTGGGGATTGACCGCAACGGTTTTAGCCCTATTGCTGGCTTGGGCTTACAGCATGCCCCCCGTTCGACTCAAACAAAACGGCTGGTGGGGAAATGCGGCCTGCGGCATCAGCTATGAAGGTCTTGCCTGGATCACCGGCTCTGCCGTGATGGCCGGCGGGCTCATGCCCTCGGTCGAGTCCATGATCCTCGCCTTGCTCTACAGCGTTGGGGCTCACGGCATCATGACCCTCAACGACTTTAAATCGGTTCGTGGCGACCGTCAGATGGGCGTCCGCTCTTTGCCCGTGCAGCTTGGTGAACTGAAGGCTGCGCGCGTGGCCTGCTGGACCATGGCCCTTCCCCAGGTGGTGGTCATTGGCCTGCTCATCCACTGGGGTGCACTCCCCTTCGCGCTGGGCATCGCTGGCTTACTTCTTGGGCAGATCGTGCTGATGCGTTGGTTTTTACGCGAACCCTCGAAGCGGGCGCTCTACTACAGTGGGTTTGGTGTGCCGATCTTCGTCACCGGCATGATGGTCAGCGCCTTCGCACTGAGGTCTCTGCTGTGAGTCAGCCTGTCAAGCCCTTCGGATGGCTGGCCATTGTTCGGCTTGGCCTAGCCCAGCTCAGTCTTGGCGCAGTCGTAGTGCTCACAACATCCACACTCAACCGGGTGATGGTGATTGAACTCGCCCTGCCCGCATTAATTCCGGGGCTGCTCGTGGCACTTCACTATGCCGTTCAGATGGTGCGTCCACGAATGGGTTATGGCTCGGACATGCTTGGACGTTGCACACCATGGATTCTCGGAGGCATGGCTGTCCTGGCCACCGGCGGTGTGATGGCAGCAACCGCCACCACACTCATGGCCAGCCAAGGCATGCTTGGTGCACTTTTAGCCTTTGTGGCTTTCACAATGATTGGTCTTGGCGTCAGCGCATCAGGAACATCGGTATTGGTGTTGCTGGCCAAGCGCGTGGACGACCAACGCCGCGCTGCTGCAGCCACCATTGTCTGGCTGATGATGATCAGCGGCCTAGCCATCACAGCAGGAATTGCAGGCCAGCTTCTTGATCCTTATTCCCATGAACGCCTGCTCATCATCGCAAGCTGCGTCTCTGTGCTGGCCATGATCACCACGTTTCTGTCGCTCTACAAACTGGAGGGTGCGGCAGGCTCCATCCAGCCCATCGAAAAAGCACAGAATCAGCCGGATCCAAACCAAAAACCAAGCTTTAAAGAAGCGCTTGGACAGGTCTGGCAAGAACCGGCAGCGAAACGTTTCACCATTTTTGTCTTCGTGTCGATGCTGGCCTTCTCGGCCCAGGATCTCATTCTTGAGCCCTTCGCCGGCATTGTGTTCGGCTTGACCCCAGGTGAGACCACGAAACTCTCCGGCCTTCAGCATGCTGGGGTTCTCACGGGAATGATTCTGGTTGCCTTTGCCTGTGGCCGCTTTGGCGAAAAAGTGGGGGTTCCACAATTTGGATCCTTGAAATCCTGGACTGTTGGCGGATGCATCGCTTCGTCGCTGGCGCTGATGAGCCTCACCCTGGCAGGCGTGATGGGCGAAGGTTATCCATTGAAAACCACCGTCTTTCTCTTGGGGCTTTCGAATGGTGCGTTTTCAATAGCAGCGATTGCCTCGATGATGCGCTTGGCCAGCGAAGGCCGCGGCCAGCGCGAGGGAACCCGAGTGGGGCTTTGGGGTGCGGCGCAGGCCATTGCATTCGGTGCGGGCGGCCTGATTGGCGCCACTGCCAGTGACATCTCACGCATGCTCATCGACGAGCCCGGGCTGGCTTATGGCCTTGTCTTTTTTCTTGAGGCTGCGCTCTTTGTCCTGGCCGCTCGGCTTGCCACACGAATCCATTCCAACCCTTCGTCCAACAACCAACACCCGCCTGTGCATCAGAAGCGTGCTGTGCCGGCCGCTTAATTTTTAGAGAGAACGATCATGCAGATGAACGAAACCCAACACATGAATTCCACCATCGAAGAGTTCGACATCGCTGTGATCGGTGGAGGGCCGGCCGGCGCAACCGCTGCGGATGACCTTGCTCGTCAGGGCTTTAAGGTGATGCTGCTGGATCGGGCAGGACGAATCAAGCCGTGCGGCGGCGCCATTCCTCCGAGGGCGATGCGCGATTTTGAAATCCCTGAATCCATGTTGGTCGCTCAGGCCACCAAGGCCCGCATGATCTCACCCACCTTTCATAAGGTCGATATTCCCATTGATAACGGCTATGTTGGCCTCGTCGATCGCTGCGAGTTCGATGAGTGGCTTCGCACTCGAGCCCAAGCCCATGGTGCGGAACGTCGAATCGGGTCCTACGAGCGTCTTGAGCAAGAGGCCGACGGGCGCGTCACCCTTCATTACATGGCACGTCGTTCAGCGGGTGACTCCCAAAGCTATCCCGCTCAGATCAAGGCCAGGGTTGTGATTGGCGCCGATGGTGCGAAATCTGAAGTGGCCCGTCAGAACATTCGTGATGCAGAAAAAACCAAGTATGTCTTCGCTTATCACGAGATTGTGAAAACACCCGCCAACCCTCCGGCAGACTACGAGGCCTCGCGTTGTGATGTGTACTACAACGGAAAGATGTCACCCGACTTCTATGGCTGGGTCTTCCCCCATGGCGACACCGCAAGCATTGGCACCGGCAGCGCTGACAAAGGGTTCTCCTTGCGCAACGCCACGGCCCTTGTGCGCGAGGCAGCTGGGCTACAGAACGCCGAAACCATTCGTCGTGAAGGTGCGCCCATCCCGTTAAAGCCGCTGCCCTATTGGGACAACGGCAAGAATGTTGTGCTTGCCGGTGACGCTGCAGGCGTGGTGGCGCCGGCCTCGGGTGAAGGCATTTATTACGCCATGGCTGGGGGTCGTTTCGCAGGTGAAGCCGCCGCGGAATATCTGCTCACCGGTAATGCCAAGGCGCTTGCCAAAGCCCGCAAACGGTTCATGAAAGACCATGGCAAGGTCTTCTGGGTCTTGGGAATTCTTCAGTACTTCTGGTATTCCAGCGACAAGCGTCGTGAAAAGTTTGTGAAGATCTGCGAAGACAAAGACGTGCAGACGCTGACCTTCGAGGCCTACATGAATAAAAAACTCGTACGCAAGCGCCCCATGGCCCATGTCAAAATTTTTCTTAAAGACATGGCCCACCTCTTGGGGCTGGCTAAGGCTTAGTGGGCTCTAGGTGAAGGGGCCGTTGAGCTGAATATTGGCGTAGTTCAAAAATCCAGCAATCGTTACCCAGGTGATGTAGGGCAAAAGCAGCAGGCTCGCGACTCGCGAAAGTCGCCAGAACAGCACCATCATGGCGGCAATTGAAAGCCAGAGAAAGACCAGTTCAATCATGGCCCAGTCGGGGCGCTTCACCGTAAAAAACAGCATGCTCCAAAGAACATGCAGCATGCTGTTTAAGGTGAACACCGCCAATAACTGAGCCCGATCCGCAACCGTCTTGGCGCATCGCCAGGCCCAGACACTGGCCACCGCAATCAAGACAAAAATGCTCGTCCAGATCACGCCGAAGGCCCAGTCCGGCGGCTTCCATTCGGGCTGTTTCAGCCCCTGATACCAAGGCCCAAGATCGGTGAGGGACTGGCCAAGGGCCGAGACCGCCGATATCCAGACCACAGCGACGACCATCTGCTTGAGCAGACTCATGGAAAAGCGAGAATTTGAGTTCATGTCCAAAGTTTAGGTGAGTTTGGGTTTGCACTGCGCAAAAGCGCAGGAAATCCGTAAACTAATTGGTGTTGCAACCCACATCACCCCTCACCATGGAGACTCGCATGTCCGACATTCCCGAAAAGACGTTTGCCCATAAAAAGGCCCTCTTCCTGGGCTTAGCGGCTGTTGCGCTGGGCTTGGCTGGCTGTTCCTCACAAGATTCCACGATCAAGATCGGGCATGTCGCCCCCATGACCGGCAACCAGGCCCACCTGGGTAAGGACAATGAAGCCGGTGCCAAGCTGGCCATTGCTGACATCAACAAGGCTGGCATCACCATCAATGGCAAGCCGGTCACCTTCACCCTGATTTCAGAAGACGATGGCGCCGACCCCAAACAGGGCACGGCCGCCGCTCAGAAACTGGTCGACGCGAAGGTTGCAGGCGTGATTGGTCACCTCAATTCGGGCACCACCATTCCTGCATCCAAGCTTTACAGCGACGCAGGAATTCCACAGATTTCCCCCTCGGCCACGAACCCCAAGTACACCCTGCAAGGCTTCAAAACCACCTTCCGCGTGGTGGCCAATGATGCTCAGCTCGGCGGTACGCTGGGTCGTTATGCCGTGCAAGACCTGAAAGGCAAGAGCATCGCCGTGATCGATGACCGCACGGCCTATGGCCAGGGTGTCGCCGATGAGTTCGTCAAGGGTGTTGAATCGGTGGGCGGCAAGATTGTCGACCGCCAGTTCACCACGGACAAGTCCACCGACTTCATGTCCATCCTCACCGCCATTCGTGCCAAAAAGCCAGATGTCGTCTTCTTTGGCGGTATGGATGCAGTTGCAGGCCCCATGCTCCGCCAAATGGATCAGCTCAAGATCAACGCCAAGTTCATGGGCGGCGATGGCCTGTGCACCAGCGAGCTTCCCAAGCTGGCCGATAAAGCCCTTGGCAACAACAAGATCTTCTGTGCCGAAGCAGGCGGTGTCACCGGTGCCTACGAGCAGAAACTTGCTGATTTTCGTGCTCGCTTCAAGCAAGAAACTGGCGAAGAGGTGAAGCTCTACGCACCTTATGTCTATGACGCGACCATGGTCATGGTTGAGGCGATGAAAAAAGCCAATTCCACAGACCCGAAAAAATATCTGCCTGAGCTCGCCAAGATTCAATACGAAGGTGTGACAGGCCCCATCGCTTTTGATGACAAGGGTGACATCAAGGGTGGCACGCTCACTCTTTACACCTACCGCGGCGGCAAGCGCGAGCTTGTCAAAGTGATTCAGTAATCCTCGGGCTTTCTACCTCTCATGATGGGCTGGTCGCTGCAGGGCCAGCCCATCGTGTCTTGAAGGGTTCGCGATGGACACCCTGATTCAACAAATCATCAATGGTCTTGTGCTGGGCAGCGTCTATGCCCTTGTGGCACTTGGCTACACCATGGTCTATGGAATTTTGCAGCTGATTAATTTCGCCCATGGCGAGGTGCTGATGATTGGTGCCATGGTGGCACTAACCGTCTTGAGTCTTTTGGGCGTGATTGCTCCCAATCTACCCATGGTGGTTCAGCTACTGATTGCCACGCTTGTTGCAATTCCTGTTTGCATGCTGCTTTCGGCAACCATTGAACGCATTGCCTACCGGCCTTTAAGAAATTCGCCGCGCCTCGCGCCGCTGATCACCGCCATCGGTGTGTCGATTGTTCTGCAGACGCTCGCCATGATCATCTGGTCGCCCAATCCACGAGTCTTCCCTGATCTCCTGCCAACCCAGGCCTTCGAGATTGGCGGCGCGCTGCTGGCTCCCAAACAGATCCTGATCTTGGTCGTGGCCTCGGTATCGATGATCGGGCTTTTGCTACTGATTCATCGAACCCGCCTTGGACGTGCCATGCGAGCGGTGTCCGAGAACCCAAAAATCGCAAGCCTGATGGGCGTGAATCCGGATCAGATCATTTCCGCCACCTTCATGATGGGTGCTGCGCTCGCCGCCATCGCGGGTGTGTTGGTGGCCATGAACTACAACATTGCACACTTCACCATGGGCTTCATGCTGGGCTTAAAGGCATTCACTGCGGCGGTGCTTGGTGGCATCGGCAATCTCGCGGGTGCGGTCGCAGGAGGCCTCTTGCTTGGCATCATCGAAAGCCTTGGCGCGGGCTACATTGGTGACCTGACCGGTGGATTTCTTGGCAGCCACTATCAAGATATTTTTGCCTTCGCCGTGCTGATTCTTGTGCTGGTCTTTCGGCCGTCGGGCCTGCTTGGCGAACGCGTGTCCGACAGGGCCTAAGGTATGTCACTGACCAACCTTCGAATTCGTCTATCTCGCCGCAATGCCATCCTGGCCGTGCTGGCCATCGGCCTGGCCTTGATCGCCCTGCCTTTTGTCGCAGGGCTTGCAGGGAATGCATGGATTCGCATGCTGGCGTTTGCACTGCTCTACATCATGCTGGCGCTAGGCCTCAATATTGTGGTGGGCTATGCGGGCCTGCTGGATCTTGGCTACATTGCGTTTTACGCCGTGGGCGCCTACCTCTATGCGCTTTTGGCCTCACCCCATTTATTTGAGCAGTTTGAGTGGATCCGTCAGACATTTCCCAATGGCCTGCACAGCTCCATCTGGCTCGTCATTCCATTGTCGGCGCTGATTGCGGGAATCTTTGGCGTGCTGCTGGGTTCGCCCACACTTCGTCTTCGGGGTGACTACCTGGCCATCGTCACCCTTGGATTTGGGGAAATCATTCGCATCTTTCTGAATAATCTCAACGCACCCATTAACCTGACCAATGGCCCCCAGGGGGTGAGCAATATCGACCCCATCACCATTGGCCCGGTGAATTTCGGTCGATCTTTTGAGCTCTTTGGCATCACGATGCCCTCGGTGCAGCTCTATTACTACCTTTTCCTTTTGCTGACCCTCGCGGTCATTCTGATTTCGATTCGACTGCAGGACTCCCGCATTGGACGTGCATGGATTGCCATCCGTGAAGACGAAATCGCCGCCAAAGCCATGGGCATCAACACTCGCAACGTCAAGCTTCTTGCCTTTGCCATGGGCGCCTCTTTTGGCGGCGTGTCCGGCGCGATGTTCTCGGCGTTTCAGGGCTTTGTCTCACCCGAGAGTTTCGTGCTGATGGAAAGTATTGTGATTGTGGCGATGGTGGTTCTTGGCGGCATTGGCTATGTGCCCGGCGTGGTTCTTGGCGCCATCTTGCTCTATGCCATTCCTGAGATTCTTCGATACATTGCCAGGCCCATCCAGGAAACCCTCTTTGGCACGGAACTTATCGCACCCGAGGCGTTGCGCATGCTGCTTTTTGGCCTGGCCATGGTGGTCATCATGCTGTATCGGCCCATGGGGCTTCTGTCGGCAAGGAGGCCCCAATGACCACGCCTTTGCTTCGCGTGGCCCATGCGCGAAAAGTCTTTGGTGGCCTCACGGCGCTTGACGACGTCAGTCTGGACATCCTGCCGGGGCAGATCTACGGCCTGATTGGGCCCAACGGCGCAGGCAAGACCACCTTCTTTAATGTCATCACGGGGCTCTATGCCCCCGATGGCGGACGATTCGAAATCAATGGTCTTCCCTATCGGCCCACGGACGTTCACCGCGTGGTCGAAGCGGGCATCGCCCGAACCTTTCAGAACATTCGACTCTTCCCGGAAATGACCGCCTTGGAAAACGTGATGGTGGGTCGCCATCTGCGAACCCATGGTTTTCATCGCGGGGTGTTGGGCGCCATTTTAAGAACACCCCAGTTTCGTCAGAGCGAACAGTCGATTCGAAGCGATGCCCTGGGGCTTTTGCAAGAGCTTGGCATTGAGCATCTTGCGGATGGCATCGCCAAGACGCTGTCTTATGGAGATCAGCGCCGCCTTGAAATTGCGCGGGCCCTGGCCACGGAACCTAAGCTACTTGCCCTAGATGAGCCCGCCGCTGGGATGAACGCCACGGAAAAAAATGCCCTTCGCGACACGCTGGACACCATTCGCCGAAGTGGCAAGACCATCTTGATCATCGAACATGATGTGAAACTTGTGATGGGTCTTTGCGACCGGGTCACCGTGCTTGATTACGGCCGCGTGATCGCGGAAGGTCAGCCTGCCGAGGTGCAGCGACATCCCGCGGTCATTGAGGCCTACCTGGGAACGGGGGCAACACACCATGCCTAGCCCGACCAAGCCGGCCGCCCTTGAGCTTCAATCGGTCAAGGTCCGCTATGGTGGTATTCAGGCTGTGAAGGGCGTGAGCCTTAGCGTTCAGCCCGGCGAACTGGTCAGTCTGATTGGCGCCAACGGCGCAGGAAAGACAACGACGCTAAAGGCTGTCACGGGTCTTGTGCCGGCGGCCGAAGGGCAGATCATGCTTCACGGGCAAGACATCACCCGCTGCCCAGCCCATGAGATGGCTGGACGTGGACTGGTGATGGTTCCAGAGGGTCGCGGTGTGTTCGCCCGAATGTCGATTCTTGAGAATCTTCGGATGGGACGTTACTGCCTGGGAAAGCCAGTCGTGTCTGGGCCAGAGCGTCAATCTTCGAACGCTCCCGATCGCCGCATGGCAACTCGTCGTGTTGCCACGATGAGCGAGACCGATGCCGTCGATGCTCAGCTTCAGCTTTTTCCTCGATTAAAGGAACGGCTGCATCAGCTGGCGGGCACCCTTTCGGGTGGGGAACAGCAGATGCTGGCCATGGCTCGGGCCTTGATGGCTGAGCCACAGGTGTTGTTGCTCGATGAACCATCCATGGGCTTATCACCCGTCATGGTGGAGAGAATCTTCGATGTCATTCGAAGCGTTTCGGAATCCGGTGTGACCATTCTGTTGGTCGAGCAAAACGCGCGCCTCGCCCTGCAGTCGGCCCATCGGGGTTATGTGATGGACTCCGGCATGATCACCCTCAGTGCACCCGCCCAAGAGCTTCTTCAAAACCCGGCCGTGAAAGCTGCCTATCTGGGCGAAACGGCCTAAAGCTTCGCTACGCAATCAAATCAGCTTCGAAAAGCGATTGGGGTTGATCTGCGATTGGAAGTACTGATCAAAAACCATGGCAATGCCACGAAGGAAAAACCGGCCTTTGGGGGGAATGATGATCCGGCGATCCGCGATCTCCACAATGTCTTCGGGAACAAATTGGGTCTTAAGCTGATCAATCTCCGCACCGAAGTAGGTCTCGAATTGAATGCCGTGTGTGTCTTCAATGGTCTTCATGGACAGACTGCCCTGACACATCAGGTCCATGATGACATCGCGTCGAATGAGATCGTCTGCGTTCAGCTCGAAACCACGGGTGATGGGTAAGACACCCCGATCCAGTGCTTCGTAATATTCTTCCAGGGTTTTCATGTTTTGGCTAAATGAAGCGCCAATTTTGCTGATGGACGACACACCAAGAGCAAGAAGATCGCAATCGGCCTGGGTGGTGTAGCCCTGAAAATTTCGATGCAGACTGCCGTTGCGCTGAGCCATCGCCAATTCGTCGTCTTCACGAGCGAAGTGATCCATCCCAATGTACTGATAACCCTCGTCCAGAAGTCGGTTAATCGCCATCAACATGATTTCAAGCTTGGCCTCAGCCGAGGGCATGTCCTCCAGGTGGATGCGACGCTGCGGCTTGAACCGCTCTGGAAGGTGGGCATAGCTGTAGAGTGCAATGCGGTCTGGCGAAGCCTCCAGCACTCGATCAAGCGTGGCCTGAAAGCCATGGGTCGTCTGCCTGGGTAGGCCATAGATCAGGTCCAGATTGACCGACTGAAAACCGCAGGCTCGGGCGGTGGCCAGTGTGGCCATGGTCATCTCGGCGGGCTGAATACGGTGCACCGCCTTTTGCACCTCGGGGTCGAAATCTTGCACACCAATGCTCATCCGGTTAAAGCCAAGATCGGCCAGGAGATGAATGGTTTTCTCATCGGCGCTGCGCGGGTCGATCTCAATGGCGTACTCACCGTCGTCTGCAAAATCAAAACTCTCCCGCAGCATCCGCATCAGTCGTGAAAGCTCGGCGGCATTCAGGAAGGTGGGTGTGCCGCCGCCAAAATGCATCTGGGTGACCCGCCGACTGTTCGGCAGATACGAGGTTTGAAGCGCAATCTCTTTTTCAAGATAGTCCAGGTATTTGGCGGATTTGCTGTGGTCTTTGGTGATGACCTTGTTGCAGGCGCAGTAATAGCAGATGGACGCACAGAACGGAAGATGAACATAGAGCGAGAGCGGTTTGTCTTGCTCGATACGGTCACGGTGGTCAAGCCATTTGGCATGGGTCTTGGCATCGAATCCAAGATGGAATCGATCGGCGGTTGGGTAGGATGTGTAACGGGGGCCGGGTTTATCGAACCGGCGAATCAGCGCCTCATCCACGCCGAAGCTTTCAATGGTGGTCATGGGTCATCGTCCTTGCAATGGTCTGAGAGCGAGTATCCCAAAGCGATGCAGTGCTAAGGTTGATGCATATCAAGCGATGAAATCATGCGGTGAAGCAGGCGATAACACAGCCGTCAATTCATCGAAAAAAAAACGCCCAAAGGGGGGATCCTTTGGGCGTTAGCTCCACGTGGTGAGGACGGGGGGACGTCCGTTCGTGGGAGATCGGTCTACTTGGGAACTGAGCCGCCAGCAGCCTTCATCAACCTGGCCACAGGGCCTTGAAGTTCGGGATGGTTCTTCGCCATGGATTCGCCATAGAGCGGTTTATAGGCACCGAGGTGGCAGGTTGCGCAGTTGATCTTCGCAACATCACCCTTGGGCCCCAAACGGTTCGCCGGGAACACAGGCTGCAGTGGGTCAATGAACTCATTGTTCAGCTCTCGAACCATGCGAATGCCGTGATATGCCGTCACGCGCTGGGGTGGGCTTTGCTCCCAATCCGAGAAATTACGTGAGTTATGGCAAAACGAGCAGTTCACACCAAGGCCTTTGGACATGTGGATCATCAGTCCATAGGTTGATTCGGTCATCTGGGTGCTGGAGCCATTGCTATTGATTCCCTGGGGAAGCGCCGTCTGAGCAATCTGACGAATACGCTGGTCACCTTGGAAATAAGCCGAGAACGGATCGTTGGGCAAGGAACTCATGCCCACGGACAC
Source organism: uncultured Bordetella sp. (assembly GCA_964460315.1). Taxonomy (GTDB): domain Bacteria; phylum Pseudomonadota; class Gammaproteobacteria; order Burkholderiales; family Burkholderiaceae_A; genus Lacustribacter. Next base: position 15,676 of record CAYWPQ010000015.1, on the reverse strand, counting down.
GGCGGGTTCGTTCTGTCCGTTGCGCTGACCAAGAAGCCCTTTGGCGAGCTTGGCGTCGTTGGGTGCAAACCAAACCTGCTGGGGCACGGGCTGGCCTCGGTGACAGGTGTAGCAGGTCACGCCGGTATCGGCCACGTGGTTTTTCCATGCGGCGTTCAGATGTTGGGTCATCTGAGTCATTCGACGCGCAACCACCTTGGTGTAGAGAGAATCATCCGCAAAGTTGGCCACGTTATGGCAGTAAGCACAGCCCTGTTCAGGGGCAACCCACTGCGTCATGGCCACCATGGTACGGGTGAATTCACCCACGCTTAAGTCACCCAGAACTTTCACATTCTGATAGACCTGGCGTGCCTTCGGTCCGCTCTTGTCAGCGGGCTCGAGTGCGTCAGGCGCCTTGTGAAGGGCTGCCTCGGCATCCAATGTGCGAGGGTTATAGACCAGTTCCATGCCGGTGCCACGAAAGCCGGTCTGCACCGTTTCGATGGGTGGGCGCTCACAGCCAGCAAGCAGCGCCGAGACGGCAACAATTGCGGCGATCAAAGAGGTTCTTGAAAGGTTCATTATTTCGCTCCTTGAATTGCGGCAGGATCAACCACCGTGGGCCACATTTCGGGGTATGGGGGTGCAATGCCATGCTTCACGCCCCAGAGGTACCAGTTGTCCACCACAGTGCCGGTCAGCAGGATGCCAATGCCGCCTGTTAAAGGGCAGAGCACCGCAAACCACCATGCCCAACGGTGGATGGATTCCATCGTGGCGTTAAAGCCCATGGTCCATCGCCAAAAGAGCGCAGCACGTTCAGAGGCCGATCCGCGATCCACAATCTGTTCAACCTCGCGGTCACCGCCGTACTGGCTCACCGCAAGAATGGTGGCGCCGTGCATGGCAAAGAGCAAGGCCGAGCCGTACAGGAAGGCAATCGACAGCATGTGGAAAGGGTTGTAAAACAGGTTGCCGTAACGAATCGAGAATGCGGCAGTCCAGTCAAGGTGGGAGAAGATTCCGAAGGGAACAGCCTCTGACCAGCTACCCATGAGCACCGGACGAATAAAACCCAAGACCAGATACAGCCAGATAGCCGCCGCAAAGGCCCAGGCCACGTGGGTTCCCAGACCAAGCGCGCGAGCGCGTCGATAGACGCGGACCCACCAGAAGATGATCGAAAGCGTTAAGAAAAATCCGGCAATGTTCCACCATCCGCCTTGATTTAAAGGCGCAAGTGACAGCCCGTATTCGGGGGCTGGGGGATCCAGTGAAAGCCAAAACAGTTGGCGCACAAACTGAATCGGGTCGTAGTTGACCTGAACCAGCATGTTCCAACCAACGATCACGAAGGCGATGATGAAACAAAACGCCGAGACCACACCCAGCTTACCGAGGTAGATCGGGCCGATCTGAGCATTGCCGAGACGACCGGCGAGGTGCATCAGGAAGGGTTCTCCGACACGCTCGTTATTGTCGGGTCCGTCCAACGCCACGCCGTGGTGAGGCGTTGCAACGGCCTGGACCTGTGTAAATAAATTCTGATATTCAGCCATGTTGTTCTCCTGAATCCTGGCTCACGACCAAATGGGCAGGTTAAGCCACCAGTTCCACCATTCCGGCCAGCCACGCGTCCAGAAAGGTCCGCTGATCACGATGCAGACAGCGCTGAAGAAGACGGCTGCCAGCGCGAGGTAAAGCCCAAGGCGGTGAATTCCAAGCGTGCCAACCGAATAGCCGATCGTGTCGCGAAAGAAGGTGTCCTCGTGTTCAGGGGTCTTCACCACTTCGCCTTTTTTGGGATTGGCTGCCGCAAGAATCAGGCCGCCGTGCATCGCCAGGGCAAGGCAGGTGGTGAAAAATAAGGTGATGGCCAGCATATGCGCTGGGTTGTAATGGAAGTGAAGGTAGGCATAGCCCACGTTCGATACCCAATCCAGGTGACTCAGAATTCCGTAGGGAAACCCGTGACCCCAGGCGCCCATCAAGATGGGACGAATCACCACCAGGGTGACATAGCCAAAGACGGCCATGCTAAAGGCCACTGGCACGTGATACCCCATGCCAAGTTTTCGACAGATCTCAACTTCACGCAGCGCCCATGAGACAAAGGCGCCAATCGCGCAGATGGTGATCAGCTGCCACAGGCCGCCCTTCAGTAAAGGGGCCATGCCCAGGCCGTAGCTCAGGTCTGGAGGCGCGATATTGATCTGCCAAAGATTCCATGTTGGACCTTGTGAGGCGCCCCACAAGATCAAGACTGTGCCCAGCACTGCGAAGAAGACCGATGTGATCCCGAAGAAGCCGACGTAAAACGGCCCAACCCAGAAGTCAAACAGATCTCCACCGACCAGGGTTCCCCCGCGGACACGATACTTTCTTTCAAAACTGAGCATCGCCATTTGTGTATCTCCCGTTCAAGAGGCGAAGAGGTTTGCATTCAGTGCAAACACCCTTCGCCGAGCTTTAAAACAATTACTTCGGTGAAGCCACAGAGGCTGGGGTTGCTTTCGCAGCCATGATCTCTGCCTGGCTCTTTCCATCCAGCCAGTTGAAACGCTCGGTGCTGAGCAAAATGAAATGAATCATTGCTGCCAGACCAAACAAAAACACCGCCTGTGCAGCCAGTGCACGGAGCGGATCGAACAAGCGCCAAATTCTCCACATGGTTCTATCTCCTAAAAAGATTCATTAAGTGAGTTGAGACATAAAGGTATAAACCGCTGCCTTAACGTCACCGATTAAAGTCTTGCCACCTTCTGCCCCCGGAAACCAGGAACGCCACCGCAGAAACAACACCTGCGCGACGAGGGCGATCGCCAGAAACACCACGAAACTGATTGCAAAAATTCCATAGAACGTCAGAGAGTCGCTCTTGGCGGACTCTTGCAAGGATTCGTTCATGATCTGAGACATAGCATTCCCCTTAACTTAGAAGTGACGGATTAATGGAACCAGGGACGCCAAGCCCATACGAGTGCGTGGGCGACGACGGCGGTTGCCGTGAAAGCGAGTAGGCCTTGGATATAAAACTTGTGAAACTCCTGGGCTTCCTCATCGGTGAGTCCTGAAAGACTCGTGCTGCGATTACTCATAGGATCTCTCCTTTAAGTTGACCTTGCGGTCGTTACCACGAAAACCCCCCGTGGCCGGAGATGGCGCGGCAAAATGCCGCAGCATGCTGTCTGCTGTTGCCAGCGAATTCTTGAATCTCATGCGGGTTCCCCCTGGCGTAGTGCCTCGCGCGCACGCTGCACCAACGCCAGCGTGACCCGCTCTTCGCCTGCACGACGTGCCTCGCGCTCCGCGCGATCACGCAGCCGTTTGGCCGCAGAGATCTGCACCAACACCGGCTCGGACTGAACAAATTCATTCATCGATTGCTGGGCATCGACATCCCATTGCAGCGCCGACTGATCGCGATCCGTGATGCGAGCCGGTGTGGCATCGACCCGGTCCATGTCCGTGCCCAGGGGAAGGATGTGAAAGAGTGCGTCGAATAAGGCGTTGCAGAATTCCTGGAGCACATAGGTGGCACCGGCATAGCCCATGAAGGGAGTGCCCGTATGGCGGCGAATGATGGCGCCTGGAAACGATGCAGGAATGTAGGTGGCTCTGGAACCGTTTTCAGCCAGATACATACGTTCGTTGTAGCTGCCAAACATGACCAATGGAGGCTTTTCTTTGCAGAGCGTCCGGATGGCTTCGCTGTTGGTTTTTTCACCCGCAATGCGTGACACCGCGAACTGGCATGGAAGGCCCAATTCATCTTCAAGAAAATGACGCAGGCCACGCGTGTAAGTTTCGTTGGCCACCACCGCAAAGCTGGCCGTGCCAAAGAAATCCTGGGTGACCGAACGCCAGAGATCCCAGATGGGTTTGATGGTGGTGTGCTTTTGCTGGGTGATGAAGGGTTCGGGGTCAAGACCAAGAAGATCACCAAGGGTTCGCAGAAACTTGGTGGTGCTGTGAAGCCCAATGGGCGCCTGAAGATAGGGACGATCCAATGCCTCACATAGAAGCCGGCCGAACTCGCGATACATGCAGATGTTCACGTCCGCCTCCACCAAGCGGGAAACATCCGCCAGATGACTGCCCAATGGGAAGACCATGTTGATCTCGGCGCCGATGCCTTGAACCAGCCGGCGAATCTCGGCAAGATCACTGGCCATGTTGAACGTGCCGTAGCACGGGCCGATGATGTTCACGCGTGGCTTTTCGCCAGGTTTGCGCTCTCGTGGCGCAGGGACCTTCTTCATTCCATATTCCGACCAGAGCCAGAGCATGGCCCGGTTGGCGCACTGCCACTGATCTTCATCAATGGTTCGTGGAAGGAACCGTTTGATGTTGGTGCCTTCAGGGGTGACGCCACCGCCGATCATCTCCGCGATGGATCCGGTGACCACCACAGCAGGCAGATCAGGATCAAGCACGGCATGGGCGCGCTTCATGGCGCCCTCGGTGCCCTCACGGCCAAGCTGCTCTTCCGCCAAACCGGTGACCACAATGGGCAGCTCGTGCGGGGGAAGTGCGTCGGTGTAATGCAACACGGAAGTCACGGGAAGGTTTTCGCAGCCCACAGGGCCATCGATCACCACCTGCATGCCTTTGATGGCTGTGAAGACATACACGGCGCCCCAATAGCCGCCAGCGCGATCATGGTCGATGACAAACATCAGCCCATCTCCTCGGCCTTACGGGCCTTTTGCTGTTTGGCAAGCTGACGTCGGGTCATCTCGCGAAATTCGGGGTGGGCCTTGGGTGTCTCTTCCCAGACGCCCGCGTTGTCACCGTTACCAATCTCTTCGAAGAATTCGTGCATCTGATCAAAACGGGCCTTGTTACCGATGGCGGCATTGATCACCTGAGCCAGTGAGCCGGCCCCGGCAGGACCCATCAGCGGGCGAGCGGAAATGAGATTGGTGAAGTAAAGCGCAGGGATACTTGCCTGCTTTGCGGCCTGAACCACCGGCGTGGTTCCAATGGCGAGATCAGGTTTGAATTCAGTCATGGCGGCAAGGTCTTGTTCCAACGAGGCGCGGAATTGAACATGCACGCCTTTGGATTCCAGCCACTCGCGATCCGCATTGCTCCAGGATGTTCTTGGGCAGGCCGTTCCAACGTATCGAACATCCGCACCCGATTCGAGCAGCAGCCGAGCCACCAGAAGTTCGGAGCCTTCATAGCCACTGAGTGTGATTCGGCCTTTGATGGGCATCTTCGAAAGTGCGCCACGGATGGCGGGAAGAATTTGATTCTTCGCTGCATCGATTTTGTCTTGAGGCGTGTTGGTGGCGATGCCAATCGACTGCAGCCAAGCTTCTGTTCCCTCGTAGCCCACGGGGGCCGAGCCCACTACGGCACGACCCGCGGCTTCAAACTCACGGATGCTTGCGGTGTAGAAAGGATGGATTGCTGCCACCGCGGCGCAGTCCAGCGCCGAATAAAGTTCTCGCCATTCGCGAGTCGGTACCACCGGTCCGGCGGCAAGTCCCATGGGGGCAAGCATCATTCCCAGGCCAACAGGGTCGGCGGGAAACATCTCGCCCAGCAGGGTGACCGTGGGCCGGTCGGTCACACGATTCTTCGGTGCCTGAACAGGGCCCGACATAATTTCTTCGCGGGCAAATTTCAGCATGGCACCCGCAAGCACATCTTTCGCCTCGGCGTGGGTGGGAACACCAAAGCCTGGCACATCGATGCCAATGATTCGAACGCCGTTGATCTCTTTGGGCAGCAGCTGAAGCGGAACGCCACTTGCAGTGGGTACGCAGAGATTGATGATGACAATCGCGTCGTACTTCGCAGGGTCAGCCTGCTCGTGAACGGAATCGCGAATGTCTTCAAAAAGCTTTCCCGTCACCAGCGACTCGGAGTTAAACGGCACATAACCCACGCTTCGGCGTGCGCCGTAGAAATGCGAGGTGAAGGTCAGGCCGTAGACACAGCAGGCCGAGCCCGAAAGAATAGTGGCTGTGCGACGCATGCGAAGGCCAACACGCAACGAACCAAAAGCTGGGCACATGCTCTGAGGCTGATCGTGCGGGCCTTTCGGATAATCCAGGGCGTACTGATCAAGGGTTTCGCTTTTACCCGCTGTTTTAGCGGCCGCAAGAAGCTGCTCTTTTCCTGAATGACAGCCAAGACCATCCGTGGGCACGGTGGCCTTCTGGGTCACGATGGGGATGTCAATGGTCTTGGGCATGTTGGGCTCGCGCTCAGACTTCTTCGTAAACCACTTCAAGCGTCTTTTTCTCAACCACCGCTTTGCCAGTCATGTCGGCCATGGTGGCGGGCTCGAGCACCACGTTACGACCCACACTATCGGCCGAAAAAAGCGACAGCAGTTCGTCTTGGCTCAATGGCTTGGGACGCACCGGTGGTGCTTCCGCAACATTCGTGGCGAGTGTTTCGAACAAGGGAGCCCACTGGGTTCCAGGGCGTCCAACAATTTCGTAGCTTGCGCTCTTTCGACGGATATCTTCGTTCGCTGGGATGGCCGAAAGAACCGGAATTCCGGCGCGTTCCGCAAACGCTGCGGCCTCGCCCGTGCCATCGTCTTTGTTGATCACCATACCGGCCACGCCAACGTTGCCGCCGAGCTTTCGGAAGTACTCCACAGCGGAGCACACGTTATTGGCGACATAAAGTGACTGAAGGTCATTGCTGCCGACGACGATCACCTTTTGGCACATGTCGCGAGCGATTGGAAGGCCGAAGCCGCCGCAGACCACATCGCCCAAGAAATCGAGCAGGACATAGTCAAAACCCCAGTCATGAAAGCCTAGTTTTTCAAGGGTTTCGAAGCCATGAATAATGCCGCGGCCGCCGCATCCACGGCCCACTTCCGGGCCGCCGAGTTCCATGGCATAGACGCCATCGCGCTTGAAGCAGACATCGCCAATTTCAACGGGCTCACCGGCGAGTTTTTTCTTTGATGACGTTTCAATAATGGTCGGGCAGGCCTTGCCACCGAAGAGCAATGAGGTGGTGTCGCTTTTGGGATCACAGCCGATGAGCAAAACTTTCTTGCCCTGCTGCGCCATCATGTAAGAGAGATTCGAGAGCGTGAAGCTCTTGCCGATACCGCCTTTGCCATAGATGGCGATGATCTGCGTTTCTTTGGTGACCGGGCCGGTGGCCACGGGGTCCGGTTCAATGGCTGCTTCTGAACGAAGATTTTCTTTCAGCACAAATTGAACAGGAGATTCGACGGGGGCCTGCGGACGCACATTTGAGCTCATGACTTTTGTCTCCAGTCGAGAATCATTTTTAGGCAATCGGGGTTTTCAAACGCGGTGCGATAAGCCTCATTGGCCTGGGTCGGTTCCGACCGATGCGTGATGAGCCCATCGAGTGAGAGTTCGCCTGATTCAGCCATGCAGCGCACGGCGATGAGATCGTCGGGCTGCCATTGCGCGGCAATTCGAATCGAAGCCTCACGCATGAAGGCGGGGGGGAAATCAAAGCTGAGGGGGTCGTCATAAAAGCCCGCCAACGCGATTTCACCGCCCATGGCCAATCGGCCGATCAGGGTGTTCAGCAGGTGCGGATCGCCGCTCACATCACAGATTCGTCGATAGCCGCGGCTGCTGTCGTCATCGGGATTGATCACGGTGTATCCCGTGGCACCTTCACGACGTGCGGCATTCGTTTCCCAGACCACCGGGTGATGACCAGCAATGACCGCGAGACGTGCAATCAGACGGCCCAACACGCCATGTCCAACGATGAGGTCGGGCTGGGCATTCGTGTCACCTTGATAGACGTGATGTGCGGTTGCGGCCAGCGCAAGCAGCACACCTTGCTCACCCAGTGATTCGCGAATAGCCAGCGCACGCGCCGCAGGCAGAACCACGCGAGAGGCGGCGCCACCAAAGAGTCCACGAATATCGCCGAAGCATTTTGCTCCGGGTACAAAAACAAAATCGCCGGGGCGATGACTGGCGCCCGGCTCTGCATGAATCACGCGGCCCACCGATTCATAGCCAGGAATTAGCGGATACCCCATGCCCGGAAAGTTCGGCATGCGGCCTGACCACAATAGTTTTTCGGTTCCGGTGCTGATGCCACTGAATGCAATGTCCACGACAACATCACCCTCAACCGGGGCCGTTAACGAAACCTGACTGAGCGCGAGCTCTTGTGGTTTCTTGAGTACGATCGCCTGAGACGTCGGGGCGAATGTTGAATTTGTCATTGTCAGTTTTGCGTTACTTTTATTGGTGTCAATGTAAGTTGACAGCTCGATCGTATGCTTTCTACGGGCAAAGTCAAGGAGTTTTGATGGGGGGTCAGCCCCGGGCGATCATCAGCCGCGTCTGCAGCGGCAGGCGTGTTTCGGTTAGACGGGGACAGTCAAAACCAGCCTCCGTCATGAGCTCGGCCAGACGGTTGGCACTTCGGGACTTCCCCTTGCCCATGGCCAGCAGGTAAAAGCCGAAATAGGCGTCTCCCATGGTTTCGGCCCCAGGGGTGTCGGACATGGGTTCGGCCACGATCAAGGTGCCTCCCTTGGGCAGAACGCGACGAACGGCTTTCAAAATCGCCAATGCCCGGTGGTCATCATGGTCATAGAGCACGCGAATCACGGTGATGACATCGGCGCCATGCGGCAGAGGCGTCTCGAAGAAGCTGCCTCCGTGGGCCGTCGCTCGGTCACTTAAGCCCTCGCGGGCGAAACCTTGGTTCGCCAACGAAGCCACAGCGGGAAGATCGAAGACCATCAGGTTCAGGTGTGGAAAAGCTTTCGCGGCGGCCATCACGAAGGTACCTTGACCCCCACCAACATCCAGGAGGGTCTTGTGTTGGTTAAATGAATAGGCCGAGAGAATCTCTCCCGCCACCAAGGGCTGAGAGGCACTCATGAGCTGCGAATACTCGGCCACCTTCTCTTCAGTGAGTAGCGTGGGCGACTGCCCATGCTCATCCGCATAAGGCCAGTAGCTTGCGAGGCTTGGATCCGTCTCGCCACGAAGCAAGGCCACTGGGTCGCGCAGATCGGCATAAAGCGTGGCGTGGTGTTCGACCAAGGCAGTCACCGCGGTGTTGGTCACCAGCACACCGCCCAACATTCCCAAACCCCACACGCCAGGGGCTCTCTGCTCGACAAGACGCAAGGGCTCGGCAGCGGCCAACAGACGTTGTGCGGCCTCCTCGCTCATGGCCATTTGTGTCGCGAGTTCGACCGTGGTCTTGGGCCCAGTCGAGAGGATCTTGAACAGATTCAGCTTGACGCAGGCATAGAGAATCTGTGAATAAACGAAACCCGCAACAAGGTCAAAGAGTGCCTTGGCCTCACGGCGTGCAATCGGGCGCGTTAATGGAAACCACGCGGCGAAACGATGAAAGGCTTCGCTCGCCAGCAGTCGATCTCGCCAGGCGAGCCATTGGTTCTTCAACGACACAACGCGCTTCTATGCAGGAATACGCTCAAGGGCGTCACGCGGAACGAGTCGTTCGGACTCGGCCAGCACGAGGGCACGAAGGTCGGGTGCACCGGGGCATGAGGGAATCGCGCGAATGGCCTTCCCTACCAACAAATCGAAGTTTTGAATGGCGCCAAAAAGACCAAGTTCCCGGGTCGAACTCTGGCGATCATTCGCAAGATCTTGTCCTACGGGCTTACCCAGAAGATTCGGGTCACCAATGACATCGCGGATGTCATCGGCCACCTGGTAGGCCTCGCCCAGCCATTCACCAAGCGGTCTCCATGATGCAGCGGCGGCTCCGCTGGTGATGGCGCCACAGGCGGTGGCCGCGGCGAATAACGCTCCTGTTTTCGCCCGTTGGTATTCACGAAGATCAGCGCGAGGCTCACATTCCCAAGCCTGCCCGGCCACGATGCCATTGGGCGAGCCTGTCGCCTCCGCAATCACGGCCATGACCTTGGCCACGCGCTCGGGATGACGTGCGTTCGCGCTGGCGAGCACCTGAAAGGCGAGAACAATTAAACCGTCACCGGTCAACACAGCAATACGCTCCCCAAAACGCGCATGAACGGATGGCTGGCCGCGGCGAGTTGCTGCATTGTCAAAACAAGGTAAATCGTCATGAACCAGTGAGGCGCAGTGCAAAAGCTCAAGCGCGCAAGCGGCAGCGATGGAAAGCTCTGGATCGTCCATGCCACAGGCTTTGGCCACCGAGAGCGTGAGGCTTGGCCGAATTCTTGCGCCCCCCGGAAACACGGCGTGGTGGTAGGCTTGCGCCAGAATTCCGGGGCCCCTTGGAGATTCGGCCAGGGCCAGCGCCGAGATCAAGGCCTGCTCGATGATTGTGCTGCCCGTTTCCGCTGATCTCATAAGTTGTCCTTTACCGGTTAGTCACCCCCGAAGTCCAAACAGGACCAGGGGACACCATGTGTATAGGTATATTGTCACTTATGACTGTCAACTGCAATAGACACTTTTCGGGTCAATCACCCCGGCTGGATCGAGCCGGGGCGGACAAGGCCCTGCCCCGAGACTGGCCCCATCGGGAAGCCAGCGCCTTTTTTACGTCGGGAAACCTGCGCTGGCACCTTCAGCACTTCGGTTCAACACGACCCTCTGACAAGACCCTGATTCTTTTGCATGGCACCGGCGGCGCCACCATCTCGTGGACCGACCTGATTCCAAAAATGACGGGGTCCGGTTGTGTTCTTGCGCTGGATCTTCCCGGGCATGGCTTCACCACGGGCGCAAGCGTGGATGAACTCACCTTACCAACAATGGCTAGGCAGCTTCACCAGCTTTTCCTTGATTTAAATCTGGAAGGCGATGTGAACCTGGTTGGCCATTCCGCAGGCGCACCACTGGCCATCGAGTGGGCCCTTCAACATCAGGACGACCCAAAAATTCGATTCAAGCTGCGAAACCTGATTGGGCTGAATCCCTCGCTGGTGCCGCCACCACAGATCTACACCACCCTTCTTGGCCCCATCGTTGCACCCATTGCCACCTCAAGCCCAATGACCGGGATGCTGGCCTTTATTGCTTCCAATACAGGGATGATTGATCAGCTGCTTGATTCCACGGGTTCTGCCGTGCGCCCCGAACAACGCAAACATTACCGCCACCTCTTCACCCAATCGAATCATATTCAGGGTGCCATGGGCTTTATGGCCGGCGCCGACCTTCCCTCGATTTTGAATCGCGGCCCAAGAATTCAAACGCCCATTCACTTTCTCATTGGGGCACAAGACCCCTGGGTGAAGATAGCGCCGTTAAAGGAAGCCATTGCCAAAGGCTTTCCTCAGGCAAAGAGCACCACCTTCACCGGCGGACATATTCTTCACGAGGAGCAGCCTGAAAAGGTCGCGTCCTACCTCACCGACATCGTTCGAACGGCCTGAGAGAGCTCGGTTGCCGCCGCATGCGGCAGTAACATGTATCGCGCGTGCATCTCGGCCGCAAGGTCGCGCGCGAGATCCGATGACTGAGGCGAAGTGTCAATCACCATCGCACCCACCCCCAGCATGGCCAGGGCATGCGCCGCTTCGCGCGCCTCTTGTTGCGCCAGTTCTCGTCCTGTTTGCCCATCACGCGTGATGTTTGCCTTTCCGTCGGTCAGCATCACCACCAACGGCGTTTCACCCTTGCGTGCAATGCTCGCAGCCAGATCACGGCAGGCGTCGATGGCCAGCGACAGTGGCGTGCCACCACCTCCGGGCAGACCGGCAAGCCCACGTTTGGCGCGAACCAAGGACCGCGTAGGCGGAAGAATCACCTCGGCCTGTCGGCCGCGAAAGGCGATCACGGCCACCTGATCGCGACGCACATAACAATCCGCCAGCAGTAACTCGATGGCGCCCTTGGCCTCAGCCAGTCGATGCAAGGCGGCCGAACCTGAGGCATCTATGGCAAAAATGGTGGTGGTTTCTGAGCGCTCTTTAAAACGCTTGATTCGAAAATCCTCAGAGCGAATGATTAATCTCGATGAGAGAACTTGTTGGCCAACATGGCCCGCCTCATTCGCGGTCGCCGCCTGACGCACGCGTTGCCATGGCGCCGCCGCACGCAAGGTATCAATCACACTCAGACGCTGATGCCCACCCGGAATGCCGGATCGAGAGCCCATGGGTCGGCCACGGTGCCCTCCTTTCTTCAAGGTGCCCGATTTTCCTGAGCTCGAGCCCTTGGCGATCCGGCCCTGGTCCGCGAGCAGCTGAGACAAAAGCCCGGCGGGAATGGCGGCCTTTGCGGCTTCCAAAACCAATTCATCCATGTCGTCGGGAAGCTGGGTGGGCGGGGCGGCGTCTTCCGATACGTCCGAGGTTGCGTCGTTGGGAACATCCTCCGATTCAGGCGGAGTCGAAGGATCGTCCACGTTATTCTCCAGACTTGACGCGTCAGAATCCCCCGGATCTTGATTCGCTTCAGCACTTACCGGAAGCCGAGTGGCACGGGGCGACAACACAAGCCTCGCGGCAAGCGCGGCATCCAACAGGCTGGCTTCCGAACGACCAAGCTGCAGCGCAATGCGGTGTGCCACTCGAGCCGCCATCATCGAGGCCCGCAGGGAATCAACACCAAGCGCAAGAGCAGTAGAACAAAGCGCGTCAATCACCTGCACGGGGCCTTCATCCGGAGCCGCATGGCTCAAGGCAAGATCGCTAAGTATTTCCGGAAACTCTTGCACCGTCTGACGCATGACCGACAACGGAACCGAAGTCAGGTCTACCCGAAAGGCAATGCGATCCAACAATTCTGGCGGCAAGCGTTCATCATCCGCGACGCTCTCGTCCAGAAGCAAAAGACCGAACGACACCGGTGTCTCGTCACTGATGCCGTCTCGTTGAATGGTGACTCGGCCAAGATCCATCGCTGAAGCCAGACGTGCAGCGAGGCCTGGCGGTATGCGCTCGGCCATTGGGACCGCCAAAACACCACCATGCATTTCAGACAGCAGCCCGGGGTGAAGAACCGGTTTACCGGAATGCAAGGTGGCCGCAAGATCAAGGCCGCCAATCAGCCGATCATCTTGAATCGAAAGCGGCAGCTTGCGAAAAGTCTGCGATGGGGCAAGCTGTGACCGAATCCATTCAACATAGACATCGCGCACCGGGCCCGCATGCGCCCGAATGGCAAGCCCTCCGAGTGAGGCAGGAGAAGCGGCAAAAAGATGGGCCGCGATGAGCGCATCGCGAACCGTCTCGTGGTTGGCGTCAGGCGGCAAAGACTTCATCAATCGCCCGCTGCACTCGTGTGCCCGAGGCGGTGTCATCCAGAGGATTACGGCGCAGGCGATGGCGCAGCGCCATGGGGGCAATCGACCTGAGATGATTCACGGTCACGGTGGCCGAGCCGTCAAGCGCAGCCAGCGCCCGCGCAGCGCGCATCAGCGTGAGCTCGCCACGAAGGCCGTCGGTACCAAGCTTCATGCAGAGCTCGGCCGCCTTCTCCAGCACCGAATCAGGCAGTGCAGTCGATTCCAATCGCTCCCGCCCCGAGGCAATTTTTCGACGAATTTTGTTGTCTTCTTTTTTCCAGAGTTCAATGAACGCATCTGCGTCACGCTCAAAGGCATCTCGTCGCTTCACCACATCAATTCGCGAGGCCAGGTCTTGGGGCGTTTTGACATCCACCGAGAGCCCAAATCGGTCAAGAAGCTGGGGACGAAGCTCACCCTCTTCAGGGTTGCCGCTACCCACCAACACGAATCGGGCGGGATGCTGAACGCTTAAACCTTCCCGTTCCACCACGTTCTCGCCACTGGCCGCAACGTCGATCAGAAGATCAACGATGTGATCTTCGAGAAGATTCACCTCGTCAATGTACAAAAACCCTCGATTGGCCTTCGCCAACAAGCCGGGCTCAAAAGCTTTCACGCCGTCACCAAGCGCGCGCTCCAGGTCAAGGGCGCCCACCACACGATCTTCTGTGACACCAAGCGGCAGATCCACCACAGGCACCGGAACGAGTTGGGTCTTCACCACCGCCTTGCCTTTTTTGAGTGTCTTGCAAAAATCGCAGACCGAACGTGTTGCATCGGGGTCGCAGCCATAGGGGCAGCCGACCACCGCTTTCATCTTGGGAAGAATGGCAGCCAGTGCGCGAACTGCCGTGGACTTACCAGTTCCCCGGTCACCGAAGACCAAGACACCGCCAATGGTCGGGTCGACGGTGGTGACCAACATGGCCAGTTTCATCTCTTCTTGGCCAACAATTGCTGAAAACGGGAATGCTGCTGCCATGGTTCAAAGGCCTTTGCCTAGTCGATCAATAAGCCTAGTTTAACGCCGCCAACGCCTTCGAATGTCCAGAGCATGGAGAATTCCAGCGGCCGCAAGCGCCGCAGCAACCAGCCAGACTGAGTCTCCCGCCAGGGCAACGCGAAGCGCCAACATCAGGCAGAGCCCTGAAAAAAGATTCAGGCCAACCTCGGAGAGAGCCACACCGCGGCCCGACCTTCGGTGGTAAAGCCACAGCACCAAGGCCTCGATCAGGGTAAGTGCAATGACGGCATCCACAAGCCAGCGCAAGGCTTCCATCACAATAGGGCCCCCCGGGCCGCGATGGGCCAGATCGATTCCACGCGACCCTGACGCACGCCAATGATCTCGTTGTAGAGGTTCACAGTGGGGTCGCAGTGCCCAGGAATCAGGCGCAGCTTGTCGCCCAGGCAGACTTTCTCAATGGTCTCGGGTGGTCCGATAAGCACGCCATGTTCATCAGATGCCTTGATGAATTCAATCTCCGAATGATCAGCAAGGCGTGGCATTCCGGAATCAACACTCGACGCTTTCAGGCCCGCATCCAGGACGCGCCGGTTTGATGTTGGCGCACTCATCACCGTCGACAACACAAAAAGACTGTGTTCGAAATGCGGCATCCCACTCAATGCCCAGTCGTTTCGCGCGTAATCGACATCCATGAACAGATAAGAGCCTGGCTGAACCTCGGTATAAATGGAGCTCATGGCTTCAATCAGAAAGCTTCCCGTACCCGCTCCCGCAATGACCTCACACACAATCCCATGATCGCGCAGAAGATCACGGGTCATGATCACCTGGTCTATGGCCGCTGCAAGAGCAGCCTCACGCTCGGCCTTCAGGCGCATATGCTGCGCCGGGCCATGATAGGCCTGAAGCCCTAGACAATTGAGATGGCTGAGCCCGCGCATCGCTTGCGCCAACTCAAGGCATGGCTGCCCGGGGGCAATGCCACAACGGCCAGCACCCACATCCATTTCAATCAAGACATTGAGGCGAATTCCGCAACGAATGGCCTCCTGATTGAGCGCGCGAGCCTGGTCCAGATGATCAACACACACCGTCAGTTTGACCTGTTGTGCAAGCGCGCCAATGGCCTGAATTTTCTTCTCACCAACCACTTCGTTCGAGATCAAGATGTCGCCAACGCCCGCATCAGCAAAGATCTTGGCCTCGGAAACCTTTTGACAGCAAATACCCATCGCACCGTGGGCCATCTGCTGTCGCGCAATGTCGGGGCACTTGTGACTTTTGGCATGGGGCCGAAACGAGATCGGGGGCAGGCCTTTTGCCTGTCGTGCCTTGTTCACTTGCGCAAGGCTTTCGCCCATCCGTGCCTGATTCCGATCAAAGGCATCCAAGTCAAGAATCAGTGCTGGCGTGTCAACCTCGGACAGCGCATCGCCCACCCTTGCGGCAGACATCAGACCGTGGCTCATCTTGCGAGGTTTTTGATCTCAGCCAAAACCTGACCCACATGCCCAGGCACCTTCACACCGC
>CAYWPQ010000014.1:23697-36342 GCA_964460315.1 uncultured Bordetella sp. | reverse complement strand
TGCTTGGCGCGGCCGCACCTTCCTTTGCCGCCACGGCGACGGGGAGTTTCGATGTTGGCATCGAAGTTATTGCCACCTGTTCAATTAGCGCCAGCAACCTGACGTTTAACACCATCACAACGGGGACAACGACCAACAATGATGCAACGTCATCGCTCACAGTGAACTGTTCGAATGGTGCGCCTTACACGATCGCCCTGGGGAATGGGGCAAATTACTCGGGCGGCCGTCGAATGACCAACGGGACAAATAACATCAACTACTTCCTTTACTCAGATAGCAGTCGATCTACCCAATGGAACTCGATAACAACAGAAAACGGAACCGGGTCGGGAGCAGATCAGAGCTACACAATCTACGGACGCATACCATCCGGCCAAGCAGTTCCCGGAACCGGTTCTTACATCGACACCGTCATCGCCACGGTCAGCTACTAAGCCATGGCCGTGCTTTTCAGCAGCAAGACCTCACTGCGAGGTCTTGTGTCCCAATTTCTTTCGCAAGGTTTCGCACCTGCCTTAAAGCTTGCTCTGACATTGACTCTCGGGCTGACCCTTGCCAGCCAAAGCGTCTCTTCCCGGGCAGCCTTGAACATCACACCGCCTCAGCTGGCGCCTGATGCCAACGGTATTGTTGCCACCGAAGTGAAGTCGACGCTGAACCAGGCCTCTCGTTGGTCGGTGCGCATCATCCCTTGGGACCCCAACTCGTCAGAGCCCGACACCACGGTGAACAGCGCCACCACCGTCAAGACCAATCTCATCAGCACTTCACCCGCGGCTCAGCCGCAGATTTCGCCACGGTTTTTTAGTCTTCAACCCATGCAGCATCAGGTGATTCGCGCACGAATTCCTGACCGCTCCAAACGCTACCGACTCCTGATTGAACAGGTGGCTGACCAAGAATCCCGGCACGAAGGCGTGAACTTTCAGTTTCGCTTTAGCCTTCCGGTCTATCAGTCAAGACAGGATCCGGCCATCCCTTTGGGCATCACGATTCGTTAATGCTTCTGGAAGCTGTATGGATCTTGGCTGCGATCGAACTTAATGGTGCGGCGGTGTCTCGCGGTGCCAGCGTCAGGCTAACGCCAAGTCATTGCGAGGTCGAACATGTCGCACTTGACGATCATCTGAATCCGAGGCGTTCAGATAGGCGTCTGGCCGACCACTGGTCATTTCCCATCGAACACTGCAGCCTTGACGCCGCCAAGGGTCTGCTTCAGATTAAGCTCCCCCAAGATCTTCTCGCCACCAAGACACTTCGGCTGGGAGCAGCCCAACGACAGGACCCCGTTGCGCTTCTCCACCATCCCACTGTTAGCGAACACAACACGGTGCGGGTCATGCCCTCGGCGTCCGTTGACTTCATGATGGGCTCGAACGCACGGGGGCTTGGATTAGGAATCTCGGCCGGCCCGTGGCTTTTTCAGAGTTTTATTCAGAAACCGAATAATGCTGGCAGTCTCAGCCGTTGGAGTCTTGAACACCTGCTTGCATCCGGTGCGGCCGTGACCCTTGGCGACTTTCGAGCGGAGACCGGCCCCACTCAGAGCTTTGGGGAATTCAGAGGTCTGCACATCACGAACCAGGCCCAGCCGCTACGCAATGATGCAAGCGCCTTTGGTGAGCTGTTGATTGATCGACCTGCAAGGCTTCAATTCTTTGATCGTCATGGCATTCCAATTTATTCCGCCGAGATCCTGTCGCCGGGCAACTATCAGGTCCAAGGCTATGGCGCCAGCAGTGTTCCTGGGTTTCTTGAAGCCCGCCTGGTGGATAGCCTCGGCAGGGCGCAGATCATTTCCATTCCATGGACAGCCGATCGAAAGTTGCTGAAAGCTGATACAACGGTCTGGGAAGCTCTTGTCGGCCGAGAGAACCGAGATCTGGCTGCTCAGTCCAATGGTGTCGGGCCATTCAACGCCGACCGCTCCCAATCAGTCTTCGCGGCTCAGATACGACACGGTCTTAGCCATCGCCACAGCGTTGGCGCTCACCTCTACCGTTCCTCAGAACGAGTCCAGTGGTCCGGGGAGGTCAGCTCTCGCGCCATTCCGAATCTTCTGGTCACCGCAGCGCTGGGCCGGCAGTGCGGCCCAAAAGACTGCCAGACACTCTGCTTCGCTGATGCACGAATCTCTCTGGGTCGATCCACCCAGGTCATCGCCAACATCGACAACAGCGACAGGCAGACCTTAGCGATTGGGGCATCAACAGCATTCCTTTCCCGGGGCTCGGGCTCATGGCAGTGGTCACGACAAAGCCAAGTCAGTGGCACCAATTTAGATTCAGCAACTCGGGCCTCACGTTCAACGCACACGCTGTCGTTGCGTTGGGGGCTTCAACAAAACTTAAGTCTGCAGCTTCAGGCTCGGCATCAAGAGGAAGCCGGTGTGTCGTCATGGTCCGGCTTTGTTGGCCTGTCGCTTAATCTTTCCAAGGCACACACCACGATCAACGGCTACCTGACTGTTCAAGATCCATCATCATCGGGCAGGCGGCATGAAAGCGCCGCCGTTCAGATCAATCGTTCCATCCAAGGGCTCTATGGCACGCAGCTGAGTGCGACACATCGCCAAGAGGAGATCAACCGAAGTGAGTTCTTCATTCGCCATGCGAGCCTATTCGGCGATGGTTCGCTTCGGATGGATACCCAAACGGAGGGCTTTCAATGGTCGGCATCCACCCGGCTCTGGCTGACACCGCAGGAATTTTTCTTCACGGCAATGGGTGACGACAACCTAGTCATTCAAGACATCGGCAAGCCTTCAATTCGAATCCTGCAGCCTGGGCGAGATAGCCAGGTGTCCAACGCCCAGGGTGTTGCCGTTTTCAGACGAGCACCCGCCTGGTCAGAGGCCAGCTATTCGGTGGATACCAAGTCACTTCCTTTGGATCTTCAGCTCGCTTCGAATCGGCTGACGATTCCTCTGGCGAGCCGCAGGGCCTATTGGGTTACCCACGCAAACCAGTGGTCCAACTATCGCGAATGGCGGCTTGAAGGAATTGACCCGGCCATGATTCGATCGACCCATCATGTGGTCACCCGACAGGGCCGACATGTATTTCTCACCGAGGAGGGGTATCTTGATCTTCGCAGCGCCGATGAGCTTCCTATTCGACTGCAGCCGAAGCCTCCATCGATGGACAGGCCCAACCGAGCCAGTGGAGCGAGAGACATCTTTGACTGCACAGAGCGAGACCTTCCCGGCATACTCCAATGCCTACCTGTCGATGTACTGACGCAATCTTTCAACTAGCCCACGAGCAAAAACTGCCCATGTCAAAATTCAATCATGACAGCCCGGATCTGAACGATTTGATTCACTCGATGCGCAATGCACTGAATCTCATCAATGGCCAGGCCGCACTGATTCAAATGTCATCGTCAGGAACGCCCGAAGTTCAGACCCGCGCCCGTCAAATTGGAGACGCCGTCATGGCCATTGATCTCCACCTGACGGAACTGCAAGACCGACTTAGCCGCGACCAATAAACGGCATCTTGGTGGCCATCACCGTCATGAACTGCACATTGGCCGAAAGGGGCAGGTTGGACATGTACGCGACGGCGTCCGCCACATCATCGACAGCCATTCTGGCTTCGGCCATTCGGCTTCCGTTGGCCTGCAGCGCGCCCGCACCAAACCCCGAGGTCATCTCGGAGGCGGCATTGCCAATATCAATCTGACTGCAGGCGATATCGAAAGGACGGCCATCGAGTGAGAGTGATTTGGTCAGCCCAGTGATGGCGTGCTTCGTGGCCGTGTACCCAACCGATTGCGGCCGCGGCGCATGGGCCGAGATGGATCCATTGTTAATGATTCGTCCGCCCTGTGGGGTCTGGTGTCGCATCTGGCGAAAAGCAGCACGGGCACAAAGGAACGCACCCGTAAGGTTGATCTCCACGGATTCACGCCAGTTGGCCACCGAGAGTTCGTCGATCAACTGCCCAGGAGGGAAGATTCCTGCGTTATTAAAAAGCATGTCGACACGCCCCCACTTCGCCACCACAGCAGCAAACAAACGGTCAACCTCTTCTTCACGCGCAACATCCGTGGTCATCACCAGTGTGGCCGACTCATGGTCTTTCGCCGTCTCTGTCAGCGGGTCCAGACGACGTCCGGTCAATGCGACTCGCCAGCCATCCGCCAAAAGCCTGCGTGCCACGCTGCGGCCAATGCCGCTTCCAGCACCGGTCACCACGGCGACGCCGCCGCGCTGGGGCTGTGAAAGATAATCTTGCTGGGTCATTCGACGAGCCTCCTCAAGTACACTGATTGGATTGTTGATGCTTCACTAAGCATGCCTAACAAAGTGAGTGTAAATTGAAATCAAGCCCCCTCTGTGTTCTCTATCTCCACGGCTTCCGAAGCTCACCCCAGTCATCAAAAGCCGTGATGATTGGTGAAGACCTTGCCAGGGAGGGCGTGCATTACCTCTGCCCCGCACTGGACATTGCACCCAGCACGGCGATGCAACAGATTGAAGAGGCGATTAATGGTGCGCTTCACCAGGGGCATCGCATCGGCCTGATTGGAAGCTCTCTGGGTGGGTTTTATGCCAGCGCCGTCATGGAGCGACACCCGGAGCGCGCCCACTTCAAGGCAGCGCTTCTGAACCCCGCGCCCTGGCCCGCCAGGGATCTTGCGCAATATGTGGGTGAACTACCCGCATGGCATACCAACGAGGTCTTGGTGTTTCGTCAGGCTTACCTTGATGACCTTAAAGCACTCGAGGTTGGCATCACTGCACCCGAGAGGTATCTTCTCGTCGCGGCAAAAGGCGACGAGCTCTTGGACTGGAAAGAAATGGTCGCCCGCTATCCCGGCGCAAGACACCATCTGATCGAAGGGTCCGATCACGGACTCTCCGATTTCGACCAACACTGGCCCTTGGTGAAATCTTTCCTTTTATGATTGTGCCGCTCGGTGGCCACGCTCAAAGTCAACCCGAAAAAGAAGCATCAGACCTGCCATAAAAAAGAGCCCAGTCACCAGCATGGCCGTTCGATGGTCGCCTTGAGTTAACCAGGTGGTGAGCCCGTAGGCCAGTGGGCCAAGAATCGCCGAGCCGTTCACCGCCACACCCCAAAGACCAAAGGTCTCCGCCTCACGGCCCGGCCTTGCCATGTAAGCCACTGCCGCACGGGCGCCACTTTGAGAAGCGCCCATCGCAAGGCCCGCAAAGTGGGCTGCGAGCCAAAAAAGCATTTCCGAGGTGGCCATCCAGGCCAGCACCACCATGGCGACCCAGGCCAAGAGCGAGATGGCCAGTCCACGTCGATGGCCAAGCCGGTCTTGAAAATGACCGAACACCCAGGCGCCTGCTGCCGCCGTGAGATTCACCACCAGAATCAGCAAAATGGTCTGCGCCATGGAAAAGCCCATGGCCTCCTGGGCATAAACTGCCGCCAGCGTGATCACCGTTTGCACACCCGCGTGATAGACCAAGACACAGCCAAGGAACCGCTGAAGGTCCGGCTGGTCTTGCGACGCTCTCCAGCCGGCGAAAAGCCTTCCCCAGCTGGCGTCCCAAAGGCTGTCATCGCGAGATACAGGCCACACGCGCGGCGCAAGCGCTGATTCATCAGCAAACGACTGCGTTTCTTTTAAGACCAATAGTGACGGAAAGGCCGCGACCGCAAACAACACCGCAGTGATCACCATGGCCCCACCAACCACATACTGGGGTGAGGCATCTCCGGCAACACCCACCCAGGCGAGTGATAAGGCAAGCGCCGCCAGACCGCCGAAATAGCCCCAAGCCCAGCCATAGCCCGAGGCTCGCGCAAGATGTTCAGGTTTGGCGAGATCCGGAAGAAACGCCGCGACCAAATCTTGATTGGTGGCGTAACAGAGATTCGAGATGATCAAGAGCACCGCCGCAAGAAGCCACATATTGGGCCCGACCCATGCCAGCGATGCTGTGCTGATCACGCAGCCGATGGTGCTGATCCAAAGAAGGCGTCGCTTCGCCTGCGCACGATCGGCGTAGGCGCCAAGAATGGGGGCTGATGCCATCACCACGGCGTAGCTCAGCGCAAGAATCAGGGTCCAGACCAAGGTGGCCGAAGGCTGCCCCGACATGACCGTGGCCACAAAGTAGGCATTGAAGACCGATGTCAGGACCACGGTGGTGTAGCCCGAGTTAGCGAAATCAAGGCTGGCCCATGCCCAGAATTGACCAGGGCTCACCCCGGGTCGAAGCCATCCATGCTTGGGCAGAAACGCTCTTTTCAACATAGCGTTCCATGATGAGGCAAAATCCTGCCTGTGTCCTCCAGTTCAACCCCTGGCACGACACCCAAACCATGACCCTGAAAACCAATCCCAAAGTCTATGTGCGCACCTTTGGGTGCCAGATGAACGAATATGACTCCGACAAGATGGTCGACATCTTGAACGCCTCTCACGGCATGGAGCTCACCGCGAATCCCGAAGACGCCGATGTCATTCTCTTTAACACCTGCTCGGTGAGAGAAAAGGCCCAGGCCAAGGTCTACTCTGATCTTGGTCGTGCCCGTGATCTGAAGAAACTGAAGCCCGATTTAATCATTGGTGTGGGAGGCTGTGTGGCCTCGCAAGAGGGTGAAGCCATTGTCAAACGCGCTCCCTATGTGGACGTGGTCTTTGGGCCTCAAACACTTCATCGCCTGCCGGATCTCATTCGCGCTCGACAAACAACCCAACGCCCCCAGGTGGATATTCGGTTCCCCGAAATTGAAAAGTTTGATCATCTTCCGCCTGCCCGAGTGGAAGGCCCCACGGCCTTTGTCTCGATCATGGAAGGCTGCAGCAAGTACTGCAGTTTTTGTGTGGTGCCGTATACCCGAGGCACGGAGATCTCGCGGCCTCTGGAAGACGTGCTCTGCGAAATTGCCGAACTTGCTGCCCATGGTGTCCGTGAGGTAACGCTTCTGGGCCAGAACGTGAACGCCTACCTGGGGCCTTTTGAAAAAGACAGCCAAGAGATTGCCGACTTCACCACCCTGCTTGAATGCGTGAGCAACATTGAAGGCATCGAACGAATTCGTTTCACGACATCCCACCCGTTGGAGTTTTCCCAGCGCCTGATTGATGCCTACGGACGGCTTCCCAAACTGGTCAATCATGTGCATCTTCCTGTGCAGTCTGGGTCGGACCGAATCCTGGCCGCGATGAAACGCGGCTACACAGCCATGGAATACAAGTCGATCATCCGAAGGCTTCGTTCAGTTCGGCCCGATATTGCCGTGTCCACGGACATCATTATTGGGTTTCCCGGCGAAACCGATGACGACTATCAGGCCACAATGAAGCTCGCCGAACAGATGTCATTCGACACCTCCTTTAGCTTCATCTACAGCCCGCGGCCGGGCACGCCAGCGGCTGATCTTCATGACGACACCCCAAAGGCCATCAAACTTCAGCGGCTCCAAGCCCTGCAATCAGCCATTGAAGCCAACGCCTCACGTATCAGCATGTCCATGGTGAACACCATTCAAACCGTCCTTGTGGAGGGGCCCTCACGAAAGAACCCTGCCGAACTTCAAGGGCGAACAGAAAATAACCGTGTGGTCAATTTCGAGGGCCAGCCAAGGCTGATTGGCACACTGGCAAAAATCAAGATCATCCAGGCTCAGCCGCATTCTCTGCGTGGCGAGGTCATTGGCATTGACGACTAAATCAACGCCAAGCCTTCGGCTTGATCTTCAATTTTCTGGAGACACACTCGCGGCTCGCTGGCCGCTGAGTCGGCCGCGTCTGAGACGCCTGATCCAGGCAAGTCTTCCCGCTGCATGCCAATCGATTGAGATCACGGTCAGGGTGGTGGGTCGACGAGAAAGCCAGTCGCTCAACCGTGAATTTCGCGGAAAAGACTACCCCACCAATGTCCTCACCTTTCCATACTGCGGCCTGCCGACGATTGCCGCGGATCTGGTCCTGTGTGAGCCCGTGGTGGCTGCCGAGGCCAAGCGCCAGAAAAAACCCCTGGATCATCATCTGGCCCACTTGGTTGTGCATGGCGTGCTCCATGCCGCAGGGCTTGATCACAGCAATGATCAAGAAGCCATGCAGATGGAGGCTCTTGAGTCGGCCATTTTGAAGCGATTTCGCATCCCTAACCCATACCAAGAAGGGCTGTAACACACGAGAGACTGGCCTTGTGGCAAGATGGAGATCCCTTCATTTCCACTTTTCTGCATGAGTGACTCATCACCCGGTAACGGGCCATCACGAATTAAATCCCAATTTGAACGCCTGTTGGCTCGCCTCTTAGGCAAAGCCGATGAAAAAGAAGAGCTCATGGAACAGCTGCGCGAAGCGCACGAGCATTCCGTGATCGACGCCGATGCCGTCTCCATGATGGAGGGTGTCATGCAGGTTGCTGATCTTCAAGTGCGTGACCTGATGATTCCGCGCTCGCAGATGGATGTCATCGACATCAATGAACCCCTGGAGACCATCCTCGAGGTGGTGGTGAAAACGGCCCACTCTCGCTTCCCGGTGATCGAAGACAAGCGCGACAACATCATTGGCATCCTTTTGGCGAAAGACCTTTTAAAGTGTCTTGCCCAGAAAGACGATGATCTTCGCGGAATGCTACGCCCGGCCGTCTTTGTCCCAGAATCCAAACGCCTGAATGTCATGCTCCGTGAATTCCGGGTCAACAGAAACCACATTGCCATCGTGATTGATGAATACGGCGGTGTCGCCGGAATGATCACCATTGAAGATGTCTTGGAACAGATCGTGGGCGACATTGAAGACGAACACGACATTGAGGAAGACGATGACAATATCGTGGCCTTGCCAAGGCAGCCCGGGCGCTTTCGCGTTCGCGCCCTGACCTCACTTGAGCAGTTCAACGAAACCTTTTCCACCCACCTTCATGACGATCAGGTGGACACCATTGGTGGCTATGTCACCGATCACTTCGGAAGGCTTCCTCACCGCGGAGAATCCATTGAACTCGATGGATTTAAATTTGAAGTCCAACGCGCCGATGCACGACAGGTGCATGTGCTTGTGGCTGAACGTCTAAAGACCAGCTGATTCAATGATGCGTTGGTCTGCACTGCTCATCGTTGCGGGCTACACCTACGGGCTTCACTGGATTTTCATCAGTCTTCACGACTACGGTCATATGCCCGCCTGGCTGGCAGCGCTGGCCACCTTGCTATTGGCGATCTATGTCAGCCTCTTTCTTATCGCA
This sequence comes from uncultured Bordetella sp., assembly GCA_964460315.1. Taxonomy (GTDB): domain Bacteria; phylum Pseudomonadota; class Gammaproteobacteria; order Burkholderiales; family Burkholderiaceae_A; genus Lacustribacter. Next base: position 27,146 of record CAYWPQ010000014.1, on the reverse strand, counting down.
GCGCTGGCCTGCTGCCAATGGCTGATTCGGCGTTCATTCGACGCGAAGACCTCATCGACGACACCATGGCTTTCCCAATGGTCGACGCCGCTCGTTGCGGCTGCGATCGTGACGCTTTTTGAAATGCTTCGGGGCTGGCTTTTTACAGGCTTTCCCTGGCTTGCTATCGGCTACCTTGTCATCGACACGCCCTTGTCGGGCTGGGCAAAAATTCTTGGTGTCTATGGCGTGGGCTTTCTTGCCGTGGCCTGCCTCACCTGGGTCGTCCAAGCCCTTTGGCGTCGGTCATGGAAGGCCTGGCTTTCGGTGACCGCCATCGTCGTTGCGGGCTTTGTTCTTCAGGTGGCGGAGTTCACTCAACCCCAGGGCAAGCCGCTTCGGGTGGCGCTGATCCAAGGTGCGATTCCTCAGTCCATGAAGTTTGATCCGAGCCGCGAGCGAGACAGCATCCTGCAGCAGCTTCAGCTGGCCCGCATTGCTGCCGAGCCTGGTGGTGCCAAGCTCTTCGTGTTCCCTGAGACCGCCTTGATACGCCCATGGCAAGACACGCCCATCGAGGTTCGTGAAGCCTTCCATGGGCTGGGTCGATCGAACGCGGCCGCCGTGATGCTTGGTGTGCCCATGCGCGATGCCGATGGATTTCGCAACAGTCTCATTGCGCTTGATGGCGAAACCCCTGCTCCCGAATTTCGGGCTCGCTACGACAAGCAACACCTCGTTCCCTTTGGAGAATTCATTCCCTTCGGGTTCCGTTGGTTTGTGGATCAGATGCAGATGCCCTTGGGTGATTTCCAACGCGGGACACCGGATCAAGTACCGATCCCTGTCGACGACCAATTCATTGGGGTCAACATCTGCTACGAAGATCTGTTTGGCGAGGAAATCATTCAAGCCTTTCGCCCAACCCAGTCATCGTCCGTGCCCAGACCCCATCCCACCATCTTGCTCAATGTCAGCAACCTGGCCTGGTTTGGCGACACCATTGCGCTGTCTCAGCATCTGGACATTGCCCGTATGCGCTCCATCGAAACAGGCAGGCCCAGCATTCGCTCAACCAACACGGGCGCCACGGCCATCATCAGCCATCAGGGTCGAGTGCTCGACCTGCTACCCTTCAACCAGCCAGGGCTGCTCTACGGCCAGGTTCAGGGCATGTCAGGAACCACGCCCTACAGCCAGTTTGGCAATCTCCCGATCGGCCTGATCTCTTTGGCTCTTTTGGGCCTTGGCCTTGCTCAGGCCTTAAGAGCAGGCCGGAAAAGCTAGAATGCGGGTCATGCAAAGTTTTCAGAAAATCATCCTGACCCTGCAGGAATATTGGGACGCGCAGGGCTGCGCCCTGCTGCAGCCCATCGACCTGGAAGTGGGTGCAGGCACATCGCACACCGCCACCTTTCTGAGGGCCTTGGGGCCCGAACCCTGGCGCGCCGCCTATGTGCAGCCGTCTCGTCGGCCCAAAGACGGCCGGTACGGAGAGAACCCCAACCGTCTGCAGCACTATTATCAGTTTCAGGTGGTGCTGAAGCCTTCCCCTGAAAACATCCTTGATCTCTACCTTGGCTCACTGCGAGCCCTGGGCATTGATCCCGAGGTCAACGATGTCCGCTTTGTCGAAGACGACTGGGAAAACCCAACTCTGGGTGCATGGGGGCTTGGCTGGGAAGTCTGGCTCAATGGCATGGAGGTCACCCAGTTCACCTATTTTCAACAGGTAGGGGGGATTGACTGCGCGCCCATCACCGGCGAGATCACCTATGGCATTGAACGACTGGCCATGTACCTGCAGGGTGTCGACAATATCTATGACCTCACCTGGACGCAGTGGAACAGCCCTACGGGCGTTCAGACGCTCACCTACGGCGATGTCTATCATCAGAATGAGGTGGAGCAATCCACCTACAACTTCGAGCAGAGCAATGTGCCGGTACTCTTTCAGCGCTTCGGTGAACACGAGGCTGACGCCCAGCGACTGCTTGAGGCCGGTCTGGCCCTGCCCGCTTATGAACAGATCTTGAAAAGCGCGCACACCTTTAATCTGCTTGACGCGCGAGGCGCCATCTCGGTCACGGAACGTGCGCAGTACATCGGACGCATCCGCAACCTATCCCGCGCCGTGGCTCAGGCCTATGTCGCGTCACGGGAAAAACTTGGCTTCCCGATGCTGGCGTCGGCCGGCTTGCCCGGGAGGCAGCCATGACCACGCGTGCTTCGCTTCTTCTTGAGCTCCTCACGGAGGAGCTTCCACCCAAGGCGTTAAAGCGTCTGGGGGAATCATTCAGCACAAGTATTCATCAGCAGCTGATGGCCGCCGAACTCTGTGACAGCCGATCGGTGGTCACAAGCTTCGCCAGCCCGAGACGACTCGCCGTGCACATCACTGACGTGCTCGCCCAGGGCCCCACGCGCGAACGGCAAGAAAAGCTGCTGCCCGTCACGATTGCGCTCACCCCGGATGGCAAAGCCACGCCACCGCTGATTAAAAAACTGGGAAGTCTGGGTCTGGTCATGGATCAGAACATCACGCTTTCGGCTCTTGAGCGAATTCATGACGGCAAGCAAGAGCAGCTGGTTTATCGCTTCACCGCGCCCGGTGCACTACTGAGCGAAGCCCTTCAAAGCGCACTACATCAGGCGATTGCTCAGCTTCCTATTCCGAAGCTCATGAGTTATCAGAAATCCAATGGCGAAACCGTCAAGTTCGTTCGCCCGGCCCACGGCATCGTTGCGCTTCATGGTGCGGCTGTGGTGTCCATCCACGCGCTTGGTCTAACCTCTGGTGCATCGACGCTTGGTCATCGCTTTCACTCGCCTCAGCCCATTGTGATTCAACATGCTGACCGCTATGCAAAGCAGCTGATTGAGCAGGGCAAGGTGCTGGCTCATTTTGATCAACGCCGACAACGCATCACGGACCAACTCAAGACCCTTGCATCACCCCATCAGCCGGTGATGCCTGATGCCCTGGTGGATGAAGTCACAAGCCTGGTGGAATGGCCTGTGACCATTGAAGGCCGGTTCAGCGAAGAATTTCTGTCGGTGCCCCAGGAATGCTTAATTCTGACCATGCAGCAAAACCAGAAGTATTTTGCGCTGGTGGATTCTCAAGGACAGCTGGTCAATCGATTTTTATTGGTTAGCAACATTGAGTCGAAAGACCCGACCGTGGTGAGCTCGGGCAACGAGCGGGTGCTGCGCGCACGCCTGTCGGACGCCAAATTCTTTTTTGATCAGGACCGCAAGAAAACCCTGGCCTCACGCATCCCTGACCTGTCTTCAGTGGTCTATCACAACAAGATCGGCCATCAGGGTCAGAGGGTTGATCGCCTGGCCGCATTGGCCAAAGGCTGGGCGCCGCTATTTTCCGTAGACCCAGCCCATGCCGAGCGTGCGGCCCAGCTTGCAAAGACCGATCTTCTCACCGACATGGTTGGAGAATTTCCTGAGCTGCA
>CAYWPQ010000014.1:0-23597 GCA_964460315.1 uncultured Bordetella sp. | reverse complement strand
AGCTTGCAAAGACCGATCTTCTCACCGACATGGTTGGAGAATTTCCTGAGCTGCAAGGCGTGATTGGCACCTACTACGCACGTCATGATCAAGAGCCCGAAGAAGTCGCGCTCGCCATCGAAGGACACTATCACCCCCGGTTTTCGGGTGACGCCCTTGCTCCCAACGCGACGGGCAACGTCCTGGCCTTGGCCGATAAGCTCGAGACCTTGGTGGGCATCTGGGGCATTGGGCTTGCGCCCACGGGCGACAAAGACCCGTTCGCGCTCAGGCGCCATGCCTTGGGCGTGGTTCGAATTCTGATGGAGCGGCGAATCGCCGTTTCCATATCAGCCCTGCTGCAGGACACCCTCGCGGTGTTTAAAGATGTGACCGCAGTGAAGCCCGATCTCAGCGCCATTGAAGAATTCATTCTTGATCGCCTGCGCGCTTTTCTCAAGGACAAGGGGCATCCCGCGGAAGCCATTGAGGCTGTGATCGGCAGCTGCCCCGATCGTATGTTTGAAATTCCTGCTCGTCTTGAAGCGCTTTCTCACTTCATGACGCTCCCTGAGGCCGCTTCTCTTTCCGCGGCCAACAAGCGGATTGGGAACATCTTGAAAAAATCCGATTCCGTCGCGTCGGAGTTCCAAGAGCGGCTGCTTCATGACCCCGCCGAGCAGGCGCTGGGTGGGCTTTTAAAGACACTCGCACCAGAGGCGCAAGCACTGGTCAAACAAGGCGACTACACCCAAGCCCTCACCGCTCTGGCCGTCTTGAGAGCGCCCGTGGATGCGTTCTTTGAAAAGGTCATGGTCAATGCTGATGATGCGGAATTACGTGCCAACCGTTTGGCGCTTCTTGCCTCACTTCATCGCGCCATGAACCAAGTGGGCGATCTCTCCCGGCTTGCCGCTTAGACCCGCATGCACACTGCCAGCCGGCCCCTGATCATTCTGGATCGTGATGGCGTGATTAATCACGACAGTGATCACTACATCAAAAGCCCTGAGGAATGGAAGCCCATTGACCAGAGCCTTGAGGCCATCGCCCGACTAACTCATGCCGGTTGGTCCGTGGCCGTGGCCACCAATCAGTCCGGGGTTGAACGCGGCCTTTTTGATGTCAACGTTTTACATGCGATCCACAACACCATGATCCAGGCTGTTGCCGCCTCGGGTGGACAGATTGACGCCATTTTCTTTTGCCCGCATGCGCCCGACACCGGGTGCGAATGCCGAAAACCAGCCACGGGTTTGCTGCGAGACATCGCCGCCCGCTTCGATCGGTCGCTTTCGGGTGTACCAATGGTGGGGGACTCAAGGCGTGACCTTGTTGCCGGTGACGCCATGGGTTGCGACTGCTGGCTTGTGACCACAGGCAAGGGCGAGCGAACCCTGATGGAGGCTCAGCGCGACCCAAAGAAGACACTCCCGAAGGGCACGTCGGTCGCGCCGAACCTTGCTGCCGTGGTCGAACAATTGCTCAACGCTCCGGCACCGCATTAAACGCATGCTTTTGATCCGTTCGTGTTTTTTCTTTCTATTTCAAGTGGTGTCGCTTGCCGTCTGGGCTACGCTGTTTCTCGTGCTTGGCCCCTTTCTGCCGCTCCCGATGCGCTATCGACTGGCCATGCGTTGGCCGGCCATGATGATCTGGGCAGCAAGAGTCATGCTTGGTATTCGTTACCAGATCAAAGGGGCGGAGAATATTCCTGACGGACCCGTGATTCTCCTGTCGAAGCATGAATCGGCCTGGGAAACATTTTTCTATCCCAGCTACTTCACCACACCTTTGTGCTTTGTCTTCAAACGAGAGTTGCTCTGGATTCCGTTTTTTGGCTGGGGAATCGCGCTCCTCAAAATGATCGCGATTAACCGTGGTGATGGCAGTGCCGCCTTCAATCAGATTCTGAGTCAGGCGAAGCTGGTTCTGCACCGGGATCGTCGATGGATGGTGTTTTTTCCAGAAGGGACTCGCGTCCTGCCAGGTCACTACCTGCGCTTCAAAACTGGCGGAACACGTCTTGCGGTTGCTGCCGACTGCCCAGTGCTTCCCATCGCCATGAACTCCGGCGATGTCTGGCCAAGAAAATCCTTCATCAAGAAACCCGGCTTAATCACCGTTTCGATCGGCCCCGTCCTCTTGCCAGATGGGGAAGATGCGTCTACCCTTATGGCAAAGGTGGAAGCTTGGATCCAAGACGAAATGAAAATAATCAGTCCGCATCGCTTCTCAAAAGGTCGCTAATGGCTGTGATCGAGCAGTTCTCACTGCCCTTCGACGCCACCGATAGTCCTTCCGGTAGCGCGCCAAGCTCAACGTCCCAAGCCCGATCGGCGGACGGAACTCCGAACCCGGTTACCAACATCCCGCCGGGCAGCATGCCCCCCCCGAAGAAACATCGCACCGTCGCGCTTCAGGGTCATGCCGTCCCCTGGATGCTTAATCGCACACGCCGTAAAACAGTCGGCATGTCCATCGGTCAGGGCATGATTCGTGTGAATGCGCCCAAGTGGGTTCCAGTGAGCGACATCGAACATATTCTTCAAGAGAAATCGAAGTGGCTCTTGGCCCGACTGGCCGAGTGGTACCAGTCCGAGCAGCACCGGCTTTTGCCTCAGCAACAGTGGGCGCACGGCGCCACACTGCAATACCTAGGCAAGCCGATGACGCTTTTGCTGTCACCCCAGAATCGCAGCCACCAGTGGGATGATTTCCGTCGTGAGCTGCAGCTTGCCCTCAGTTGCGAAGCCACCATCGAGCAGATTCGAGACAGCGTTCATGCCTGGCTGCAAGGCCAAGCAAAGTCGCTTTTCCTGGCAAGGCTTCAGTTCATCAGCAAAGAATCAGGTCGGTCCTTCGCGAAGTTCAGTCTCAGCAATGCCCGCGGCCGCTGGGGAAGCTGCACCGAAGACGGCCATATCCGCCTGAACTGGCGGCTGATCCACTTCAGCCAAGAGGTGATCGATTACGTGATTGCCCATGAACTGGCTCACACCCATTCGATGGATCACAGCCAGACCTTCTGGAATGAAGTCGCCAATATTCTGCCGAACTTCGAGGAAGGCAAAGCGGTTTTGCGCAAAGCAAGACTCGACGCCCTGCCAACTTTTTAAATCAGCGAGTTCGCAAGATCGATCATCTGATCGACTGACAACTCTTCGGCCCGTTGCGTGGGCGCAATCCCAAGACCCAGCCAGTCGATTTTCTCTTCATAGCCCGATAACGTATTTCGAAGCATCTTCCGCCGCTGCGAAAACGCCATCATCACGACCGCGGCAAAGACCACCCAGTCGCGCACTCGCACCTCCGATTCAGGAATGGGGACCATTCGTACGATCGCGGAGTCCACCTTCGGCGCAGGAATGAATGCCCCTGGCGGTACGGAAAGACATTTCTGCATGCGGTAACGGGCCTGAAGCATCACCGACAATCTGCCGTAAATCTTGGAGCCCGATGGCGCGACCATCCGGTCCACCACCTCTTTTTGAAGCATGACATGCTGGTCAACAATGACCGCCGCATGATCCAGAAGATGAAAAAGAATCGGGCTGGAAATGTTGTAAGGAAGGTTTCCAACAACGCGGAGTGGCCTGCCCAGCTGCTGCGACATCGCGGTGAAATCGAATCGAAGGACGTCTTGCTCGTGAAGGGTAAGCTGCTGATCCGTCCATTGGTCGCGAAGTCTGGCCGCCAGATCTCGGTCAATCTCAATGGCATGCAGATGCCCCAATCGGGTGATGAGCGGCCCGGTCAGTGCCGCCTGACCGGGGCCAATCTCCACCATGGCATCCCCGGGTTTGGGCGCTATGGCCAAGATAATTTTTTCAATCAGTGCCTGATCATGCAGAAAATTCTGGCCAAACCGTTTCCTGGCCAGGTGCGGCAGTGGCAACGCTTTCGTGGACTGCTCAGAGCTCGTCACGCTTGATTTCAATATAGGCTGTCGCCCTGATTTCACGGGTCCACTCCGCGATTGCTTCAAGAAGCTTCTGCTCGCGCACCGCCATGCGAGCCGCCGTCCGTAAACGGTCTTCCGTCAGGGGCTCGCGTTTGCGCTCAAGCAATTGAATCAGATGAAATCCGAAGACTGAGCGAACGGGGTCACTGATCTGGTTCACCTGAAGCTGGGCCATGGCGCGCTCAAACTCCGGGACAAGATCCCCGGGAAAGGCCCAGTCGAGTTCGCCGCCACGCGCGGCCGAGCCTGGGTCTTGGGAAAACTCCTTGGCAATCTGAGCAAAATCAATACCGCCATCGATTCGGCCTCTGAGATCGTTGATACGCCGAAAGGCGGCCTCCTCCGAGGTTTGCGCGTCGACCTTGATCAGGATGTGACGGGCACGGTGAACGGTGACTTCTTGGGTTTTCAGAATCGATCGCTGGTCATCAAGCCGAAGAATATGAAAGCCATTTGGGCTTCGTACAACACGACTCACTTCGCCGGGCTTTAAGGATTCCACCGCGGTCAAAAACAAAGAGGGCAGGCGACCTCGCTCTCGCCAGCCAAGGTCTCCCCCCTGCTCTTTGTCGGGTGCGTCCGACAGCTCTTTGGCCACCGAGCCAAAGGCCTGCCCCGACTTCAAGGCGGTCTCGACCCGCTGCAGCTTTTCTTTGGCCAGAGCACTTTCCTCGGGTGTGGCGTTCTCGGGCAGACGCACCAGAATTTGGCTCACCCGAAATTCCTGCACCCGCTGAATCGATTGGCCCTGCGAGGCCAAGAAGGTGTCGACCTCGTTTTCGCTGATCTGCACACGGCCATCAACCTCCCGCTCGCGAAGACGCGTAAGAATAATTTCTTCACGGATGTTTTGTCGGAATGTCGAAAAGGAAATGCCCTCATTTTCAAGCTGATTACGCAACCCATTGATCGACAAGCCATTCTGTTCCGCAATTCGAGCGATGCTTCGATCAAGGGTGGCGTCATCGACCCGAACACCGTTTTCCCTGGCCACGTGCAGCATGGCACGGTCGTTAATCATTCGCTCGAGAACCTGTTCGCGAAGAACCTTTGGGCTGGGGGGCTCCACGCCCTGACGACGAAGATTCTGAAGCAATTGATTTTCACGACGGACAAGCTCACTCAAGGTGATCGCCTCCCGGTTCACAATGGCGACCACCCGGTCGACAAGACGCGGCCCAGACACATCAGCCGCCGGCGCTTGCGCTGTCGTCGCGCCCACGGCGGGAACGACTGCCGGAACCGTGAGGCGCGCAGGGCTGGTTGCCTCGGACGGTTGGGCCAGTGCTGGAGTGGCCAGCGTCGCCATCATGATGGCGCCGACTCCCGAGGCTTGACGAGCGAGCCCGCCTATGAGGACGCGAGACAGAGTCCAACGCTTTAGAAAATCGGGGTAGTTCGGCATCATGGTGAGGTTTCTCTCTGGTTACTGAAACTGATCGAACCGCGAAGGCATCGGGGAAAGATCATTGATCATCTGGTAGTTCGGAATGCTTCGATTCAACGCCGACAGCGGGCTGGTTCCAACGCGCGCGATACCATTGAGCTCAATCTGGAAAAAGACCGCCGTGTTGCGCTCGGTGGCATTGGTGACGTAACGCTGCGCCACAAACCGTGCCACCCAGCAGCCGCCATCATATTCAAACCCTGCCAGCGCCTCAATCAAGCCCGCGTTTTGATTGGTCTGCTCCGCGCCGAGGTTGCGCAGCGCCTTTTGATATCGCCCCACGGCATACCAGTTCTTGGCCACGGGCCACTGGAAGGCGAAATCCACGGTGTTCGAAGACGCCCGGACAAATCGGTATGAAAAGCTCAGCATGCTGGCTGGCCTTGGGTTGTATCGACTGACAATCGAGACGTCTTGCCACTTTTCAGTTGAGGGCGTGTACTGAGCCTGGCTGTCGATCGTCCAATTCTGATTCGGACGTATGCCCAACTGGGCAAGAAGGTTGGATCGTCGATCGGTGCGTACCACTTCACCGGGAAGCGTCACCCGCTGGTCATCAAAGTAAAACTGTTGGGCAATGGCGGCACGAAAGATCTCTTCGCCGTCTCGATCGGAGATCAGCCGGGAAGTAACGCCGATGGTGGCCTGGTTCAGGTCGGCCACTCGGTCGTCACCGTTAAAGGCATTGCCCGAAAAGATCTGGGTAAAGCTGACGGTCGGTGCACCCGTATCAAAAACTGGCATCTTCGACTGGTCTTTGTAAGGCGTGTAGACATAGGCAAGTTTGGGCTCAATGGTCTGCTGAAAGACACTGCCGCCAACGCTCACCATGCGATCAAACGCGGTGCTAATTTCCGTACTGAAGGTGGGCAGCACCCTGGTGTAGGACTCGGTGCCCACAGCTCCCGACTCGGTCAGGTCCGTCACGTTGTTGGCGTAAATCCCCAGCGGCGCATTTTTGTATTTGACGGCGGTGTCATCACGGCTGCCGTCTTGGCGGTGATTGTATTGGGTGGCATGCAGCGTGAGCTTGGGTGTGATGGAGACTCCGCTCTGCTGATGTCGCCAGGCCACCGAGCCCTCGGCCACCCAACGGTCTCCCTCAGCAAGCGTGGGGTGTTGATACGAGGTGGCCTCCGCCCGAACATTCCAATCAATCGGATAGGCATCTTCACCGCGATTCGCACGGTGGGCTCGTGATAGAGAGACACGCGGCAGCCGACTGTAAGGGCGAATCAAGGGCGCATTGATATCTTGCAAGACCTGATAAGACTGAGCCTCGGCCTGGAGCAGCCAGCCCATGCGCTCAGCGGTCACCGTCAGCGTGGCCGGCAGCAGCCGCTGCGATGACGCAAGCAAGGAGCCGCCGAGGTCAGAGAAATATTGATCGTCCGACACGCGCTGGGCATTGAGGCCAATGGTGATCTGGTCGGTTGGTCGATAGCTTGCGGCGATCGACTGAAAGTGACGGGTAATGCCTGCCTCTCGATCGTCAGGGAGGACTTCTGCGGTGACCGTGCCAAAACTTTTTTCTCTCAAGAAACGAAATTCCGCGCCAAGCTGAGCTCCCCGCTTGGCCATGATCCGCGGGTAAAGCGTCAGATCGTGTTCCGAGGCCATGTTCCAGTAAAACGGGGCTTCGACCTCAAGGCCAAGTTTGGTCGATGTTCGATAAGAAGGTGGAAGGAATCCGGTTTTGCGGCGGTTGCCAATCGGAAACGAGACGTCACCAAAGGGCAGGATGGGTGTGTCGCCCCAGTAGAGCTTCGACGACCTGGTGTCGCCCACCTCACGGATCTGATCGATCGTCATCTCGCTCATGCGGAGTTCCCACGCGGGACGATCGATCGGGCAGGTGGTGTAGGTCGCATTGGAAAGACGGGTTTCCAGCGGCTGAATAAATTCAACATGTTCGGCAGTTCCTCGCCCCCCAACCGACGCAAGGTAATAACGCACATCGTCGAACTGCCCCTGTGTGGTCCCAAGTTTCAGACGTAGCTTTGGACCCTCGAAGTATTCACCTTCGCGAAAAAGGCGAACCTTGCCCTCGGCATAGAGTTCGTCCTGCACCAGGTCATGCCGGATCAGCTCGCCCTTGATGAACATGCCCAGCTTGCGGAACTCCCCATCGCCCTCGGACTGAATCAGGTCATCGGTCTGACCTGAGATTGTTTTTCCGAAAATGTAGACCGGCGTCTCGCCCGACGATGTGGGGTCCAGGTCAAGATGAGGATCAAATTTAAGGCCCAGGCCATTGGAAACGCCTGAGGCGAGAAACACCGGGGGTGGATTGAGATCGTCCCGGGAATGGGCTTTCGTCCCCACCGTGATCCACGCGAGGCCCATCATCAAACCCATCCAGAACCACTGAAGACAGCGGCCTGACTTATGGGCGAAAATCCCAGAAAAATGCATGCTCTATTATAGGTAGGCTTGTCCCCATGCCCCAGAATTCCAGCCCCGAATCCCCGAAAACCCCCGCGCCCCCGTCCAGGGACGATCCGCGGCTTCGGATGGCTCGTGAATGGCTCCAGAGTCTGACCGGAACACTGGCCAGCCGGGGTTGCTCAGTCCAGGTGGATTCACTTCGCTCAGCCTCCAGCGATGCCTCGTTCCGCAGATATTTCAGGCTCGATGGCGAAGCCAACCAAACGGTGTCAAGCCTGATTCTCATGGACGCCCCACCGCAGCACGAGGACATTCGCCCTTTTGTTCAGGTGGCCATGCTTCTCAGCCATGCGGGCCTGAATGTGCCGGGTATTATTGAAGTCGACTACAACCAGGGCTTCATGCTCTGCACGGACCTGGGCAACAGCACCTACCTTTCAATTCTCAAGGGTGTCGGGCCAAGTCTTGAGCCCACCCCTGAGCAAGACAGTCTTTACCAAGATGCATGGCGCGCCTTAATTGCGATGCAGGCCATTGCACCAGGCACGACCAGCCTGCCCGACTACAGTGAGGCCAAGCTCGATCAGGAAATGCGTCTGTTCGACGATTGGTATCTTCAGCGGCATTTGAATGTTCAGCTCGAGAATGCCGAGGCCGACCAGCTCAACCTGATTCTTCAGCTGATCAACGACCGATGCCGTGCCCAGCCCCAGGTGGTGGTGCATCGGGATTATCACAGCCGCAATCTGATGCGCTGCGAACCCCAAAGACCCGGCATCCTTGATTTTCAAGATGCGGTGATTGGCCCGATCACCTACGACCTCGTCTCACTGCTTCGCGACGCGTATATCGAATGGCCGGAAGAGGTTCAAATTGACTGGGCTGTTCGTTATTGGCAGGACGCGCGCAAGGCCAGCCTGCCCGTTGCCGCTGACTTTGCCGACTTCTGGAAAGACTTCGAATGGATGGGGCTTCAACGACACCTGAAGGTGCTGGGCATCTTCGCAAGACTTGCCCATCGAGACGGAAAGACAGGCTATCTCGGAGACCTGCCTTTGGTGGGTCGTTATGCCTTCCAGGTGGCCAGGCGCTATCAAGGTCTTGGTCCACTCGCCAAACGACTTGAGCGTTGCCTTGCCTAAGCCCAGCCCCCTCCCCTTAATGATTCTTGCGGCGGGCCGCGGGGAACGCATGCGTCCGTTGACGGACACCATGCCCAAGCCAATGCTCAAGGTTCATGGGAAGCCTCTGATTCAGTGGCACCTTGAATCGGCGGCAGTGGCCGGAATCACTGAGGTCGTGATCAACACCGCGTACCTTGGCGGTCAGATTGAATCTTTTCTGGATGACGGTGACTCCCTCGGTCTTCATATTCGATATTCAAGAGAACCTCTTGGTGCGCTTGAAACCGCAGGAGGCATTGCCACGGCCCGGCCATGGCAGAACGCGCTGGGGACGATCATTTCCGACCACTTCCTGGTGGTCAACGCCGACATCTGGACCGACTGGCCATTCGAGAAAGCCTTCGCCATTCGAGACCAGCTTCAGGCAAGCCCGAACGACCGCTGCCATCTGGTGCTGGTGACCAATCCTTCCCAGCATCCGCAGGGTGATTTCAGTCTTGGTGATGCCATCCCAAACTGGCCGGATGCACGCCGAACGATGCCCAAAAACCTTGATCTCAGCCTGACTTTTTCCGGGATTGGGGTCTATGATCGATCGATGTTTGAATCACTCACTCCAGGCCAGCGTGCTCCGCTCGCCCCCATGCTTCATGAAGCGGTGGCTGCCCAACGATGTGTGGGGAGCCTGCATCAAGGTTATTGGTCGGATGTGGGAACACCTGAGCGACTCGAAGCTCTGAATCAGTCATGAGCGAGGCCATGAATACCAACCGCGGAACATTTTGGAATAGGCTCGCGCCAAGCTTGCGCCCCAGCGAAGTCCCCGGCCCAGTGCATGGCGAGCAGCATGCGAAACGTCGCGCCATCCTTGCTGCTGCGATGGCCGCCCAGGGCGGCGGTGTAGCAATTCTCTCGGCCGGCGAGGAGTTGATTCGCAACCGAGACAGCCACTTTCCATTTCGAAGCCACAGCGACTTTCTCTACATGACTGGGTTTCCCGAACCCGAGGCCTGGTGGGTCATGCGCGTCGATGCCAATGGCAAAACCGAAAATATCTTGGCCTGTCGACCGCGTGATGCCGAGCGTGAAATCTGGGATGGCGTCCGCGTTGGGCCCGAACAGGCTGCGAATCGCTATCAAATGGATCGCGCCATTGCCGTTGACGCACTGGACGACACGGTCATGGAGTTGGCTCAAAATCAGCCCGCTTTTTATGCCCATGTCGGCGCTCATCAGGAGCTTGATCAGAAACTTCGTTATTGGCTTGATGGCCTTCGCGGCATGGGCCGCGCGGGAGTGACCGCACCCGACCGCATTGTGGATATCGGCCCCATGATCGCCAGGCAGCGTTTGGTGAAAGATTCTTTCGAGATCTCGACCATGGCACGTGCCGCATCCATTTCAGCACAAGCCCACTGCCGAGCCCTACAAAAGGCTCGGCCAGGTGTTCATGAATATGAACTCGAGGCCGAGCTTCTCCATGAGTTCAGACGACATGGCGCCCAATCGGCAGCTTACAACTCGATCGTCGCCGCGGGACCGCACAGCTGTGTCTTACACCATCGCGCGGGTGACCGTGCCGCCATGGATGGCGAACTTATTTTGATTGACGCTGGCTGTGAGCTCGACGGTTACGCCTCGGACATCACCAGGACATTCCCAGTGAATGGCCGGTTCACGGCCGAGCAACGAGCCGCCTACGATGTTGTTCTGGCAGCACAAACCGCAGCCATCCAAGCCACTCGGGCGGGGGCAGCCTTCACCGAACCCCACGAAGCCGCCACCGCGGTGCTGGCCCAAGGCATGATGGATCTTGGCCTGATCCCGCGCCAGTCGATGGAGTCGCTGATCGCTTCAGGCGATTACAAACGTTTTTATATGCATCGGACTGGCCACTGGCTTGGCCTGGATGTGCATGACGTGGGCGACTACACCACACCGCTTTGCGAAGGTATGGTCATGACGGTGGAACCCGGCCTCTACATCCGTCCGTCCGACGATATTCCGCAGGCTTTTTGGAATATTGGCATTCGCATTGAAGACGATGTCATGCTTGGCTCCCAAGGCCCTGAGATTCTGACTCGTGGCGTACCTGTTGAAGCTCAGGCCATCGAAGCGTTGATGCAAGAATCTCGCTAAGGGACTGTTGACGAGACGATGCTGCAGCCCTCTGTTCGCATTCAAGGTGCAGGCCCGGTGGGTCTTCTTGCGGCCTTGTTTTTGGTCAAGCATGGCTGGCCACGCGACGCCATTGAACTGATTGACCCCGCATTGGATGCAGCCGTCCCCGCGCATGATCAAGACCCACGCGTGCTCGCGCTCTCTCATGGCACCTTGATTCGGCTTGAGCAGCTTGGGATTCAGCCCGAATCCACACGCATTGAAGAGATCCACGTGTCCAGCGAGGGGCATTTCGGCAGCATGCAGATTCGTGGCGATCGCGTGGGGGTCTCTCATCTTGGAGCGCTCGCGAGCTACAGCGCCCTGCTGTCCACGCTTCGTCAGGCCGCCAAAGCCTCGGGTCTCGCCATGAGAGCCAGGGTTGATGCCTCCGACCGGCTGCGCAAGCCCGACATCACCGTCATTGCGGAGGGCGGACTGTTCCAACCCAGTGCTACAACCCACGCCTCTGAAGGTGCCCAGCAGGATGCTTTGTCGCCCACGGCCATGGCCGTGGTCAGGGATTACCAACAGGACGCCGTGCTTGGCTGGGTCAGCACCACACCCGCCCCCAGCATTCGCGCCTGGGAGCGATTCACCGCAGACGGTGCGGTGGCCTTGCTGCCGATCCGCGACCGCTATGCCCTCATCTGGTGTGGATCAAAATCACGTACCCAAGCTTTCCGAAACGCGCCCGAGGCACTCCAGCGTTCGATGCTCGAGGCGGTGATGGGTGGACGCGTCACAGGAATCAACAACATCGAGATCACCGGTGTCTATCCGCTGGGTTTGAAGTGGCGCGACCAGCTTGCAACCAGCGACACCGTATGGATCGGGAATTCGGCCCAGGCTTTGCACCCGATCGCAGGACAAGGTATGAATCTTGGTTTTCGCGACGCCGAGGTGCTCGCCACCTGTCTTGTCCAACATGGCATGCCGATTCCTGCGCGGCTGAACGATTACGCAGCACGCCGAAAAGCGGATCGGTGGGCCGTTCGCACAGCCACGGACACCCTGGCACGCGCGCCATGGGTTCGACACACCATTGGTGGCGTTGCCCTGGTGCCCGGCGCAAAAAAACTTCTTGGTCAGGTGTTGATGTATGGCGGCTAATTCCTGGACACCACTCTTCAACACACCTTTTAAGCTTGGGCCGTATCAGCTTCCTAACCGTGTCTTCGTGGCGCCCATGGCCGGCGTGACGGACCGCCCCTATCGACAGCTCTGCAAACAATTGGGAGCGGGTTATGCCGTCAGCGAGATGGCCGCCTCCAACGCACTGCTCTGGGCCACCGACAAAACCACGCGCCGAATTAACCACGATGGAGAGATCGCACCCAAGGCCGTGCAGATTGCCGGGGCCGACCCGATCATGATGGCTCAGGCGGCACGATTCAATGTTGAGCGTGGGGCACAGATCATTGATCTCAACATGGGCTGTCCGGCCAAAAAAGTCTGCAACCTTGCAGCGGGGTCTGCCCTGATGCAAACACCCGAACGGATTCGTGAAATTATTGAATCGGTAGTCAACGCCGTCAAAGACGCCAACATCCCGGTGACGCTCAAAATGCGAACCGGCTGGAATGCAGCGCACCGGAATGCCCCAGAAATTGCCCGTATGGCGGAAGATCTCGGCGTGGCGATGATCACCATCCACGGCCGAACCCGTGAAGACAAATACCAAGGCGCTGCCGAATACGACACCATCGCCTTGGTCAAGCAACAGATCAAGATTCCTCTGGTCGCCAATGGCGACATTGATAGCCCACGCAAAGCGCTACAGGTTCTTCGCCATACCGGCGCCGACGCTGTGATGATTGGCCGAGCCGCCCAGGGTCGGCCGTGGATCTTTCGTCAGGTGGCGCATTACCTCGACACGGGGGTTGAAATTCCCGACCCCACCGAGCGAGACATTGCACTTTGGCTCAAGGGCCATCTGCTGGACCACTATGCCTTTTATGGCGAAGATGTCGGCATGCGCACGGCTCGCAAACATATTGGCTGGTATCTCAAAGGCCTTCCCGGCGTGAAGGTATTTCGAGACCTGATGAATCGACTCGAGACCACCGAGCAGCAGCTCGAGGCCATCGATCATTTTTTTTCAACACCTCGAGAGGCTCAGCATGTCTGACCAAGGCTCGCGCAGACAGTCGATTGACGGCACCATTCGTCAGGCGCTCGATCTCTACTTTGAGACCCTCGGGAACCAAAAGCCCCATGCCCTGCATGACATGGTGATGACGGCTGCAGAACGGCCTCTTCTTGACCATGTCATGACCCGGTATCGGGGCAATGTCAGCCACGCCGCGGCGGCTCTTGGAATGACCCGAAACACACTTCGAAAAAAACTCGCCCTTCATGGGCTGGAAGCGAAAGCGAAAGGGGCCGAAGGCTTTAAACTCTAGGTTTGCCAAGATCGATCACCTGGAGCTGTCATGTCGTCTGTCGCACCCGTAGCCTCCTCTCCGCGGCCCAACCGAATCGCTGTTCGTCGTGCACTCATCAGCGTCTCAGACAAAACCGGAATTCTCGAGTTCGCCAAGGAACTCGCATCTCGGGGTGTCACCATTCTCTCAACCGGCGGAACCGCTTCCTTACTGAGCCAAAACGGGCTCGCCGTGATTCCTGTCGACCAGATCACCCAATTCCCTGAAATGCTCGACGGCCGCGTGAAGACTCTTCATCCGGCCGTTCACAGCGGGCTCCTTGCCCGTCGCGATCTTGAAAGTCATCAACAGGCCATGAGCAAGGCTGGGTTTAACGCCATTGACCTCTTGGTGGTCAACCTCTACCCCTTCCGAGAAACCTTGCAGCGACCCGGCGCAAGCTACGAAGACATCGTCGAGAACATCGACATCGGCGGGCCCGCGATGCTTCGCGCCGGTGCAAAAAATCACGATGGTGTGGCGGTGGTGATCGACCCCACGGATTACCCCAGCCTGCTTGCCGAACTTGACCAGAACGGGAACACACTGGGCTGGCCCACACGTCAGCGGCTGGCGAAAAAGGTCTTCGCCCACACCGCAGCCTACGACGGTGCCATCAGCAACTTTTTGAACGGCCTCGAGCCGGTCGAGTGCGACCCTAAAAGCCCGGGCTGCATGCCGCCCTCCCCGCAAGATGTGGGCGCCTACCCCAGTATTCTGAGCCTTCAGGTCAGTAAAGTTCAGTCCATGCGCTACGGTGAAAATCCTCACCAGAGCGCAGCGTTTTATCGAGACAGTCCGGCCGCCGAAGGCACGCTCGCCAACTACCAACAGCTTCAAGGCAAGGCGCTGTCGTTTAACAACATCGCCGACGCCGATGCCGCATGGTCCTGCGTCAGGAGTTTCAAGGAACCCGCCTGCGTGATTGTGAAACACGCCAACCCTTGCGGCGTCGCCGTTGCCCATGATGCCGCTGCAGCGTATGGCAAAGCCTTTCAAACGGACCCAACCTCGGCCTTTGGCGGGATCATTGCATTCAACACCGAACTCTCAGCCGAGGCGGCCCAGGCGGTCAGCCAACAATTCGCCGAGGTCATCATCGCGCCTGCGTTTCATCCCGAAGCGATTGAAATTTTCTCTGCCAAAAACAATCTTCGACTGCTCAGGGTTGCGCTCGGCGCCGATGATGCGATCGCCTCGGGTCGAGACCTCAAGCGGGTGAGTGGTGGCTTGCTGGTTCAGACACCGGACCGAAATATTCTGAACATCGACCAGCTGAAACTGGTGACCAAACGTCAGCCCAGCCCACAGGAACTTCAGGACCTTCTCTTTGCATGGCGGGTTTGCACCTGGGTGAAAAGCAATGCCATCGTCTTTTGTGGGCAAGGCATGACACTGGGCGTTGGTGCAGGTCAGATGAGTCGAATTGATTCGGCCCGCATTGCCGCCATCAAAGCCGAACACGCCGGCCTGTCACTCACCAACTCGGTGGTCGCCTCCGACGCCTTCTTCCCATTTCGTGACGGTCTTGACGCCGTGGCCGATGCCGGGGCCAGCTGTGTCATCCAGCCAGGTGGGTCCGTTCGCGACGACGAGGTGATTGCTGCAGCCAATGAGCGCAACATCGCCATGGTGTTCACGGGTATGCGCCACTTTCGTCACTGATCGCGAAGACCTCTGACCATGCGTATCATCGGCATTGACCCAGGGCTTCGTTGCACTGGGTTTGGTGTCATCGATGTGGAAGGGCAGCAGGCGCGCTATGTCGGAAGTGGTGTGATTCGCCCACCGGTTCATGGTTCAGAACCCGAGCGGCTGGCCAATATTTTTCGTGGGGTCCAAGAGCTTGTTGCGCATTTCTCACCCCATCAGGCCGTGATTGAACGAGTCTTTGTGAATGTGAACCCGCAATCCACGCTGTCTCTTGGGCAGGCCAGAGGGTCGGCCATCGCTGCACTGGCTCAGTCTGA
The DNA here is from genome assembly GCA_964460315.1 of uncultured Bordetella sp. Classification (GTDB taxonomy): domain Bacteria; phylum Pseudomonadota; class Gammaproteobacteria; order Burkholderiales; family Burkholderiaceae_A; genus Lacustribacter. The sequence goes on along the minus strand of CAYWPQ010000014.1, from coordinate 8,139 downwards.
ACTGCCGATTGACGAGATCACACCACTACGAATGAAACAGTCCATCGTCGGCTCGGGGCGAGCCACCAAGGAGCAGGTGCAGTTTATGGTGCAGCGACTGTTAAAGCTCTCCGAATCCCCCGGTGCCGATGCCGCCGATGCGCTTGGCTGCGCGCTCGCCTGGTGGCAGACCATGGCCCATCAGCAGGCACTCAAGGGGGCGCCCATCCACAGCAGCAAATCTCGCGTCTCATAGGATTTTCGTCATGATTGGTCACATCTCAGGAAAGCTTGTCTCAAAAAATCCGCCGCAGGTTGTGGTGGATGTGCAAGGTGTGGGTTATGAGGTCGATGTTCCGATGAGCAGCTTTTATGATCTGCCGGACATCGGTCAGCCGGTCACCCTGCTCACCCACTTTGTGGTGCGTGACGATGCGCAGCTGCTCTACGGCTTTCTCACCCAGGAAGAACGTGTCGCCTTTCGCGAACTGATTAAGGTCAGTGGCGTTGGGCCGCGAATTGGCCTTGCCGTGCTCTCGGGGCTTTCGGTGACTCAGCTTGCGCAGGCCATTGGGCTGCAGGAAGTTGGACTGTTGACCCGTGTCCCAGGTATTGGGAAAAAAACTGCTGAACGCCTGATTCTGGAACTCAAAGGCAGGCTTGGGGAATCGATGGCTGGGGCGGGCGCAGCGCCCTTGGGGTCTCACCAGACCGATATCGTTCATGCCCTGCTTGCCCTGGGCTATTCGGAAAAAGAGGCCATCATGGCCTGCAAGGGGCTTCCCCAGGGGGCTTCGGTCGCCGACGGCATCAAGCAGGCATTGAAACAGCTCGCCAAGTAAACTAGCCCCATGATCGAGCACGACAACCTTGGCAGCGCCAGTCCAGCCGAGTCAGCAATGACCGACGAGGCACGCCTCATCTCTGGGGCGTCCAAGACACCCCAGGAAGAAGTCATTGAGCGAGCACTTCGTCCGCAGAAACTTGACGAATACATCGGTCAGAGCAAGGTGCGCGATCAGCTGGCGTTGTTCATTGAGGCCACGCGTCAACGTGGCGAAGCCCTGGATCATGTGCTGCTTTTTGGCCCTCCGGGGCTCGGCAAGACCACGCTCGCGCATATTCTTGCCCGAGAGCTCGGCGTCAACCTTCGACAAACCTCGGGGCCGGTGCTCGAGCGCCCCGGCGATCTTGCCGCGCTTCTGACCAATTTAGAGCGCAACGATGTTCTTTTCATCGATGAGATTCATCGACTGAGCCCTGTGGTGGAAGAGATCCTCTATCCAGCGCTTGAGGACTACCAAATTGACATCATGATCGGCGAAGGCCCCGCGGCGCGTTCCATCAAACTTGATCTTCAGCCCTTTACTCTCGTGGGTGCCACCACCCGGGCAGGCATGCTGACCAATCCACTGCGTGACCGCTTTGGCATTGTTTCAAGGCTTGAGTTCTATTCCGCGGAAGACCTCACCACCATTGTTCGACGGTCCGCCGGTCTTCTCAATGCCGAGATCGACGAGACCGGGGCCTTCGAGATCGCCAAGCGATCTCGGGGTACGCCACGTGTTGCCAATCGTCTTTTACGCCGGGTGCGTGACTTCGCACAGGTCAAAAACAGTGGCGGCATCACGGCCTTGGTGGCCGATCAGGCATTGTCGCTGCTTGAGGTGGACCGCGAAGGCTTTGATCTCATGGACCGCAAACTTCTTGAGGCCATCATCCATAAATTCTCAGGTGGGCCAGTGGGTCTGGATAATCTTGCGGCGGCCATCGGTGAATCCAAGGACACCATCGAAGATGTGCTTGAACCCTACCTGATCCAACAGGGCTTTATGCAACGTACCTCCCGAGGTCGTGTTGCAACCGATGCGGCCTACCGGCATCTTGGCCAAATTCCTCACTCTGACCAACCCAACTCGAGGCTTTTTTAATCATGGCAACCAGCGTTAACCTCTCCGTGCTCACCCTGATCGCCGAGGCGAGCATCCCCGTGCAGCTCGTGATGCTGATCCTCGTTCTGATCTCACTCACCTCCTGGACGGTGATCTTCCGAAAGTGGCAATCGATCGGTCGCGCCCATCGCAACACCAAAGCCTTCGAGCAGGAATTCTGGTCCGGCGGCGACCTCATGACGCTTTACAAGCAGGCCGAACAGAACCGTCTGCCGGGACCCTTGGCGAAAATTTTTGAAGCTGGGATGCGTGAATTCCTGAAGAACCGGTCGGTGAGCAGTCAGGATGCCAGTCTGGCCGTGGATGCCGCGCGTCGCTCGATGCGCGCTTCGTTTCAGCGTGAGATTGATCAACTGGAGGACAGCCTGCCCTTCCTGGCCTCTGCGGGTTCCGTGTCTCCCTATATTGGTCTCTTCGGAACCGTTTGGGGAATCATGCACGCCTTCACCGGACTGGCCAATGTTCAGCAGGCGACGCTCGCGAGCGTTGCGCCAGGCATTGCGGAAGCTCTGGTCGCCACCGCCATCGGATTGTTTGCGGCCATCCCTGCCGTGATCGCCTACAACAAGTACGCCACGCGAATTGATCAGCTGAGCATTCGCTTTGACAGCTTCGTGGAAGAATTCTCCAATATCTTGCAGCGTCAAACTGCCCGTTAACCGAGACGACTCATGGCCGATTCCACAAGCATGAGACAGCATCGTCGCCGTCGAATGATGAGCGAGATCAATGTGGTTCCCTACATTGATGTGATGCTGGTCCTTTTGATTATTTTCATGGTCACGGCACCCATGATCGTGACCGGCACGATCGAGCTGCCCAAAGTCAATCAGGCGTCCCCCGCGGCGGTGGCAGGGGTGAGCGTGACTATCCGCCAAGACGGAAGCCTCACGCTTCGAACCATTGAAGCGGGGGCTCGCGAGCAACCCGTGAGCCGCGAAAACCTTGCGGCAGCAGTGCGTCAGATGGTTCCCTCACTCGACACTCCGGTCGTGATCTCCGCCGAAAAATCGGTGCGGTATGAGCATGTGATCGGTGCGATGAATGCGCTACAGAAGGCAGGCTATCGCCGAGTCGGGCTAGACGTCGGTCTCGAATAAGCATGTCGGTTATTGAACAACGTGAAGGTCGTCGCGCACTGACGGCATCCGCCTCAGTGCATCTCCTGCTGATCGGCGCGCTGTTCGTATCATTGAACTGGAATCGCAAGCCGCCTCCTCCTGTTCAGGTTGAACTCTGGGCAGGTCCTCCAGTGGTTATTCAAGAGCCCTCGGCGCCCCCCGCGCCCGCGGTCAAAGCACCCCCGCCCAGGCCCGCCCCAAAGGCCCCGCCGCCCGCACCCAGCAAAGCAGACATTGCCCTCAAGAAATCAACCCCGCCCAAGCCTGACCCCAAAGAGCTGGCCCGACAGGCGGAAGAAAAGCGAGCGGCTGAAGAGCGGCGTTTAGAAGAGCTTCGACGTGAACAGCAGCGAATCGATCAGGAGCGGGTCGCGCAAGAAAAACAGCGTCGTCAGGAAAAACTGGACAAGCTTCGTCAAGCCGAACTTGCACGACTGAGTAGTGCTCGGAATGCACCACCAAGCCAAGAGGGTCGAGATATCGCCACCAAGGCCGGCGTATCAGCGGGTGCCGAAATCGGTTCGAAAACTGGGGTTGACCCCGACTACGCAGCATTGATTCAGGCACGGATCAAAGCCAGGATCCAGTATGCGGACCGGACCTCGGACAACCCTGAGGCGGTCGTATCCGTCGAGCAGCTCCCAACGGGAGAAATCACGAACGTCCAACTCATGAAGCCCAGCGGAGTGGCTGCCTGGGATGCAGCGGTGATCCGAGCCATTCGTGCGGCCAGCCCTCTTCCGAAACGCAAAGACGGAACCGTGGCCAGAACCCTTGAACTTAGCTTTCGACCTAAGGAAACCCCTTAAGCGCATTCATTTGAAATATGCGCCGCCTATAATCAGCCCGTTCTGGTCAATAAAGGGCTTGGCATGGCCTTGAAGCTCCATCTCGTTAGCAGCCTAAACTCTGTTCGATTCTTTGTCGGCCTTGCGTTAACCGGCCTGATTGGAATAGTCCAACCACCGCAATCGCTCGCTCAAGGCTCCCTTCGAATCGAAATCACCGGAGTTGGGTCAAAACTTATTCCTGTAGCTGTGCCTCCCCTGGATGCTCACGAACCGCATGCGAAACTGGCCCAGATCACCGCAGAAGTGCTCAAAGCGAATCTGTCACGCTCGGGATCCATCAATCTAATCCCCACAGGCGCACCCCAGCCGGCGCTCAATGAAACAACGCCTCTGGGAGCTGCTCTCTGGACGACTTGGAACGATCGCGGCGCAGCAGCACTCGTCGTTGGAAGCGTTACTGCCGGAACCGAAGGGCGCGTCGAAACGCGGTTTGTGCTGCTTGATGTGCAACGGAAGGTCAGCCTCGGTGGGCTGTCCATCAATGCTCCAGCCACCGAGATGGAGGCCCGGCGAACAGGCCATCGAATCGCGGACTTTATCTACGAAAAACTCACGGCAGAACCTGGTTTTTTTGCCACACGTCTTGCCTTCGTTCGCAAAGACGGCGACACCTTCAGCCTGATCATCTCGGATTCGGACGGGCAAAACGCACAGGTGGCATTGCGCTCCCAGCAGCCAGTGATTTCGCTGGCCTGGTCGCCTGATGGCAGCAAGCTTGCCTATGTCTCGTTTGAAACCCGTGACGGGATCAATAAGCCCATCGTTTACACCCATACGCTTGCCAGTGGCACAAGGACGATCGTCGCCAACCAAAAGGGAAGCAACAGCTCCCCAACTTGGAGTCCGGACAGCCGCCAATTGGCCGTGGTCTTGTCACAAGACGGGGTCTCACAAATTTACCTAGTGAATCCAGACGGAAGCAATCTTCGTCGTGTCAGCCGCGGCAACAGCATTGACACCGAGCCCGCCTTCTCGCCGGATGGTCGGTTTCTCTATTTCACCTCCGACCGAGGCGGTACAGCGCAAATATACCGGATGCGCCTTGACAGCGATGCCCCCGCGGAGCGCATCACCTTCAACGCATCATTTAACGGACGCCCTCAGGTCAGCCCCGACGGAAAGACCCTGTTGTTCGTCACACGACGTGAGGGACTATTTCGAATCGCTGTCATGAACCTCGCCTCACGTGAGGAGATACTCATCAGTGATGGCCCCAAAGATGACTCGCCAAGCTTTGCCCCGAACGGCCGCTGGATTATTTACAGTAGTCGATTCAAAGGGCGTGATGTGATGACCGCAGTGTCACAAGACGGCAAGCTTCGATCAAGGCTTTCTGCTGACGGCGGTGCAGTGAAAGGCCCGGCTTGGGGTCGACTGCCCTGAATTTTTCGCCGGTCTTTTGTCGGGCAAATCCGCCTGACTGTGAGACCATTTGGTTTTCGAACCTAAGAGTGAGAGGAAAACGCATGAAAAACCCTATGAACCCATCCGCAGGGCATCATCGAATTTCAGCCCTTCTTTCTATGGTGTGTGTTGTTGCCCTCGTTGGCTGCGCCTCCAAGGTGCCGCTGAATGACCCCGCACCGATCTCCAGCTCCAATGCAAGTTCGGGTTCGGCAGCGGCAGGTGGCGGCTCTACCGGGGCGGGCGCTGGAGCCTCTGGGGCCACGACAGGTGCTGTCAGTGGCAGTGAGGCGGCAGTCAATGCCGCTCGCGCATCGTTGTCCCGCGTCACACCCAGCGTTTACTTCGAATACAACCAGTTCGAAATTCAGGACAAGGCCAAGCCGGTCATCGATGCCTTCGTGAATTATCTGAAGGCTGACACCAAGGCACGCGTCGTGATTGAGGGTAATGCGGACGAACGCGGCACCACAGAATACAACCTGGCTCTCGGTCAGAAGCGCGCGGAAGCAGTGAGTCGTGCCATCACCCTTTTGGGAATTGACGCCTCTCGCATCGAGGCCATCAGCAACGGCGAAGAAAAGCCAAGAGCTGAAGGGTCCACCGAAGAGGCCTGGGCGGAAAACCGTCGGGCTGATCTTCTGATTCGTCAGTAATGTCAGAAAGCCATTCAAAAGCAGCCTTTTTTCTAAGGGCTGCAATGATCCCCCTGACACTGGCCTGCACCAGCTCAGGCTGGGCATTCTTCTCGGACGATGAGGCCAGACGGGCCATCCTTGACCTTCGGGTTAAGGTTGACGCCCTGGATAAACGTCAGCAAGAGATTGCTAATCAGGTTGGTGGCTTGGTCTATCAAGGGCAGTCAGCACAGATTCGGCTTGACGAACTTACTCCTCGACTCAATGACACTGAGGTCAGGCTTCAGGGTTCGGGGAAAGGGCAGCTTCAGTTGCTCAATGAAAACGAAAAACTTCGCGTTGAGATTGCAGCCCTTCGCGGCCAAATCGAGCAGCTTCTCCAGCAGGGCATTAAGACGCAACAAGCTCAGAAAGATTTTTACACCGACCTTGACCGCAGACTCAAAACTGTTGAGCCTGTCAAAACCGCCTTCACCGAACTCGACCGCCGGCTCAAAACCATCGAGCCGGTCACCATCGTTGCGGACGGGCTTTCGCTTCGAGTGAGCCCCCAAGAAGCCGAACAGTTTCGGGCGCTTCAAGAGACATTTCGGGGCAACGACACTAAGTCAACGCTGACCGCAGCCCTTCGGTTTGAGCAGCAGTTCCCTGGGTCGGCTGTGCTCCCCCATGTGCTGCTTCTTCGCGGCACCACGCTCTACATTGCGAAAAACTATCCTGAAGCCATCGTGGCCAGGCAGGAATTTTTAAGGCGCTTTCCAAACCATCCGGGCAGCCTTCAGGCCGCCATGAACCTTGCGGCAAGCCAGGCGGAATCGGGTGACATTCCCTCTGCAAGAAGAACCCTCCAAGCGATTCTGTCGAACAACCCCGAACCCACAATCGCTCAGGAAGCGAAGCTGAGACTTGAAACACTTCCTGCAGAGTAGTGCGCATCGGTTAAAGCCCTGACCCATCCAGAACAAAAGCCATGATCACTGAAGTGGAAGTCCGCTCGATCGAGCTCACCGTTTTGCTTGGTGGATTGTTCATCGGGGTTTTACTCGGCTGGGTGGGGCGTTATTCTCGGTTTTGCACACTGGGAGCCATTGCCGATCTTTACGCGCTTGGCGACGGCTCACGCATTCGAATGTGGCTCGTGGCGATCGCTGTCGCCGTCACAGGAACACAGCTCCTGGTGGCCAGCACCGCGATTGACGTGAGCGGTTCGATTTATGTGACGCCAAGGCTTTTCTGGCTTTCCAACATACTCGGTGGACTGCTCTTCGGATTCGGGATGGCCCTGGCATCGGGCTGCGGAAGTCGAACACTGATCCGTCTCGGCGGCGGAAGCCTCAAGGCGCTTGTGGTGTTTCTGGTGATGGCCACGTCAGCAGCGATCACGATTCGAGGCTTCCTCGGCGTGATTCGTGTCGAGACCCTTGAGCGGGTCGCGATCGACTTTCCCACGAGGCAGACGATCCCCGACCTGCTCAACCTCGCCCCCCTGATGGTCGCTGGCGTGATCGCGGCGGGGCTGCTGGTGTTCGCGTTCTCGAGCAGCATTTTTCGGCAACAGCCAAGACTTTGGCTGGGTGGCGCAATCGTTGGGCTGTTGGTGGTCGCAGCGTGGTGGGTCACTGGGCATGTTGGTTTTATCCCGGAGGACCCAAACACTCTGGAGCCGCGTTTCCTCGCCACCAACACCCGGGCCATTGAGTCACTCACCTTCGTCGCACCCCTGTCGTATTCACTGGATCTTCTGAGCTTTTGGAGCGATACCAGCCGTAAGCTGACCTTTGGGATCATGACCGTTTCAGGCGTCGCCATTGGTGCTTGGCTTCACGCCGTCACCACTCGATCCTTTCGCTGGGAAGGCTTTCAAAACACCGAAGACCTTGCGAATCACCTGATTGGTGCCGCGCTGATGGGATCGGGTGGGGTGATCGCATTTGGCTGCACGATCGGCCAAGGAATCTCTGGGCTTTCGGTCCTTGGGCTTGGCTCCGTATTGGCCACAGGAGCCATCGTTGCCGGCGCCTGGCTTGGCCTGGCTTGGCTTTCCCGCCGAGCATAGATTTTACAAATACGCTAAAATTTCGGGCTTCGGTCTTCAAACAGCCGTTCATGCACTGGGTCGGTAGCTCAGTCGGTAGAGCAGCGGACTTTTAATCCGTTGGTCGCGAGTTCGAGTCTCGCCCGACCCACCATCAAA
>CAYWPQ010000013.1:33888-36689 GCA_964460315.1 uncultured Bordetella sp. | reverse complement strand
CGCGCCCAGAAGACCCGTTGGGGCGAATCCAACCGACAGGGTGCTGAACTGGAGTGCTTTCTGGAAGGGCCTTCGATTGACCGCGAGGGAAACCTTTGGCTGGTGGACATTCCCTTTGGCCGGATTTTTCGAATCAGCACCAAAGGCGAATGGGATCTGGTGATTCAGTACGACGGCTGGCCGAATGGACTGAAGTTTCACCAAGACGGCCGTGCCTTCATCTGCGATTACCGCAAAGGGCTTCTTGCGCTGGACCCAAAAACCGGCGCCATTGAAACCATTTTGGAATCCGCCCACAGCGAGGGTTTCAAGGGCCTGAATGATCTGCACTTTGCCAGCAATGGCGATCTCTATTTCACTGATCAAGGGCAGACCGGCATTGCTGATCCCACCGGTAGGCTCTTTCGTCTGCGCGCTGATGGCGGGCTTGATCGGCTGATCTCGAATGCACCCAGCCCCAATGGCGTGACCCTCTCGAATTCAGAAAAGCATGTCTACCTTGCGGTGACGCGAGCCCAACAGATCTGGCGCCTGCCCCTGATGGCCGACGGCAGCATCTCAAAGGCGGGCGTGGCCGTGCAGCTCTCTGGTGGTGTGGGTGGCCCCGACGGCATTGAGATGGATTCCCAAGATGGATTGCTAGTCTGTCAGCTGGGTGTGGGTGTCTGGCGCTTTGATGCCAACATGCTTCCCACCCATTTCATTCATTCCACCAGCCATCGCCATCACCATCTGGCCAATCTTTGTTTCACGGGTGCGGATAGAAAACGTTTGCTGATCACGGACTCAATCTCGGGCGATGTCTTAACGGCCGATCTGCCCGTGGCAGGGAAAAGGATGTTCGGCGAATGATCACCAGCACATTGAATCCTGTGGTTCGTCGCGACGAGATGACCGCAGACGGCATGACCCTGCATGAGTTTGTGGCCAACGCCTTGACCGAGCGCATTCGCCAAGGCGAGTGGGCGGTGGGTGCAGCCCTGCCTTCCGAAAGTTCGTTTTGCAAGTTCTATGGCGTGAGCCGGCACACCCTTCGACATGCCCTGGCCACTCTTGAAGAAAACGGGCTCATTCTGCGGCGCCAAGGTGCGCCCACGCGGGTGATCTCGCGCCAACGGCCGCGCCGATTCATTCAGAGCTTTAACTCACCGGCCGACATTCTTCGTTATTCCGCATCCACCTATCGGGTGAATGAGGTTGAAGAGCATGTTCGTTGTGAAGGCGAGCTGCAAACGATTTTGCAGGCGGACCCAGGTTCGTCCTGGTATCACATTGGCGGTGTTCGGCGTGAACACGACACCAATTTAATCGTGTCGTACAGCGACATCTACATCCTGCCGGAATTCGCGGATCTGGTGAATGAGCCCGATCACGCCAACTCCATGGTCTATGAACAAATTGAACGCCGATTCGGTGTGGTGATTGATCGCGCTGCCGTGGATATCTTCGCCACCGGAATTTCCGCCAAGCTTTCGAAGTCACTGCAGGTACCCCGCGGCGCGCCATGCCTGTGCATCATCCGTCGATACTTTGATGCACAGGGCAAGCCCTTTGAAGTCACCGTAACCCATCACCCCGAAAGCCGTTTTGTGTTCAATATGGAATACCGCAGTAACGCCACCAAACCCTAATTCAAGGAGCCCTTCAATGCCTGTGATCGAATCCGTCTCTGTTGCCGCCTGCGAGATCCCCCTGGATCACGTCACCTCGTTTTCAACCCGCACCGTCAGTTCACGTCACTACGGTCTGGTGAAGGTGCGCAGCACCGACGGCCATGAGGGCATTGGCTTTTGCTATGTGGGCAGCCGCGCGGGTGGCATTGTCAAAGCGGCCGTTGAGCAGCTTCTTGGCCCTTTGCTGATTGGCCGCGAAAGCCGTCAGACCGAGGGCTTATGGCAGACCATGTACCAGGAGGCCTTGCTGCAAGGAAGATCAGGCTCGGTCATGCGGGGCATTTCCATTCTGGACACGGCGCTCTGGGACATGAATGCCCGTTCGGTGGGTTTGCCGCTTCATGATTACCTGGGCAGCCTTCATCGGGAATCGGTGATGGCCTATGCCAGCGGCGGCTACTACCTTGACGGTAAGACGCCTGCGAAACTGGGCGAGGAGGTGGCTGGATACGTGGCCAAGGGCTTTAAGGCGGTGAAGATTAAAACCGGCCGGCTTTCGCCCGCCGAGGAAGAAGCCCGAATTGCCGCGGCGCGAGATGCCATCGGCCCTGATGTTTATCTGATGCTGGACGCAAACAACGCATGGTCAGACCTTCCCACGGCGCTCGAGTACATGCGGCGTTTCGAAGCCTATGACCCTTATTGGATTGAAGAGCCCTTTTCACCCGATGCCATTGACCTACACGCTCGTCTTGCCCAGCGCACCACGGTGACCGTGGCCACCGGTGAGATTGAAGTGGGTCGCTGGCGCTTTCGTGAACTGGTGGACGCAGGCGGCGCCGAGATTCTGCAGACTGATGCGGCCGTCTGCGGTGGCATTTCCGAATGGCGCAAGATTGCCGCGCATGCGGATGCCTGTGGTGTGACGGTGAGCCCCCATTGGTTCCATGATCTTCATGCGCCACTGGTGGCGGCAACACCCAATGCACGTTTTGTGGAATTTTTCCTCGACGACCAGGTGTTGAATTTCCGTCGCCTGATCGATAACCAGCTGGAATTCCGCCAGGGCCATGTCATGCTGCGACAGACCCCGGGGCTTGGCTTTGGGTTTGATGAAGCTGCCGTGGCGAAATACAGCAGCGGCTGGTCGATCATTCGTGCTTAGGGATCGCGCTTAGTTATCGCGCT
>CAYWPQ010000013.1:0-33788 GCA_964460315.1 uncultured Bordetella sp. | reverse complement strand
ACAGCAGCGGCTGGTCGATCATTCGTGCTTAGGGATCGCGCTTAGTTATCGCGCTCAGGGATCGCGCTGAGAGATCGCCCCGGTTTCGCTATACTCCGCGCCATGAACTCAGACCCTGCCCAAAATTCATTCAGAAAACGCCCCATCGCTGGCCTGATCTTTGCCAGCCGTTGGCTTCAGCTGCCCCTCTACCTTGGTCTGATCGTGGCCCAGGCGGTGTATGTGGTGCTGTTCATTCAAGAACTCACCCACCTGGTGCCCATTCTCTGGGACCCAAACGCGCTTTCCAATACGGCCAATGCCCTGGGGGTTGAGACCGTCAGCAAGGAAGTGGTGGTCATGCTGGTGGTGTTGTCACTGATTGATGTGGTCATGATCTCGAACCTTCTGATCATGGTGATCATTGGCGGCTATGAAACTTTTGTCTCAAGGCTTGACCTCGAAGGCCACCCCGATCAGCCCGAATGGCTCTCTCATGTGAATGCGAATATTTTGAAGGTGAAACTGGCCACGGCCATCATCGGAATTTCGTCCATTCACCTGTTGAAAACCTTCATTTCCGCGGACGCCATGTCGGAAAAGGCCATGCTCTGGCAGACCATCATCCACGTGACCTTCATTGTCTCGGCGATCAGCATCGCATGGATTGACCGTCTCCTGGCGCACTCGGGAAGCCCTGCGGGGCAGCCGCAGTCAGGCTCTAAACACTGATTCCATGGGCCCTTCGGGGCCCATTTGCATCATTCACGCTCACTGGTAGTCTTACGCCCACCATGAATAAACCAAACCGCCCCCCCCATTCCCCGAAATCCCAGCCAGCCCAGCCTGCGCCTTACACCCCCACCGCTGACCTGTGTGACGCCCACGAAGACGCCCTAAAGGCAGGAACCCTGAGGGTCATTCCCCCGGTCTTTAGTAACTTCGGCGGAGCAACTGAAGTGGCCGGGCCCGTGGTCACGCTGAAGTGCTTCGAGGACAACTCTCTGGTTCGAAAGACTCTGGAGACCCCTGGCCAGGGGCGGGTTCTTGTCGTGGACGGAGGCGGCAGTGACCGTTGCGCACTGGTGGGCGGAAACCTTGCCCTTCTGGCCGTGAAAAACGGCTGGGCGGGCATCATCGTCAATGGCTGCGTCCGCGACACGGCCGAGATCGTGGAGGCCGAGGTGGGCATCTGGGCCATGGCCACAAGCCCTAGGCGAAGCGACCGTCAGGGCCTTGGCCAGGTGGACATTCCCATCGATATGGCGGGCGTGAGGGTGGCTCCTGGTAACTGGTGTTATGCCGATTCCGACGGCATCCTGATCAGCGACCGCAAGCTTCCCTAGGTCTTTTGGACGGGTTGGCAGGGTCAGCCCAAAGTGGTTAAAAAATAACCACTCCGATGGGCTCCCGTGTGTGACAAACATGTGACGGTTTTGCGACTGAGTTTTCCACAAAACCTGTGGACAACTTCTTTGATGAAAAGGAAAAACAGTCGGTCAAAACCTGCTGCATTGCGAAAATCTTGTGGTAGAGAGGCAGTGAATTTTTGATGGCAGAAAAAAAATTGGCCAAGACAACATCCGCCAGCGGTTACAACGAATCATCCATTCGAGTCCTTCGTGGGCTGGAACCCGTCAAGCAGCGGCCGGGCATGTACACCCGAACCGAAAACGCGCTGCACATTCTTCAAGAGGTGATCGACAACGCGGCCGATGAGGCGCTTGCTGGGCACGCGCGCCACATTCATGTGGCCCATCACACGGATGGCAGTGTCACCGTCACCGACGACGGCCGCGGCATTCCCATTGGCAAGCATCCTGAAGAAAAAGTGCCCGTGGTGGAAATTGTCTTCACACGTCTTCATGCGGGCGGCAAATTCGACAAGGGTTCGGGCGGCGCCTATGCCTTCAGTGGTGGCTTGCATGGTGTGGGGGTGTCGGTGACCAATGCGCTTTCCAAGCGCCTGGAGGTGACCGTCTGGCGTGATGGTGGCGAGCATCGCATTGTGTTTTCAGCAGGCGAAGTGATTGAGCCTTTAAAGAAAATTGGCCCATCGAACGGACGCAGCGGAACCCAGGTGCGAGTCTGGCCCGATGCGAAATATTTCGACGACTCGGCCATTCCTGCGGCAGAACTAGCGCGAAGCCTGAAGGCCCGTGCGGTGCTTTTGCCCGGCGTGACCACCCATCTCTTGGTGGAGAAAACCTCGAAGGAGGAATCCTGGCGTTACGAAGGTGGTCTGCGTGATTACCTGCTTGAACTGATCGAGGGTGATCAGCCGGTGGTCGAGCCCTGGATGGGCGAAGGATACGTGGGTGCAGGTGATGAAACCTTTGCGGCTGGTGAGGGTGCGCAATGGGCCGTGGTCTGGACAGCCGAAGGTGCGGTGAATCGTGAATCGTTTGTGAATCTGATTCCCACCACGGCAGGCGGCACCCACGAGGCGGGCCTTCGCGAGGGGCTTTTCTCTGCGGTGAAAGGTTTTATTGAACAACACAACCTGATGCCCAAGGGCGTGAAGATTCTTCCCGAAGATGTCTTCGCAAGGGTGAGTTTTGTGCTTTCGGCCAAGGTGCTTGACCCTCAGTTCCAAGGGCAGACGAAAGAGAAATTGACCAGCCGCGACGCGCTGCGTCTTGTGGCCAACCAGGTGCGTGCGCCGCTTGAGCTCTGGCTGAATCGCGACCTTGATTCCGCACGAAAGATTGCCGATCTCGCCATTCGAACCGCACAAAGCCGTGTTCGCTCGGCGCAGAAAGTGGAAAAGAAAAAAGGCTCGGGCGTGGCGGTGTTGCCTGGGAAACTGACGGACTGCGAATCCACCGACATTGGCCGCAATGAGCTCTTTCTTGTTGAGGGAGATTCCGCAGGCGGGTCCGCAAAGATGGGCCGTGACAAAGAATTTCAGGCCATCTTGCCGCTTCGGGGCAAGGTGCTCAACACCTGGGAAACCGAAAAGGAAAGGCTTTTTGCCAACGCCGAGGTGCATGATATTTCCGTGGCCCTGGGTATTGATCCGCACGGCGTTTCGGATGAGGTGAACTGGTCGAACCTGCGTTACGGCAAGGTCTGTATCTTGTCAGACGCCGACGTAGATGGCTCCCACATTCAGGTGCTGCTGCTCACGCTTTTTCTGAAGCATTTCCCGCAGCTGGTGGAACGTGGCCATGTCTTTGTGGCGCGCCCACCGCTGTTTCGCGTGGATGTCACAGCAAGTGGCAAGCGGCTTGCAAGAAAAATCTATGCGCTGGACGAAGGTGAACTCACCCATGTGCTCGACAAGTTAAAGCAGGAAGGGCTGCGTGAATCGGCCTGGAGCATTTCCCGGTTCAAAGGGCTTGGCGAGATGAGTGCCGAGCAGCTCTGGGAGACCACACTCAACCCGGACACCCGCAGGCTTTCTTTGGTGGGCTATGGTCAGGTTGACAGCCTTGAGACGGCCAAGCGTTTCCATCTCTTGATGGGACGCACCGAGGCGTCGTCGCGTCGGGCATGGCTTGAAGAAAAAGGACATGAAGTGGAGGTGGACATCTAATGGCACGACCAACACAATCGGCCGACGATCAGACGCCTGATCTTTTTGCCACGCCTCAGGGCATCACTTTTGACGGCGAGGCCATCACCCTCGCGGATTTTGCCGAGCGTGCCTATCTTGACTACGCCGTGTCGGTGGTGAAGGGAAGGGCGCTGCCAGATCTCTGTGACGGCATGAAGCCCGTTCAGCGTCGCATTCTGTATTCCATGCATCGCATGGCGCTACCCATCACCGCCAAGCCCGTGAAGTCAGCGCGTGTGGTGGGCGATGTCCTGGGTAAATACCATCCGCATGGCGATCAGTCGGCCTACGACGCACTGGTGCGTCTGGCGCAAGGTTTTTCGGTGCGCTACCCATTGATTGATGGCCAGGGTAATTTTGGTTCGCGTGACGGAGACGGTGCTGCCGCGATGCGATACACCGAAGCCAGGCTCACCGCTTTTGCTTCGCTGCTGCTGGATGAGATTGACGAGGGAACGGTTGATTTCGGCCCCAACTACGACGGCTCCTTCACCGAGCCCTTGCGGCTTCCTGCAAGGCTTCCTGTGGTGCTGCTCAATGGCGCCTCGGGAATTGCGGTGGGGATGGCCACAGAGATTCCTTCCCATAACCTGACCGAGGTTGCTCAGGCGGCGGTGGCGCTGATTGAAAAACCAAATCTTTCGGATGCCGAGCTTTATCAGATGATTCCTGGCCCTGATTTCCCGGGTGGCGGCCAGATTATTTCCTCACCCGAAGAGATCGCCGCGGCTTACGCCACAGGACGAGGCTCGCTGAAAACTCGTGCCCGCTGGACGATTGAAGAGATGGCGCGCGGTCAGTGGCAGGTGGTGGTGCATGAACTTCCTCACGGGGTGTCGTCGCAAAAGGTGTTGGAAGAGATCGAAGAGATCACCAACCCGAAGGTGAAGGCGGGCAAGAAAGCGCTTTCCGCCGATCAGCAGCAGATGAAGACCCTGATGCTGAGCGTGCTCGATGCCGTGCGTGATGAGTCGGGTAAAGATGCCGCTGTTCGTCTGGTCTTCGAGCCGAAGTCATCTCGACAAGACCGTGATGAATTCATCAAGGTGCTGCTTGCACATACGCCCCTTGAAAGTTCGTCAGCCATGAACCTTGTGGCGGTGGACCGAGACGGCCGGCCCCGCTCACTGAGCCTTCGCGAGATCCTTGGCCAGTGGGTGGAATACCGTATTGCCACCGTTCGTCGTCGAACCCAGCACCGGCTTGAGCAGGCCCAGCGGCGCATCCACATTCTTGAGGGCCGCTCGATTGCACTTTTGCATATTGATCAGGTGATTGCCGTGATTCGCGAAAGCGATGAACCGAAGCCGGCGTTAATGAGCCGGTTTGGTCTGACTGAAATCCAGGCTGAAGACATTCTTGAGATTCGTCTTCGACAGCTGGCGCGTCTTGAGGCGATCAAGATCGATAAGGAGCTCAAGCAGCTTCGTGAAGACGAAGGCAAGCTGATGCATCTGCTTGAAAATGATCGCGCGCTTCGCAAGGCGGTTGCCAAGGAAATTGATGCAGACGCCAAGAGCTTTGGTGACCCGCGTCGAACCCTGATTCGTGCGGCCGAGCGCACCACAGTTGAGGTTCCGGTGGTCGACGAACCGGTGACCGTGATTGTGTCCACCAACGGGTGGCTTCGGGCCCGTCAGGGGCACGGCCATGACTCAAGTCAGTTCACCTTTAAAACGGGTGACACCCTTTACGCCACCTTTGAGTGTCGAACGGTGGACACCCTGGTGGCTCTCTCATCCACCGGCCGAAGTTATTCGGTGTCGGTCGCCAGTCTTCCCGGAGCCCGGGGCGATGGCGTGCCCATGACGTCGCTGGTGGAACTCGAGCCCGGTGCCATGCTGACCCAGTTTGTTGCGGGAACGCCTCAGACCCGTTTGTTGATTGGCACCCAGCAAGGGCTTGGTTTCATCACCACTCTGGAAGCCATGACCACTCGGCAGCGTGCAGGCAAGCAGTTCATGACCATCGAGGCGGGCGATGCCCCAAGTCTTGTGCGGGTGATTCCCTCGGTCTGCGCCCTGGTGGCTTTGCTCACGGCCAAGGGCAGGCTCTTGGTGGTGGACGCCGAAGAGGTCAAGGTGCTGCCCACCGGAGGCCGGGGTGTGGCTTTGATTGAACCGGACGGCAAAGGCGACACGCTGATTGATGCGGCAGGACTTCCGCCCAAGGCCATGCTGCAGTTTATCGGCCTGGGTCGAACGGGCAAACAGCTTGACGAGCTCATGGATGGCCGATCCATTCGGTCTTATTTTGGCAAGCGGGCGCGTAAAGGCAAGGCCCTGGAACTTCGCTTCAAGCCCACGCAGATTCGCGCGGCGGGCGGCTGAGTTGCCTCGCCCCTTGAAAACCAGGGGCGAAGGCACCATCTGACTAAAAGCGCTTAGACCAGCGTCGATAGCAACACGTTAACCACGAAGGAAGACCATGTCGAAAGAGACCTTATCGTTTCAGACCGAGGTGAAGCAGCTGCTGAACCTCATGATTCATTCTCTTTACAGCAACCGCGATATTTTCCTGCGCGAGCTTGTTTCCAACGCCTCAGACGCCTGCGACAAGCTGCGCGTTCAAGCCCTTGAAAAGCCTGAACTTTTCGAGGGTGACGGTGAGTTCAGGATTCGAATTTCAATGGACAAGGATGCCCGCACGGTCACTATTTCGGACAACGGCATTGGCATGAGCCGCGCCGATGCCGTGGAGCATCTGGGCACCATTGCGAAATCAGGAACCAAAGAATTTTTCAAAAATCTCTCGGGCGATCAAAACCAGGACAGCAACCTGATTGGCCAGTTTGGCGTCGGGTTTTATTCCGCCTTCATCGTGGCGGACCAGGTCACGGTGGTCTCTCGCAAGGCGGGGTTGAAGGCCTCGGAGGCGGTTCGCTGGCAGTCGGATGGCACCGGTGAATTCAGCGTTGAGGCGGTGGACAAAGAAGGCCGAGGCACCGATGTGATTCTGCATCTTCGCGCTGCCGATGCCGACAGCGACGACGGCAAGAGCCACGACGATCTTCTGAACCACTGGACGATCAAGGAAATTCTCAAACGCTATTCCGATCACATCGGCATTCCCATTCAGATGAAAAAACGGGAATGGGACGACAAGAAAAATGAGTATGTCGAGCACGACGAATGGGAGACCGTGAACCAGGCCTCTGCGCTTTGGACACGACCCAAATCGGAAATTACCGAGGAGCAGTACCGCTCGTTTTTCGAGGGCTTGAGTTTTGGCAGCGGCGAGCCCCTGGCCTGGACGCACAACCGCGTGGAGGGTCGAACCGAATACACCCAGCTGCTTTACCTGCCAAAAAAGGCGCCTTTTGATTTGTTTGATCGGCAGCACAAGCATGGATTGAAGCTCTATGTGAAGCGGGTCTTCATCATGGAAGATGCCGAACAGCTGCTGCCTTCTTATCTGCGGTTCGTGCGTGGCGTGGTGGATTCGGCCGATCTTCCCTTGAATGTTTCTCGCGAAATTCTGCAAGAGAGCCGCGACATCAAGGCCATCCGGGAAGGTTGCACCAAGCGCATTCTTGGGCTGCTTGAAGAGATCGCCAAGGATCGCCCCGACGATTACGCCAGCTGGTGGAAGGAATTTGGCCAGTGCCTGAAAGAAGGCTTCGGGGAAGACTTCGCGAACCGCGACCGGCTTGCCAGCCTGGCTCGATTTGTCTCGACCCATGCCGATTCCGATGAGGCCAAGGTTGCCCTGACCGATTACGTTGCGCGAATGAAAGACGGCCAGGAAAAGATCTACTACGTGACGGCCGACACCCTTGCCGCGGCCAAGGCCAGCCCCCACCTTGAGGTCTTCAAGAAAAAGGGCATCGAGGTCTTGCTGCTGACGGATCGGGTGGACGAGTGGATGCTGAATTTCTTGACCGAGTTCGAGGGCAAGGGTCTGCAGTCGGTCTCGAAGGGCGCGCTCGACCTTGGCAAGCTTGCCGATGCGGACGACAAGCCCGCCCCGGAAGCCGAGGAAAAATACAAGCCGGTGCTCGAGAAAGCCAAGTCGGTTCTGGGTGACAAGGTCAAAGAGGTGCGTATGACCCATCGCCTCACCGAATCAGCCTGCTGTCTGGTGTCGGACGAGCACGACATGAGCGGCCACCTGGAGCGGCTTTTGAAGCAGGCGGGCCAGAAAGCCCCCGAGCGCAAGCCCATTCTTGAACTCAACCCTGATCACCCCCTGGTCAAGGCGCTGGACCAGCAGTCGGGCAGCTTTGATGACCTGGTCTGGGTGCTCTTCGATCAGGCGCTGCTGGCCGAGGGCGGACAGCCCGAAGACCCCGCAGCCTTTGTCCGTAGGCTCAACGGGTTTTTGTTGCGCGGCCTGATGACTTAAGGGAAGTCCCCCCGTGGCATGCTAAGATTTCGCTTGTTCAACACGGGGGGAGACATGCTGAACATTACTCAACAGTCGTTTCAAAAAGGACTGGTCGGAACGTTGTGCGCCAAAGCTTCTTTGGCGCTTCTGGCCAGCGCATCGTTTGCTGCATTCGGTCTGAACGGGGCAATGGCTCAGTCAGCCGCTGCACCAGCCGCCGTGGTGGGGAACGCCGCTGCAGGCGCCCAAAAGAATTCCATGTGCATTGGCTGCCACGGCATTCCCAACTACAAAACAGCATTTCCTGTCACCTACCGGGTTCCCAAAATTGGCGGTCAGAGCCAGGCTTACCTTGAAGCCGCATTGAAGGCGTATCGCAGTGGCGATCGCCCCCATCCAAGCATGACCGGCATCGCGAAGGCCCTGTCTGATCAAGACATCGCCGACCTCGCGGCCTATTACGCCAATCAGAAATAAGGAGCCCAAGACATGACCCCATTCTTTAAGCTCTCGAACGGCTCGGTACCCACGGCCACCACCGGTACCCTGGCCCGAATCATCCTGACGTTCATGGTTGGCGCAGGTATCGCGCTTGTCGGCACACCGTCTTTTGCGGCCAATATCGCGGCAGGCAAAGAAAAAGCCGGCGCACTCTGTGCGGCCTGCCACGGTGTGGACGGCGTCTCCGTCATTGACCCAAGCTACCCCAAATTGGCGGGTCAGTACCCTGACTATCTTTCGCGCGTTCTGGTGGAATACAAAAACGGCACCCGGAAAAACGCCATCATGAATGGCATGGCCGCCACGCTTTCCGCGGAAGACATCGCCAACGTTTCAGCGTTTTACGCAAGCCTTCCTTCGCCGCTGAAGTCAAAGAAGTAATTCAACAAAGCTTCAAGACATTTGTCTTGAAGACCTGTGTCAGCCTCCGATATAGCTCATCTCGACCTTTTTGGCGGGATGAGCCTGAAGGCTTGATCGCTCTTCGGAATAACGGTCGCGCCGTTGATTCCAGATCCCTGAAATCACGCCTGCAAGCTCATCATCGCTGACCGGCTCCGGGCTTCGAAGAAGTTCGCGAAGGTCGGTGCCTGAGGGCGCAAACAGACAGGTGTAGACCACGCCCTCGGCCGAAACCCTCGCCCGCGAACAGTCCCCACAGAACGGCTTGGTGACCGAGGAGATCACGCCGACCTCGCCCTGGCCATCACGATAACGCCAACGTTCCGAGACCTCGTTCGGTGTGTCGCGGCCGATGGGCTCCAAGGGGAAGACCTGATCAATGGTGTTGATGACTTCCCGTGAAGGCATGACACGATCAAGCTGCCAGCTGTTTGATGAGCCGACGTCCATGAATTCAATGAAGCGAAGGGTGTGGCCACGTTCGCGAAAAGCCCGGGCCATGGGAACTATCTCATGATCATTGGCACCTCGCTGAACCACCATGTTCACCTTCACACGAAGACCTGCCTCGGCGGCGGCATCAATGCCACGAAGCACATCGGCCACGGGGAAATCAACGTCATTCATGCGCCGAAAGGTGGCGTCGTCTAAGGCGTCAAGGCTCACCGTGATGCGGCTGAGCCCGGCGGCTCGAAGCGAGGCCGCTTTCTTGGCCAAAAGCACGCCATTGGTGGTCATGGCAATTTCAATGGGCTTGCCCTGAACAGTCTGAATCAACGACAGCTTCTGGATGAGCTCTTCAATGTTTTTTCGCAGCAGTGGTTCGCCGCCGGTAATTCGCAGCTTGTCGACGCCCAGCCGGACAAAGCTTCGAGCGAGCCGTTCAATTTCATCAAAGCTGAGTAATGATTCTTTCGGAAGGAATTCGTAATCGCGGCCAAAGACTTCCTTCGGCATGCAATAGGTGCAGCGAAAGTTGCATTGGTCAATGACGGAGATACGAAGGTCTCGAAGGGGGCGGCCAAGTTGATCAGCCACAAGCCCCCACGAGGGTGGGTTGGCCAGGGGATCAACCCTGGCCTTCTCAACACTTGGCGTTGCGGAGGAATCCGGAACGATTGAAAAAATGCGCTGCCCGTAGGTCATACGCGATTATGAATCGATCAGGATCCGTTCGAGCGTGTCTCCACCATCACCAGGGGTTCCTGAGGCGCAGCGGTGGCGTCGCTCTTGCGGGGCGCACGACCAAGCTTGGGCGGCGGTTCAGCCACGGCCTCGGCGACTACCTTGTCGGGGTCGGTTTGAACCCACTGAAGCCCAACTTGATCAAGCGATTCTTTGAGCACAGCCTCCGACACTGGAGCGGGAACGATGATTGGCGTTGCCGCAACGGGCGCCGGGGCAGGCTCGGAGACGACCACGGGTTGAGCTGCAACGACCGGTGGCTCTGCTGAAACATAGGCGGCTACCGGCTCAACCGCTGCGACCGGCATCATCGATGCAACAGCGGGCTCGGTCGATTCAACCTGCACGGATTCGTCAGTGTCGGTCTGGTCTGAGTTGAGTTCGAGGTTTTGCTGCTGATCGCCTTCCTCGCGGCGACCACCGCGACCACGACGGCGACGACGACCGGTGCGTTTTTGATCAAGCGCCTCGGCCATTTCGGCGGTCTCAGCATTTGGCGTGGTGAGTGCGTTCTGAGCAAGTTCTGCATCAGCGCGTTCTGCGGATCGGTCGCCACGGTCTTGGCGTGGCTTACGTTCCTGGCGGCCATCGCGACGTCCATCCTGGCGAGCTTCGCCGGATTTCGATTCGCCAGCTTCCTGACGTGCAGGCTTGGCCTGGCGATCACCTTCCTGTTTCGCGCGGGGTTCACGTGGCTCACGCGGCTCACGTTGTTCACGGCCGCGGTCATCTTTGCCGTTGCGGGCCTGACGATCGCCGCGGTCATTCCGATCGTTACGACCGTTACGGCCTCGGCTGTTGCGATCGTTGCGATCACCGGTGCGAGCGGCAGGACGCTTTTCGGTCTCGGCGGGGCTTGATGAGAACCATCCAAGAATCTTGGCGAAAAAGCCCTGGCCGTTCGAAGCCGCAGCAGCGGCTGCGGGTCTTGCCGAAATGGGGGCAGGGCTTGTTGGCGTGATGCCTTTCACCACGGCTTCTTGACGTGGCTTGGCAGCAACGGCTTCGCTCTTTTGTTGCTGATAGGGGGTTTCTTTGGCGGGCTCGTCGGCCAGTGCATAGCTGGCCTTGACGGTTTCCAGACGCGGATCGTCGTGCTTGAGGCGCTCGATGGTGTAGTTCGGCGTCTCGAGGTGCTTATTGGGAATGAGCACCACGGTGACCTTGAGTCGGAACTCAAGCTTCGCAATGTCCGCGCGCTTTTCATTCAGCAAGAAGGTGGCCACTTCCACAGGGACCTGAACATGAAGGGCGGCGGTGCCTTCCTTCATGGCCTCTTCCTGAAGAATGCGCAGAATGTGGAGAGCACTGGAATCGACGTCGCGGATCACGCCCGTGCCGTTGCAACGTGGGCAGGTGATGTGGGAGCCTTCGTTCAGCGCAGGGCGAAGCCGCTGACGCGAGAGCTCCATCAGGCCGAAGCGTGAGATCTTGCCCATCTGAACGCGGGCACGGTCGAAGTGCAAGGCGTCACGAAGCCGCTGTTCAACTTCGCGCTGGTTTTTCGCAGACTCCATGTCGATGAAGTCGATCACGATCAGGCCGCCAAGGTCACGCAGACGAAGCTGTCTGCCCACCTCTTCTGCCGCCTCGGTGTTGGTACGAAAGGCGGTCTCTTCAATGTCAGAGCCACGTGTCGCCCGAGCCGAGTTCACGTCCACCGCCACCAAGGCTTCAGTGTGGTCGATCACGATGGCCCCGCCCGAGGGCAGGGGCACCACACGCGAGTAGGCCGTTTCAATCTGGTGCTCGATCTGGAAACGTGAGAACAAGGGCACATCGTCGTTGTAGCGTTTCACGCGTGCGCCCATGTCGGGCATGACATGCAGCATGAACTGGCGAGCCTGTTCATAGATGTCGTCGTTGTCGATGAGGATCTCACCGATATCGGGGTGGAAATAGTCGCGAATGGCGCGAATGACCAGGCTGGATTCTTGATAGATCAGGTAGGCGCCGGGCTGAAGCTTGCGCGCGTCATCAATGGCACGCCAGAGCTGCATCAGGTAGTTCAAGTCCCACTGGAGTTCTTCGGCGGTGCGGCCAATGCCTGCGGTGCGTGCGATCAGGCTGGTGCCCGCGGGGACATCGAGCTGGTCCATGGTCTCGCGAAGCTCTTGGCGTTCTTCGCCTTCGATTCGGCGCGACACGCCACCACCACGGGGGTTGTTGGGCATGAGCACCAGGTACCGGCCAGCCAGAGAGATGAAGGTGGTGAGGGCGGCGCCTTTGTTGCCACGCTCTTCTTTTTCAATCTGAACCAGGAGTTCCGTGCCTTCGGCGATGGCCTCCTTGATGGTGGAGCGGCCGACGTCAGTGCCCGGGCGGAAGTATTCCTTGGCGATTTCCTTAAAGGGAAGAAAGCCATGGCGCTCTTCCCCATAGTTCACAAAACAGGCCTCGAGGCTGGGTTCGACCCGGGTGACCACGCCTTTGTAGATGTTGCTTTTCTTTTGCTCTCGACCAGCAGTTTCGATGTCGAGATCGATCAGCCGTTGGCCGTCGACGATGGCAACCCGCAGTTCTTCTGCGTGGGTTGCGTTAAACAGCATGCGTTTCATTACTCACTACTCCTTAAGTGGGTCTGCAGTGAACAGACACCAAACCCGCCTTAGCGGTTCAATGGAGCGTGCAATGAACGAGAGGACGGCAGGGACGAGTGAGAACGAGCGAGCCTTGGCGCGCTCGGCGCAGGCTGTTGGTAAAACGGGATGCAGGGGTGGTTGACGGGCTCAGGACACTGAAGCAAAGGACAGCCGCGTCTGCGAAGCTGCCTGTGGGGCGCTTCGAAGCAAGACTTAAGCTTGTGTCAGGGAAACTTGTCACGCTAAACAACACCAATCCGGTTGTGTTCGTTAATCTCGTTTGCCGGGCCACGCGACATTGCGCTCCGCGGTCAAATACAATCCAGAGCAACCTGCATCTGGAGCAGAGGCATCGATTGGCTTCGTGTTTCTTCCTGATTTGAAACAGGGACACGACAACTAACCGGAAATCATCTCTGCGTCACGGAGTATACCCCTAAGGCCCCATGCCAAGTCATTTTCCCAAAACCGTACCCCAAGACCGGCCTGCCAGAGAGGCGCCAGAGTCGCCGCAGCCCCCCGCCCAGGCTGGGCGGGGCGTGGAGCAATGGGTGGTGACGGCCGAATATTCAGGGCAGAGGATTGACAACTTCCTTCTGGCCAGGCTCAAAGGGGTGCCCAAGACCCGCATCTACAAGATGCTGCGCACTGGAGAAGTCCGCGTCAATGGGGGCCGGGTCTCGAGCGACTACCGGATTGAGGCCGATGATCGGCTTCGGATCCCGCCCGTCCGGCTGGCCCAGGGCGTGGCTGCTGATGGAAACGCACAGGCGGCTGGGGTTCGATCGCCCGCCATGGCCAAGTCGATCAGCGCCTCGATACAGGTTTTGCTTGAGGACGACTGGGTGCTGGGTATCAACAAACCCTTTGGCCTTGCCGTCCATGGCGGCAGCGGGGTGAAGCTTGGGGTGATTGAGGCCCTTCGGCAGAATCGATTTCCCGCCACCAACCCCTCGGACCATCGGCCCCAGCCGGGCTTTCTTGAACTTGTTCATCGGCTTGATCGCGAGACCTCGGGCGTGATGTTGATCGCCAAGCGCCGCTCCAGTTTGACCGAGTTTCATCGCCAGCTTCGGGAAGGGCAGATGCGCAAGCGCTATCTGGCTCTGGTCTGGGGCAGCTGGCCTGCCGCACTGGATCGAATTGACGCTCCGCTGCACAAGTGGGTCAATGCCAAAGGCGAGCGCTGGGTGAGGGTTCAGGAGGACGGCCAGGCAGCCATCACCAAGGTGAGGGCCCTTCAGCGGGTGAAGCATCCTGTCCTTGGGGATGTTTCTCTGATGCTCTGTGAACCCATTACGGGAAGGACGCACCAGCTGCGAGTCCATCTTGCGAGTCAGGGCTTTCCCATCATCGGAGACCCAAAATACGGACGCCATGAGCATGACGATCAGTTCGGCCCCAAGAGTTCAGAGCCCAGCGGTCGATGGCTCAGCCGGATGTTTCTTCATGCCTGGCAGCTGCGTTGCCAGCATCCCCACACAGGGGAGCGGCTTGATCTTCAGGCGGCGCCCGATGCTGCCTTTGAGGCCGCCTTCGCCGCGCTATCACTGGACCCTCCCTAAACCTCGGCCATCATGAATCCAACCCGCTTTGAACTTGTCATCTTTGATTGGGACGGCACCGTTGTGAACTCCACGCCCACCATCACACGGGCGATTCTGAATGCCTGTGCCGACATCGGCCTAGCGGTGCCCTCCGAGCAGGATGCGAGCTATGTGATTGGACTGGGCCTGCAAGACGCTCTGGCCCGAGTTGCACCTGGCATCACGGATGCACAGCGCGAACAGCTGACGGATCGATTCCGCCATCATTACCTTTCGCGGGATCAGAGCCTGGTTCCCTTTCAAGGCATGACTGAACTGCTGACACAGCTTCGCGGTCATGGCCTGCCCCTTGCGGTGGCCACGGGTAAATCAAGGGTTGGGCTTGAGCGCGCCTTTGATTCCACCCAGACCCGACATTTTTTTGACACCTCACGCTGCGCCGATGAATCAGACCCCAAGCCTGCGCCCACCATGGTGTTGGAGATCTGTGACGAGCTCTCGATTGACCCGCAGTCCACCCTGGTGATCGGCGACACTACCCATGATATTTTTATGGCGAAGTCGGCGGGGGCGCAGGTGGTTGCGGTGGGCTATGGCGCCCACCCCAGGCATGAGCTGTTGCTGGCGGAACCCCTTGGATGCATGGCTTCCGTGCAAGAGCTGCGTCGATGGGTTGATCAGCATGTTGTGCAGTGACCAGCCGCCACACTCATTACGAAGGCATTGAAACCATGACAAGCGATCAAGACCGAAGCAACCAGGACACCTTAAAGCCGGAATCCGTGCAGCAGGAAACACTGCAACAGGACAGCAGCCCGGCCAAAGCTCCAAACAAAACGGACTCTGGCGAAAGCGCCATCGAAGCCATCATGCTGGCGCATATTCAAGAGCAGCGTCGTGCGCGTAAGTGGTCCCTGATCTGGCGCTTCTCAAGTTTGTCATTGGTGCTGCTGGTCTTCATGGTCTCGCTGGCGGACTTCGGGTCGGATTCGTCTTTGCCGGTGACGAAACACACGGCGTTGATTGATCTCAATGGCGTGATTGACAGTGAGGGCGGTGCCAGCGCGGAGGTGATCAATGAGTCATTGCGTGCTGCATTTGAAAATAGTGCGGCGGTGGGGGTGGTCATCCGAATCAATAGCCCTGGCGGCAGCCCAGTGCAGTCAGGAATGGTCTTTGATGAGATCCGTCGCTTGAAGGCGCTGCACCCGAAGCCGGTGATCTCTGTGGTGGAAGATGTCGCGGCATCGGGCGGCTATTACATTGCCGCGGCGGCCGATTCTATTTATGTCGATAAGGCCAGTCTGGTGGGTTCGATTGGCGTTCGTATGGATGGTTTTGGCTTTACCGAAGCCATGAAAAAGCTTGGTGTCGAGCGCCGGGTACTCACCGCGGGCGAGAACAAAGCCCTGATGGATCCGTTTCTTCCCGTGGACCCTGCCCAGAAGGCTGCTCTTCAGGCCATGCTGGGTGAGGTGCATCGACAGTTCATCACCGCGGTAAAAGAAGGGCGGGGCCAGAGATTGAAAACATCCCCAGAGATTTTTTCCGGCATGGTCTGGACCGGCGCCAAGAGCATTGAGCTTGGGCTGGCCGACGGTTTTGGAACAATTGCCAGTGTGGCCCGTGATGTGGTGAAAGCCGAAGACCTGGTGGACTACACCCTGCAGCCAAGCTTTGCCGAGCGGTTTGCCCAGCGTTTTGGCGCCTCGGTGGGTGAGGCTATGGGGCGGGTGATGTTGGGTTCGACGATTCGCTAGCCAGCGGATCCACGCCGACATTTCTCAGAAGGTTGCATAACGCGATCATTGGAAGACCAATGAGCGCCGTGGTGTCGGAGGTTTCGATGGCTTCAATCAAGCTGATGCCCAGACCTTCCGACTTTGCGCTTCCTGCGCAGTCAAGAGGCTGTTCAATTTCAATGTAGCGAATCAGCCTTTCGTCGGTGAGTTCGTCGGCCTGACGAAAACGCACCCGAGTGGTCACGGTTTCTGCTTCAAGTGAGATGCCACCCTGGCTGGCCACGCAGACCGAGGTGTGAAATTCACAGGTCTTTCCTCGCTGCATCTGCAGCTGGGCCAGAGCCTGTTCGGCACTTCCCGGCTTGTCCAGCCGAGTCTCGCCAAGACAGGCCACCTGGTCTGACCCAATCACCACGGCCAAGGGGTTCTGCTTGGCAATGATCAGGGCCTTGGCTTTTGCCAATCGAAGGGATGTGGCCACGGGCGATTCGCCCTCAAGCGGGGTCTCGTCCACATTCGGTGACTGAACCTCAAACTCGAGACCAAGCCTTGCCAGAAGCTCGCGGCGATAGATGCTGCTGGAAGCGAGGATGATTCTTGGGGCGGGCATTCGAGGGCGTCGTTTTTTGATAAGGTGGCTTCCATTATGAATCCGAATTCTGACAAAGCGTTTGATCGGCTGGCCCCCCTTTCCAGTGAATTTCTTGAGAAGTCGCTCGCCTCTGGAAGGCTGCCCGCACAGGGCCTATGGGACGCAACCGACATGCCCAGGCTTTCGTCCCAGGTGGAAAGGCTGACGGCCAAGATCGACTGGCGGCTTGCCCCAGATGACCGACCCCTCGGGCCTGGCCGAAGGCGCAGGCGTTGGTGGCTCGAAGCCAAGACTCAGGTTGAGTGTCGCTGCGAACGCTGCCTGGAGCCGGTTCAAATTTCGCTGGCCGCTCGGCGCGGGTTTGAGTTTTTCCCTTCGGCTGAGATCGCTGATGAGCAGACCGAGAAAATCAGTGCGGAAGACGAACTTCACGACCCGGATCTTGCGGAGGTGGATTACCTCTCCCCTGAAGACGGCCTGACGCTCACCTCGCTGATTGAAGAGGAAATTCTTCTGACCCTGCCCATGTCGCCGCGGCATGACGCCTGTCGGCCCTCCGCGCTCCCGCAGGCAGTGGAAGGGGACGCCCCTGAGGGCGAGCGGGTTCAGCCCTTTGCCGGCCTTCGCGATCTGCTCAAAAAGCCCAAATCCAACTAAATTGCCATATAATTCAAGGTTTTCCGGAGCACGAACATGGCTGTCCAGCAAAATAAGAAGTCGCCGTCCAAGCGCGGCATGCACCGTTCACACGACTTTCTGACCAACCCGCCCACCGCGGTTGAGCCAGTCACGGGTGAGATTCATCTTCGCCACCACATCAGCCCCACAGGCTACTACCGTGGCAAGAAGGTCGTGAAGACCAAGGCCGCTGCCTAACCTAACCTCGGCTAACCTCCCGGTTAACCTGCGTTTCTAGTCGGCCTGCTCTCATGGAGTCCCCAACGGGAGTCTGTGTCGCCATCGACTGCATGGGCGGCGATCATGGTCTACCCACCACGGTCCCCGCTGCCCTCAGTTTTCTCCAAGAACACCCCAGTCATCGGGTTCTGCTCGTTGGCTTAGAGCCTCTGATTCGCCAGGCGCTGAATGCGCGTGGCCATGCAGAGGCGGCGCGCGCGCTTTCCAGTCGATTCGAAATTGTCCACGCGGAAGAAGTCGTCGCCATGGACGACCCTCCCGCCATTGCCCTTCGTAACAAACGTCAGTCCTCGATGCGCATTGCCATTGAGTGCGTGAAAGACGGCCGTGCCTCCGCTGCGGTCAGCGCAGGAAATACCGGTGCGCTCATGGCCATCGCTCGCTATGTTTTGAAGACCATCGAAGGTATTGATCGCCCCGCCATTGCCACAGCGCTGCCGAATCGAACGGGGGGTGTCACCACCATGTTGGACCTTGGCGCCAACGTCGATTGCAGCGCAGAACATCTGGTGCAGTTTGCACTGATGGGTGCGGCATTGGTCTCGGTGATTGACGGCACCGATCGCCCCTCGGTGGGACTTCTCAATGTGGGCGAAGAAGTCATCAAGGGCAACGACACGGTGAAGCTTGCCGGTGAAATGCTGCGTGCAAGCCATCTGAACTTTTATGGCAACGTGGAAGGCGACGACATTTTCAAAGGCACCACCGACGTCATCGTCTGCGATGGCTTTGTTGGCAATGTGGCGCTCAAAACCTCCGAGGGTCTTGCCCAGATGTTGCGAAGCTTCATTAAAGAAGAATTCACGCGAAGTGTCTGGACAAAGCTGATGGCGGTTGTGGCCTCGCCCGTGCTCAAGCGTTTTTCCAAGCGTGTTGATCACCGTCGATACAACGGCGCCTCCTTACTGGGTCTTCGAGGCATCGTCATCAAGAGCCATGGCTCGGCGGATGCCTATGCTTTTCGACATGCGCTTCGTCGCGCTGCGGATGCAGCCTCTCACGGCCTGAATCAGAAAATTGAGCAGGCGCTTGCCGAGTCTCACCAAACCGAACACGCCAGCTAAACATCATGGAAATTTTCTCGAAATTAGTGGGAACCGGCCGAGCACTTCCAGGTGCACCGGTGACCAATGCGATGCTTGCCGAAAGGCTTGCCGCCAATGGGGTCGAAACCTCGGACGAGTGGATTCGCGAACGCACCGGCATCACCCAGCGTTACATCGCCGACGACCATCTTTCAAGCAGTGATCTCGCAGCCGAGGCTGGGCAAAAAGCCATCGACATGGCGGGGCTGACACCTGCGGAAATTGATCTTGTCATCGTTGCAACATCAACGCCCGACATGATCTTTCCATCGACAGCCTGTCTGGTTCAGAAGAAACTGGGAATCTCGAACGGTCCGGCCTTCGATGTGCAGGCGGTCTGCAGCGGCTTCGTTTATGCCATGGCCACCGCCGATCTGTTCATCAAGGCGGGCAAGGTCAAGACGGCGCTGGTCATAGGGGCCGAAGTCTTCTCGCGCATCATGGACTGGTCCGACCGAACCACCTGTGTTTTGTTTGGTGACGGCGCGGGTGCTGTGGTGCTGAAGGCGGACAGTGCACCAGGTATTTTGGGCCATCGACTTCACGCGCGTGGCGAATACGAGAACATCCTGCGCACGGCAGGAACGGTCTGCAATGGCAAGGCCACTGGCCATCCCTTTCTCACCATGGACGGCCAGTCCGTCTTTAAGCTTGCGGTTCAGGTTCTGGATAGTTCGGCGCGGGAAGTGCTGGCGGACACCCAGCTTCAGGTGAGCGATATTGATTGGCTCATTCCACACCAGGCCAACATTCGAATTCTCTCCGCCACGGCCAAGCGGCTGGGAATGGATGAGTCGAAAGTGGTGGTGACGGTGGACCAGCATGCCAACACCTCTGCGGCCTCGGTTCCTCTGGCGCTGGATGTGGCCATGCGCGACGGACGAATCAAACCGGGCCAGCGCCTCATGCTTCAGGGCGTGGGTGGGGGCTTCACCTGGGGTGCGGTGCTGCTTCAGGTTTAGTTGGTTAAATTTTTTCGCTGTTTTTTTCGATTTCCTCCTCTGAATTTTTTCGAACTTCTTTATGACGAACCCATCTTCTAACCCAGTTGTGTCATCCCTCGCTTTCGTGTTTCCTGGACAGGGTTCTCAAGCTGTGGGAATGCTTAATGGTTTTGCGGGCAATGCTGCGGTGACTCAGGCGATGCAGGAGGCATCCGATGCGCTTGGTCAGGACCTTGCCAAGCTCATTGCGGAAGGCCCGATTGAAACGCTCAATCTGACTGTGAATACCCAGCCCCTGATGCTTGCCAGTTCGGTTGCGTTTTATCGGGCCTGGCAGGCCGCCGGTGGTGCCACGCCCGGCTTGGCGGCAGGGCATAGCCTTGGGGAATATTCTGCGCTGACTGTGGCGGGTGTGTTTGGTCTTGCGGATGCCACCCGTGCGGTGCGTTTCCGAGCCGAACAGATGCAGGAAGCCGTGCCGGTGGGTGTGGGTGGGATGGCCGCCGTTTTGGGTCTTGAGTCCTCTGGTGTGGTGGCGGCCTGCGCTGACGCGGCCCAGGGCCAGGTGGTCGAGGCCGTCAATTTCAACGCACCTGATCAGACGGTGATCGCGGGCCACCGGGAAGCGGTTGACCGCGCCTGCGTCTTGGTGAAAGAGCGCGGCGCCAAACGCGCCATCGTGCTTCCCGTTTCCGCTCCCTTTCATTCAAGCCTTCTTGCTCCTGCTGCGGAAGCGTTGCGTGGATACCTGGCCGGCATGACCATGCACAAGCCGTCCATCAGGGTGGTGAACAATGTCGACGTGGCGATTGAGGACAACCCCCAGGCCATTCAAGACGCGCTGTCTCGCCAGGCCATGAAGCCTGTGCGGTGGGTTGAAGTCATTCAATCCCTGGAGCAGCAGGGTGTGAACACGATTGTCGAATGCGGCCCGGGCAAGGTTCTTGCCGGCCTTATCAAGCGCATCGCTCCGTCGGTTGCCGTGCATTCCATCAATGATCAGGCAAGCTTAGATTCGACTCTCTCGGCGCTTGCTCAGGTCGGTTAAGAAAGGAAGTCCAAATGACCCATTCAAATCAGGCAAGGGTTGCGCTGGTCACAGGCGCCACCCGGGGTATTGGTCGAGCGATTGCTGTCGCGCTTGGTGCACAGGGGCATACGGTGATTGGAACCGCCACCACCGAAGAGGGTGCATCAGCCATCACGGCTACTCTCGCTTCCGCTGGGGTTAAGGGTGAGGGAAGAGTTCTGCAGGTGAATGACGCGACCGCTTGCGAGGCGTTGCTCGACGACATTTTGGCTAAGCATGGGTCCATCGGCATTCTGGTGAATAACGCAGGAATCACTCGAGACAACCTGGCCATGCGCATGAAGGACGAAGAATGGGACGCGGTTATTCAGACCAATCTCACGGCCGTGTTCAGGCTCTCGCGTGGGGTGCTTCGGCCGATGATGAAGGCCCGCTGGGGACGGATCATTAACATCACCTCGGTGGTGGGGCAGAGCGGCAATCCAGGCCAGGCCAATTACGCAGCGGCCAAAGCTGGCGTGGCAGGCATGTCACGCGCTCTGGCCAGGGAGGTTGGAAGCCGCGGTATCACCGTGAACGCCATCGCACCGGGCTTTATTGACACGGATATGACCAAGGCACTCACTGACGACCAAATCAAGAGCCTCACCGCACAGATTCCCGCTCAACGGCTTGGAACTCCTGACGATATCGCGGCATCTGTCGTCTTTTTGGCCTCTGAGGGCGCCTCTTACATTACCGGCGAAACCCTCAGCGTGAATGGTGGAATGGTGATGTCCTGATACAATTGGGCTACCTGTTTACAGCTTAAGGAAAAGGTTCATGGACGACATTGAAAAGCGCGTAGTTGGTATTGTTTCTGAGCAACTGGGCGTCAAGATTGAAGACGTAAAAAAAGAATCCAAGTTCGTTGACGACCTTGGCGCAGACTCCCTCGACACCGTCGAGCTGGTCATGGCCCTGGAAGACGCCTTTGGCTGCGAGATCCCTGACGAAGAAGCCGAAAAGATCACCACGGTCCAGCAGGCCATCGATTACGTCACGACCCATCTGAAGAAATAAGAAAGTTTCCTGCCGATGAGCGGTCCTTCTCATTTGGGCGCCGCGGGTCGGCGCCGTGTGGTGGTTACCGGCCTGGGGTGCATCTCTCCGGTCGGTAACACCATTGAATCGGCTTGGTCTGCCTTGGTTGCTGGCCAAACCGGCATCGACACCGTCACCAAGTTCGACCACAGCGGCCTGCCGGTCCATTTCGCAGGCGAGGTCAAGGGCTTCAACGTTGAAGACTACTTGCCCGCGAAAGAGGCCCGCCACATGGACACCTTCATCCATTACGGCATCGCTGCGGGCATCCAGGCCCTCAAAGATTCGGGCCTTCAGGTGACCGAATCCAACGCCGAACGCATGGGTGCTTTTGTAGGTTCAGGCATTGGTGGGCTTCCGCTCATTGAAACAACCCACACCGATTACACCGAGCGAGGCGCAAGACGCATCTCGCCATTTTTTGTGCCGGGCTCCATCATCAACATGATTTCCGGCCACCTGAGCATCCTGCACAACCTCAAGGGCCCGAACATCGCTGCCGTGACCGCCTGCACCACGGGGCTTCACAGCATTGGCTTGGCCATGCGTCTCATTCAGTACGGCGACGCGGACGCCATGTTGGCGGGCGGCGCCGAGTCCACTATCTCGCCGCTCGGTATCGGCGGTTTCGCCGCCGCGAGGGCGCTTTCCACACGAAACGACGACCCGAAAACAGCCTCACGGCCCTGGGACAAAGACCGCGACGGCTTTGTGCTTGGGGAAGGGGCAGGCGTTCTGATGCTTGAGGAATACGAACACGCCAAGGCGCGGGGCGCCCGAATTTATTGCGAACTCGCAGGGTTCGGTATGACGGGTGACGCCTATCACATGACGGCACCGAACATGGACGGCCCCAGGCGCTGCATGGTCAATGCACTGAAAGACGCGCAGGCCAACGCGGACGAAGTCAGCTACGTCAATGCCCATGGCACTTCCACGCCGCTTGGCGACAAAAACGAGACCGAGGCCATCAAGGCGGCCTTGGGCGATCACGCCAAAAAGATCGTGGTGAATTCCACCAAGTCCATGACGGGGCATTTGCTCGGCGGGGCAGGCGGTCTTGAATCCGTTTTCACCGTGCTTGCGCTTCATCACAAGATCAGCCCCCCCACCATCAACATCTTTAATCAAGATCCTGAATGCGATCTCGATTACTGTGCCAACAGCTCCCGCGATCTGGCCATTGATGTTGCGGTGAAGAATAACTTTGGCTTCGGCGGCACCAACGGAACCCTGGTGTTCCGGCGTTGCTAAGCTGCCGCACGAAGTCGCCGAAGGGCCGGCCAGCTTGATCAATCAGCGAGAAGTCGACGCCGAACTTGTCGAGCGTGTTCAAAAAGGGGACCAGAAAGCGTTTGAGTTGCTGGTGGTCAAATATGAGCGCCGCGTTCAGCGCCTGCTTTCCCGCTTGGTTCGTGACCCCGCCGAGATCGAGGATGTGACCCAGGAGGCCTTCATCAAGGCTTACCGTGCCCTGCCTCAGTTTCGGGGCGACAGCGCGTTTTACACCTGGCTTTATCGAATTGCGGTCAATACCGCCAAGAATTACCTGGCCGCCAAGGGGCGTCGCCCGAACACCGTGGGGGAGTTTCAAGGTGGGGACGATGATGGGGAATTTTTTGACGCCATCGATGTCGTAGAGGACAACAACACTCCGGATGCGCTGATGCACAGCCGGCAGGTTGGCGAAGCCTTGAATGCCGCCATCGACGAGCTTCCGGAAGACCTCCGGTCGGCCATCACGCTGCGCGAGATCGAAGGCCTCAGCTATGAAGAAATTGCCGAGGCCATGGGATGCCCAATTGGAACGGTGCGTTCAAGAATTTTCAGGGCCCGTGAGGCGGTGGCTGCCAAGCTTCGGCCATTGCTGGGCACGCAGGACGATAAGCGGTGGTAGTCATGTTGGATAGGGAGCGCTCATGAATCAAAAAGAAAACCTTTCGGCCTGGATGGACAATGAACTGTCCGAATCCAGCGGTGCAGAAATCCAAAGGCAGCTGATGGAATCGGCGGACATGCGCCGGTTCTACTCCGACGCCATTCTCATTGGCGACGCCCTTCGCAGCCAAGAAACGCTCAGCACCCGTTCAGTGGCTAACCGGGTCGCGGCACGACTCGCCAAGGAACCCATCCATTTCTATAACCCCCAGGCTGTGCAGCCTGCGGCGTCCAATCAGCGCGCCCCCAAAGTCCGTCCCCGTCAGGTTCTCGTTGGTGCCGTGGCGGCAGCCGCGGTGGCCTTCGTGGCACTGGTGGCGGTCGCGCCCCAGATGCAGGGCGGTGGCGTCACCGAAATCATCGCCGGAGTCTCCTCAGGAATGACGGGCGGCAGTGCACAGCCCACCATGCTCTCGGTTCAGTCGGCAACACCCGTCATGCTTGAGGACCCAAGACTTCGCGAGCTCCTTGAGGCTCACGGATCCATGTCAATTCGTCCCGTTTCCGCCGAGGTCCGCTAGCCATGTGGCTGCGTCATGCTCTGATCAGCTCGGCGCTCTTGGGAGTCGCTCAGCTTGCGGCGGCGCAGACTGCATCGCAGGCGCCCGATCGTCAGCAGCTGCTGCTCGACCAGATGTACTCGGTGGCCAAGCGGCTGTCTTTTTCCGGAACCTTCGTGCATCAACAAGATGCGGTGTTGCACACCTCCACCATCGTTCAGATGGTCAATAGCAACCAGGCCATCACCAAGGTTCAGGCACTGGATGGCCAGCGCCAGGAAGTCATCAAAACCCCGAACGAAATTCGAACCTATCTGCCGGAACGTCAGATGATCAAGATTGATCAGACCTCGCTTCGTCGGGCGGCGTTTCCTGACATGTTTGCAGGGTCGCCGGAACAAGTGCTGCGTAACTATGTCATCGAGCAGGGCGGACAGATGCGCATTGCCGACGTCGATGCCGTGGAACTTCTGCTTAAACCCAGACACGAACCGCGCTGGTCCTTGCGGGTTTGGGTCGACCGAAAAACCAATCTGATTGTGAAGTGCCAAAAGATCGACGCCGCTGGCAACACCATCGAGCAAGCGGCCTTCACGGAACTCAAGATCGGCCCGCGTACGAAGGTGAGTACAACCCCTTCCTTTGCTTCCACCAAGGATTGGAAAGTGCATGACGCCTCGATGAAGACGCTCGGCGTGCCGGCAACCTTAAAGTTCAAGCCCGAATCGCTGAAGGGCTTTGAGCTGCTTGGCGTCTTTCAACGGGCCTCGACCCCGGAAGACCCCGCAGGAATGCGTCGCTACGTGCTGACGGACGGTCTGGCTACGGTGTCCGTGTTCATCCAGTCAAAATCAGTGGCTGGCCCCTTGAACGACAAGGTGCGTCGCAGGGGTGCGCTCACCATGCTCTCCCGGGAAATTCAGGGCGCCTGGGTCACGGTCATGGGTGACGTTCCGCCTGAAACCCTTCAACAATTTGCACAAACCATCGAATGGAAAACAACACCATGAAGTCCAGGATTCTCTCGTTTGCCTTCGTTGCACTTGGTGTGCTGATGATCACACCGGTCTCGGTCACTGCACAGACTTCCACTTCGCGTGGTCTGCCTGACTTCGCCGACCTGGTCGAGCGAGCTGCACCCGCGGTGGTCAACATTCGCACCACTGAAAAAGTGGCTGCCCGCTCAATGCCTCCCGGACACCCGGGCTTTCCTCAGCTTGATGAGAACGATCCCTTTTTTGAATTCTTTCGGCGCTTCCTGCCTCCTGGCCAGGCCAATCCTCAGCGCCAGCAGCGTGGCGCGCCCGAACAGCAGGTTCCCCGTGGTGTAGGCAGCGGCTTCATTGTCTCCACCGACGGCTACATCCTGACCAACCATCATGTGGTGGAAGGTGCTGATGAAATCCTGGTCACGCTGGCGGACAAACGCGAGTTCAAGGCCACGCTCATTGGCTCGGATCGGCGTACCGACGTTGCTCTGGTTAAGATCACGGCGAGCGCACTTCCCGCCCTGAAAGCCGGAGATTCCAACAAGCTCCGAGTGGGCGAGTGGGTCATTGCCATTGGGTCTCCATTTGGTCTTGAGAACACGGTGACCGCGGGCATTGTGAGCGCCAAAAGTCGAGACACCGGCGACTATCTTCCATTCATTCAAACGGACGTCGCGGTGAACCCCGGCAATTCCGGTGGCCCGTTGCTGAACATGCGTGGCGAAGTGGTTGGAATCAATTCCCAAATCTATAGCCGCACCGGCGGCTTTATGGGCATCTCGTTTGCCATCCCCATCGATGAAGCCAATCGTGTGGCCGACCAGCTTCGTGCCCAGGGCCGCGTCACCCGCGGCCGAATCGGTGTGGCCATTGGCGATGTCACCAAGGAAGTCTCGGACGCGCTTGGGCTTGCCAAGCCTTCGGGCGCTCTGATCCGAAGCGTGGAATCGGGTGGTCCAGCAGACAAGGCTGGCATCGAGCCGGGCGACATCATGATGAAGTTCAACGGGACCGCCATCGAAAAAGCCTCGGATCTCCCTCGGATCGTGGGCGGAACCAAGCCTGAATCCAAGGTGGTGACCGAGGTCTGGCGCAAGGGTGAAACCAAGAAAATCTCGGTGGTTGTAGGGGAAATGGAGGCCGAAAAAACGGCCAGCGCCCCGGCCAAGCCAGAGGTCAGCCCCAAAGCGGCCGCGAACTGGCTCGGCCTGACCGTGACGGACCTCACCGAGGCTCAGCGCAAGGAGCTTAAAATCAGGGCTGGTGTCTTGGTTGGGGCCGTCAGCGGGGTTTCGGCAAAGGCCGGTTTCAGGGAAGGTGATGTTCTTTTAAGCTTGAATAACACCGACATCAGCTCGGCCAAGCAGTTTGCCGATGTTGTTGGCAAACTGGCCAAAGACAAAAATCATGTGGCCTTGGTTCGCCGGGGTGAGGTGGCCGTGTTTGTCCCCATCCGACCCGACCCCAAGTAATCTGCCTGATCAGGACGACAACATAAAAAACATAACAATAAACTTTGGACCCTCTTGGAACATATTCGAAACTTTTCGATCATCGCCCATATTGATCATGGAAAAAGCACCTTAGCGGATCGAATCATTCAGATCTGTGGCGGACTCTCCGCCCGGGAAATGGAGTCGCAGGTGCTCGACTCCATGGCACTTGAACGTGAGCGCGGCATCACCATCAAAGCCCAGACGGCTGCCCTGAAGTACAAGTCGCGTGACGGCAATATCTATTCGCTCAATCTGATCGACACTCCGGGGCATGTGGACTTCTCCTATGAAGTCAGTCGCTCGCTTTCGGCCTGTGAAGGTGCACTTTTGGTGGTGGATGCCTCTCAAGGTGTCGAGGCCCAGACGGTGGCGAACTGCTACACGGCCATTGAGCTGGGTGTTGAAGTCGTGCCCGTGCTCAACAAGATCGACCTTCCCGCCGCGAATCCTGAACAAGCCATTCAAGAGATTGAAGATGTCATTGGCATTGACGCCCACGACGCGGTGCGTGCCAGCGCGAAAACAGGCGAGGGCGTGGAAGACATTCTCGAGATGCTCATTGCCCGAGTTCCGTCGCCCAAGGGCGACCCCAATGGGCCGCTTCAGGCCTTGATCATCGACTCCTGGTTCGACAACTATGTGGGTGTGGTCATGCTGGTGCGGGTCATGAATGGCACGCTCAAGAACCGGGAAAAAATCCTTCTCATGTCCACAGGGGCCACCTACCCAGTGGAACACCTTGGGGTCTTCACGCCCAAATCAAAGAATCTTGACCAGCTCAGTGCAGGGCAGGTGGGGTTCATCATCGCGGGCATCAAGGAACTGAAAGCTGCGAAGGTGGGCGACACGGTGACCCACGCCGGCCATGCCGCGGCCTCGGCACTGCCGGGCTTTAAAGAGATCAAGCCGCAGGTCTTCGCGGGCCTTTATCCCGTGGAGTCGAATCAATACGACTCTTTGCGTGACGCCCTCGATAAGCTCAAGCTCAATGATTCATCGCTTCAATACGAGCCGGAAGTCTCTCAGGCCCTGGGCTTCGGTTTTCGTTGTGGATTCCTTGGCCTTTTGCACATGGACATCGTGCAAGAGCGTCTTGAGCGGGAATATGGCATGGACCTCATCACCACGGCACCCACCGTGGTTTATCAGGTGTTGATGCGTGACGGCACCCTGATCGATGTCGACAACCCCTCCAAGATGCCTGAGCCAACCAAGATCGAAGAGATTCGTGAACCCATCGTCACCGTGACGCTTTTCATGCCACAGGAATACGTGGGCTCCGTCATCACCTTATGCACCGGTAAGCGGGGCGTGCAGACCGCCATGAGCTATCACGGCCGACAGGTGAATCTCACCTACGAAATTCCCATGAATGAGATCGTGCTCGATTTCTTTGACAAGCTGAAATCGGTCTCTCGCGGTTACGCCTCGATGGATTACGAATTCAAGGAATACCGCGCCTCCGATGTTGTGAAGCTCGACATTCTGATCAACGGCGACCGTGTCGACACGCTCTCGGTGATTGTTCACCGGGCCAACTCAGCACCCAAGGGACGAGAGCTTGCGGCCAAGCTGCGTGAACTCATTCCACGCCAGATGTACGACGTGGCCATTCAGGCAGCGATTGGCACCAACATCATTGCCCGTGAAAACATCAAGGCACTAAGAAAGAACGTGCTTGCGAAGTGTTACGGCGGGGACATCAGCCGTAAACGCAAGCTTTTGGAAAAACAAAAGGCCGGCAAGAAACGCATGAAGCAGGTGGGCACCGTGGAAATCCCACAAGAAGCCTTCCTGGCCATCTTGCAGGTCGAGGACTAAGCCATGAATTTCGCGTTGATTGTTTTTATCCTCTGCATCATCACCGGCATTCTCTGGTTCGCGGACCGCCTGGTCTGGCGAAAACAGCGTGCCCCGAAGGCGCCACGACCCATCTGGCTCGAATACACCGCAGGCTTTTTCCCGGTGATCTTCGCGGTGTTCGTCTTAAGAAGCTTTGTCGCCGAACCCTTCAGCATCCCATCGGGCTCGATGATTCCAACACTTCGGGTTGGTGATCTGATTCTTGTGAACAAGTTTTCCTATGGTGTCCGTCTTCCCATTATTCACACCAAGGTGATGGAGACCGGTCAGCCGGAACGGGGCGATGTGGCCGTGTTTCGTTATCCACTCGACGAAAAAGTTGACTACATCAAGCGGGTCATTGGGCTGCCTGGCGACATCGTGCGTGTCGAAAACAAGAAGGTGTTTGTGAATGACACACCCATCCCCGCGAAAGCCCTTGAGCCATTTTTCGATTCGGGCCGTATCTCCCTGCAGTTCCAAGAGCAGCACGGCGGCAAGGTCTATCGCACCCTGAACGACGAAGACCGTATGGCGATGGGTTTTTTACCGGTGGGCCCCGATGGCTGCCAGGTGACGGGCCTGGGCTTGCGTTGCGTGGTGCCTCCGGGCCATTATTTCGTCATGGGAGACAACCGCGACAACAGCAGTGACAGCCGTGTCTGGGGGTTCGTGCCCGAACGGAATCTTGTGGGTCGCGCCTTCTTCATCTGGTTTAATGCCGGCGAAGTGATGAGCGGCAAGTTCGATCGATTGGGTGGTTTTGAGTAATTCCGCGTCGGCCTCCGGAAGCACTGTGGCCCGCGCCCCAGTGGCCGAGCTCGAAAAAAAACTTGGCTACAGCTTCAAAGATCAGACGCTGCTTAACCTTGCGCTGACTCACCGAAGTCATAGCGCATCCCACAATGAACGTCTTGAGTTCCTGGGTGACAGCGTCTTGAACTGTGCCGTGGGGCATTTGCTTTACCGGCAGCTCAAGCAGTTTGACGAGGGCGATCTTTCCCGCGTGCGGTCGAACCTGGTACGACAACAGGCCCTGCATGACATTGCCCAGACTCTGTCTTTGCATCAGTACCTCCACCTCGGTGATGGTGAGCTGAAAAGCGGGGGCCTGCGTCGGCCCTCCATTCTTGCGGACACCCTGGAGGCGCTCTTTGGTGCCATCTTTCTAGATGGAGGCTTTCAAGAGGCTGCCCGGGTGATCGACAGCCTCTACACCCCAATTCTTAAACAGGTGGACCCAAAAACACTGGGCAAGGATGCGAAGACGCTCTTGCAGGAATTCCTTCAGGGCCTTGGCATGCCGCTGCCGGCTTACTCGGTGGTGGCCACCCACGGTGCCGCCCACAATCAAATGTTCGAAGTCGAATGTGCCATCGCCAAGCTCTCCATCACGGTGTTGGGCTCAGGCTCGAGTCGCCGTGCAGCCGAACAGGTGGCGGCCACTCAGGCACTGGCCGCGGCCCGATTGGCGACCGCCAGTGTTCCCAAGAAAACCCGCCGGGCCAAGAAGTCGGACCCCCCTCCGCAGGCGCCCCTGGTCTTCGACCCCAAAGCATGAGTCATCGCTGCGCGGTCGTGGCCATTGTGGGAAGGCCGAACGTTGGAAAGTCCACCTTATTGAACCAGTGGGTTGGCCAAAAGCTCAGCATTACCTCCCGTAAGGCGCAGACCACACGTCATCGCATTACCGGCGTGCTCTCGAAAGACAATCTTCAGGTGGTCTTTGTTGACACACCCGGCATTCAGCGTCGGCACAGTGCTGCCCTGAACCGTCAGCTCAATAAAACAGCGGTACAAAGCCTGGCCGATGTCGACCTGGCGCTTTGGGTGATTGAGGCCAATGCCCTGCGTGACGACGACCTGGCCGTGCTGGATCTCATCCCCAAGAAGCTGCCTGTCATTGCCGTGCTGAACAAATCGGATCGAATTAAGACACCGCGGGAGCGTGAGGCGGCCTATGCCCTTGGCGATCGACTGGCCGCCATGAACCGGTTCGCAGCCCTTGTGCCCGTGTCGGCCGAAAAGGGTAGTCAGCTCGAGGCCGTTATCGCCGAGATTGAAAAACTCGCCCCCGAGGGCGAACCGATGTTCGGCGAGGACGAGGTCTCGGATCGAAGCGTGCGGTTTCTTGCCTCTGAAATTATTCGGGAAAAACTCTTCCGTCTTTTGGGCAACGAGCTTCCGTACGAACTTACCGTGGTGATCGACAAGTTTGATGAGGCCCCATCCAAATCGAATCCCCTGCGCCCCCATGCTGACATTTCGGCAAGCATCGTGGTGTCCAAAGCCTCGCAGAAGGCGATGGTGATCGGCGATCACGGTGAGCGAATCAAGCGCATCGGCACGGAAGCCCGGCAGGACATCGCGCGGCTCATTGATGGTTCCGTGCACCTTGAACTCTGGGTGAAGGTCAAGGGCGGCTGGGCCGACGACGCCGCGGCGATTCGAGCCTTTGGCTATCAGTGATGCAGTCGTCCTCGCTTGGCCTGGTGCTTCACGCGATTGCATGGCGTGAGACCAGCCTCATCATTGAGGTCTTCACCCGCGATCACGGCCGGTTAGGTCTTGTTGCCCGAGGGGCACGCAGGCCACGGTCGGCACTTCGCGGCCTGCTGCAGCCCTTTCAGCCGCTTGACCTTCGATGGTCCGGTAAGGGCGAGCTACGAAATCTGATCGGTGCGGAATGGGTGGGCGGGCTCCCAATGCTGTCGGGCCCGTCGATCATGCCCGGCTTTTACCTGAACGAACTCATGGTGAAGCTGCTCCCCCGCGAGGATGCCCACCCCGCGCTTTTCGACGACTACCTGGCTACCCTGGGTCTGCTTGGCAGGCAGCCGGAAGACACCAGCCTGACCGAACCCGTGCTGCGGCGGTTTGAGTGCAACCTGCTGCGCGAAATGGGCTATGCCCCTAGGTTTGACTGCGAGACGGCGTCGCTCGAGCCCGTTCGTGCCCAGCATCGCTACGAGGTCAGCCCCTTGAGCGGCATTCGAAAACTCGCTGATCATGACGAAGGCCATGGTTTTCAGGGCCAGACCTTGATGGCCTTGGCGCAGGCAGACGGTTCCATCGAAGAGGCGGTTCATGCCCTCGAGCCCTCTGAGATCGCGGCGGAATCGAAGCGGATTTTGCGAATGCTTTTGGGGCATCATCTTGGCGAAGAAGACCTGCAGTCCAGGCATGTCATGCGTGAACTGGTTCGGATTTAAGATACTCGCCTATGCCGTGTGCGGCAGCATCTGATGATTCAAGGAATAATTAAAGGCACCTGATGATTGAGCTCGGCGTAAATATTGACCATGTGGCTACCCTCCGGCAGGCCCGGCGAGGCATTGACCCCGACCCCATCTGGGCGGCGGTAGAGGCTCACCTTGGCGGTGCGGATGGCATTACCGTTCACCTTCGTGAAGACCGTCGGCACATCCAAGACGCGGATGTTCGCCGGCTACGCACCCACACCCAGATCAAGCTGAATTTCGAAATGGCGGCCACCGATGAAATGGTGGCCATCGCGTCGGAGATTAAGCCTGAGATGGCCATGCTTGTGCCCGAGGGTCGTCAAGAGATCACCACGGAAGGCGGCCTTGATCTTATTGCGAATCGCGCCTCTTTGCGGCCTTCCATCCAAAGACTTCGTGATGCAGGCATCACCGTGAGTGCCTTTGTTGATGCCGATCTTCAACAGATTCAGGCGGCGGCTGACCTGGGCATCCAGGTCTGTGAAATTCACACCGGGCCTTACGCCGAAGTCTTTCATCGCCAGGGAAGGGATGCTCAGGCGCTCCCCGTGCGTGCCGAGATTGAAAAGATCGGGCGTGCTGGTGCGCGCATCTGCGAGCTTGGCATGCGCTTTAACGCAGGCCATGCCTTGAACTACTTCAATGTGCAGCCGATCGCGGCGCTACCCGGTGTGCGCGAACTTCACATTGGCCACGCCATCGTGTCGCGTGCTGTTTTTGTGGGCATGCGGGAGGCCGTGCGCGAGATGAAACGACTCATGCGCGAGGCGGCCCCTTCGCGGCCGGCGGCTTAAGATGATTGTTGGGGTGGGCACAGACACCGTGGTGATTGATCGGGTGCGTGCGATCGAGTCACGTTGGGGTGTGCGTTTTGCTGAACGTGTGTTGGGCCCCTTGGAGTTTCAGGAATACCAGCGCCGCCAGTCGCGTGGCGTTGCCGGCCAAGACCGCGCCCTGCGTTACCTGGCCAAGCGGTTTGCGGCCAAAGAGGCCATTGGCAAGGCACTTGGCGTGGG
Source organism: uncultured Bordetella sp. (assembly GCA_964460315.1). Classification (GTDB taxonomy): domain Bacteria; phylum Pseudomonadota; class Gammaproteobacteria; order Burkholderiales; family Burkholderiaceae_A; genus Lacustribacter. The sequence goes on along the minus strand of CAYWPQ010000013.1, from coordinate 1,290 downwards.
TCTCTCGCATCCCATGTCACTTCATTCGGTGGAAGTACTCAACGACGCCAAGGGCGCCCCCAAGGTGGTGGCTCGAAAGGCGCTGGCCGAATTTCTTCATCAGCAGGGCTATGAGGTGCATGTGTCGATCTCTGACGAGCTCATCAACGCCCAGGCTTTGGCCATTATTGAAAATCGAACATCATGAATCACTCATCTTCCCCCACGCCTCGTCTGGGGCCATTCATCATCGACGTGCAGGGCACGTCGCTCACTCCAGAAGAGCGCGAGATGCTGGCCCACCCCTGGGTGGGCGGAGTCATTTATTTCACGCGAAACTTTGAATCGAAGGATCAGATTCGTGCGCTCAGCCAAGAGATCCATGGAATTAAGCGCAAGGGTTCAGAGGGGCAGGGCGGTGCGCCATTGCTCATCTGCATTGACCATGAGGGCGGACGGGTTCAGCGGTTTCGCGAAGGCTTCACTGAAATTCCATCGATGGCCAGTCTTGGCCGGCGTTGGGATGATGACACGCCCGAGGCGAATCTCTCCGCGCTGGCCGAGGCGCGAAGGCTTGGTCATTGTCTGGCTTCGGAATTGCTGGCGGTGGGAATCGATTTTAGTTTCACTCCGGTGCTTGATCTTGACTGGGGGAAAAGCGAGATCATCGGTGAGCGTGCCTTTCATTCCGACCCAGCCATTGTCAGTCAGCTGGCTGCGGCACTCATGCATGGTCTTTCGATAGCCGGCATGAAAAATTGCGCCAAACATTTTCCTGGCCATGGATGGCCAGAGGCGGATTCGCATCTTGCTCTACCCATGGATGATCGCGCACTGTCTGACATTCTTGAGCAAGATGCTTCGCCCTATGCACGCATCGGTTCTCCGGCCATCAGTGCCGTCATGCCGGCACACATTCGTTACACCCAGGTGGATGACGCCCCAGCGGGCTTTTCCTCGGTCTGGCTTCAGAGCATTCTGCGTGACAAGCTTGGTTTTGATGGCGTGATTATTTCGGACGACCTTTCCATGGCGGGTGCTGCGGTGTTGGAGTCGGTTGCTGACCGAGCCGAGACCGCCTTCAGGGCAGGCTGTGATGCAACGCTCATCTGCAATCGTCCCGATCTTGCCGCCCAGGCGCTCGATGCGCTTCCCAGCCGAATGCCGGAATTTCTCAATGACCCGAATCGTCGGGGTCTTGAGCGTCTTTGTCCTTTGAAACCGTTTCTCTTGAATCCGTTGGGCTAGCCCTCACGGGTTCACCGCCATAGGCCACTGCGATGTCGACGACTCTCTATGACGAAAGCTGTC
>CAYWPQ010000012.1:2398-40273 GCA_964460315.1 uncultured Bordetella sp. | reverse complement strand
TTTCAATTTCTTTGAAGTCGGTCTCGCTCAGCCGTCCTGCCGTGAATTCACCCACGGCCTCGAAGGCGGACACAATCGTGAGATCTTTGTTTTTGTAGTGACCGGGTTTGATGGTGCCGCCGTAGACATAGATGGCGGGTACATTGGTGCGGGCAATGGCCATCATGCCGCCGGGCATGTTTTTGTCGCAGCCGCCGATCACCACCACGCCATCCATCCACTGGCCGTTCACGCAGGTTTCAATGCAGTCGGCGATGACCTCGCGCGAGACCAAAGAGTACTTCATGCCTTCGGTGCCCATGCCGATACCGTCGGAAATGGTGGGCGTACCAAAGATCTGCGCGTTGGCGTTCGATGACTTTAAGGCCGCGACGGCCGCGTCGGCCAGAGGCTGAAGGCCGCTGTTGCATGGAGTGATGGTGGAATGACCGTTGGCCACGCCCACCATGGGTTTGTTGTTGAAGTCTTCTTCCTTGTATCCCATGGCGTAGTACATGGAACGATTCGGGGCTCGGGCCACGCCTTCGGTCACCATCCGTGAACGTTCGTTGAGGCGGACAACGGGTTTTTCCGGGGAATTGCTTTGGGACATTCCAACGACTCCTTGCTTGAGCGAAGGTACTATTGTGCCGTATGAACAGTACCCCTTGGACCCATCCACAGTTTGATCCTGTGGCCTTTTCCTTAGGCCCGGTATCCCTGCATTGGTACGGCCTGATGTATCTCGCCGCCTTTGCGTCGTTCCTCATCTTGGGTCGATTCAGATTGATCCATTGGACAGGTGAGCGGCTGAAGCTCACCGTCAAAGACCTCGACGACCTTCTCCTTTTTGGTGTGCTCGGCGTGGTGGTGGGCGGGCGCCTTGGCTATGTTCTTTTTTATAAGCCTGCCTATTACCTGGCGCACCCCTTCGAGATCATCGCCATCTGGGAGGGTGGCATGGCCTTTCATGGCGGCATCGTGGGGGTGGCGGTTGCGCTCTTCTGGTTGGCCCGCCGTCGCGGCTTTTCACCTTTAAGCCTTGGCGATTACATCGCACCCTTGGTGCCTTTAGGCCTGGGCTTTGGCCGATTGGGAAACTTTATCAATGGCGAACTCTGGGGCCGAGTGACGGATTCCCAAGCCCCTTGGGCGATGATCTTTCCCCAGGCGGGGGACGGCCTTGCACGACACCCATCCCAGCTCTATCAGATGGCGCTCGAGGGCATTGCTTTGTTTGTCGTGGTCTGGTGGTTTTCAGCCAAACCAAGGCCTCGTGGCGCTGTGTTGGGCGTCTTTCTTGCGGGTTACGGTCTGTGTCGATTCATTGCTGAACTGGCGCGTGAACCCGACAGTTTTCTTGGGCTGCTCGCCTTGGGTCTCTCGATGGGGCAGTGGCTCTCGATCCCGATGATTCTTTTGGGCGCCGCCATTGCAGCAAGAAGTTATCAACGATCAACCGGAGGCCGACCCAATGCCTAATTCATCGTCTGCCGCGTCTGGCAGCATTCAGTGGTTGGAATCGGAAGGTCTTGCGAAGGTCTTGATCGCTACACCTGGGCATCTCAATGCCATCAGCACGGCCATGTGGGCGCAGCTGCAGGAGTGCTTTCAGCAAATTAGCTCCAAGCCGCATCTCCGAGTGGCTGAGATTCGGGGTGCGGACGGCGCCTTTGCGGCAGGCGCAGACATCGCTGAATTTGAATCGGTTCGCATGACGCGGGAGCAGGTGCGGCATTTTCATGACGGCATGATTGCCCCCGCACTCGCCGCCATCGTGCATTGCCCCATTCCTGTGGTGGCGGCCATCGATGGTCCTTGTGTGGGTGGTGGGCTTGAGATCGCGAGCGTGTGCGATCTTCGAATTGCGAGCGACCGCAGCCGGTTCGGCATTCCTATTCAACGCCTTGGGTTTCCTCTTGCGCCGTCGGAAGCTGCGGGATTGGTGAGCCTCGTGGGTCGGGCGGTCGCGCTGGAGATTCTTTTGGAAGGGCGCATCCTGGATGCCGAAGAGGCCTATGACAAGGGGCTGGTCAATCGTGTGGTGCCTGCGGCAGTCTGGGATGACGAGGTTCAGGCGACGATTGCTCGAATTGCATCGGGGGCGCCGCACGCGGCGCGCCGAAACAAATGGCTAATCCACCTGCTTTCTGCCCTCGACGATCGAGCCAGGCTTTCGCCGCTGCAGCGCGAGGCCTGCTGGGATTTTGTCGACACCGAGGACTATCGGGCAGGCCTCGAAGCATTTCTGAAAAAACTTCCACCAACCTTTTCTGATCATTGATCGCGAATGCACAACCTTTATCAAATTCTTGAATCTCGATTTCCCAAGGCGGCCAATCGCTGCGCCTTTGAAACGCTGGATGGCCGCTACTACACCTTTGATGATCTTCGTGCGGGAAGCGCAAAGATTGCCCATTGGCTCACCGCTTTGAACATTCCGAAGGGAAGCCGGGTCGCTGTGCAGGTGGAAAAGTCTGTGGAAGCGGTGATGCTTTATCTGGGAACGCTTCGAGCCGGCATGGTGTTCTTGCCGCTCAACACGGCCTATCGTGAAACTGAAATTGGCTACTTTCTGTCCGATGCCGAGCCAGCGGTCGTGGTCTGTAGCCCCGGCAACTTGGCCTGGATCAAGCCCTTGGCAGCAAAGGCCGGCTGTTCCGTGGTACAGACCTTGGGTGAGCAGATCGATGGCACCCTGATCGAGGCCGCCAAGCCCTTTGCGACGGACTTTCCAACGGTCAAGGTGAAGGCCGATGATCTCGCCGCGATTCTTTATACCTCAGGCACGACGGGCCGAAGCAAGGGCGCGATGCTCAGCCACCGCAATCTTTCTTCCAATGCTCTGACTCTTCAAAAAGCCTGGCACTGGAAAAAAGGCGATGTGCTCTTGCACGCACTTCCCATTTTTCATGTGCATGGCCTGTTCGTTGCGCTTCATGGCGCGCTGATCAATGGAAGCAAGAGCTTCTGGCTTGCCAAATTTGATGCCGAAGCGATCGTCAGGCTTTTGCCGCGATCCACGGTCATGATGGGCGTGCCTACGTTTTATGTTCGCCTTGCCGCCGACCCTCGGGTGGATCGCAAGCTGGTGAAGTCGATGCGGCTTTTCGTTTCCGGATCCGCGCCGCTTCTGACCGAGACCTTCAATCTTTTTAAAAAGAACACTGGCCACACGATTCTCGAGCGCTATGGCATGAGCGAGACCGTGATGCTGACCTCCAACCCCTATCGTGGTGAGCGTCGAGCAGGGACGGTTGGTTTTCCTCTGCCCGGGGTTCAGGTGCGCCTCTTGGATGACCATGGCCAGGTCATTCAGCCCAAGCGCGGCATTGACTCACTGATTGGCGGTGTGGAGGTGAAAGGCCCCAATGTCTTTTCGGGGTATTGGCGCATGCCCGAAAAAACCAAAGAGGAACTCTCTGCCGATGGATGGTTTAAGACGGGGGATATGGGAAAGTGGGACGCCGACGGCTACCTGAATCTTGTGGGTCGCAGCAAAGATCTCATCATCACAGGGGGCTACAACGTCTACCCGAAAGAGATTGAAATGCTGATCGACGACATGCCCGGTGTCGACGAGGCCGCGGTGATCGGCATTCCTCACCCTGATTTCGGCGAGGCCGTGACCGCCGTGGTGGTGGCCAAGCCGGGCGTGACACTTGATACGCAAGCGATGATGAGTTCACTCAAAACAGGGATCGCGAACTACAAGGTGCCCAAGGCCATTCATCAGGTGGAAAGTCTTCCCCGAAATGCCATGGGGAAGGTGCAAAAGAATTTGTTGCGTGAGCAGTTTGCACGCGCCGGGCTTGATCGCTGATGGGTGATGCATGGGCCTCATGGTGGGCCCGATGAAAGGCGACTGTTCGAGCTTAGGGAAGCTTTTCCAGAAGGGATTCGACTTTTTGGGCTGCGGTGACCAGTCGTTCTTCAGCGTTTTTCTGGGCGGCACGAATCTGTGCGACCTCACGCCGAAGCGACGCATTTTCTTGGCGAAGTTGGTTCACGACCGAGATTAACGCGTCGGTCTTTTCGGCCAGGGATTCGATTTCATTCAACATTCGGACAATGGTATCAAGCTGTCCCACTCAGGTGATAATGTCGCCATGAAATTTCTTCGGTGGATCACTGTTCTCGCACTGGCCTTGCCCGCTTCCGTAGGCGCTCAGGGCCTTCTTGAACGTCTCCAGCAACTCACGGGTTCCGGGGCGCCAACCCAAGCCGCAGAGCCTGGGCTTGTCCGTGTGGGCCAGCTTCAGACAGGCCTCATTTCTGAGACAACAACGGTGGTTGCTGGCAAGCCAATCACGCTTGGCCTTCGGCTGGTGCACGACCCCGAATGGCACACCTATTGGCGCAACCCCGGTGACTCGGGACTGCCCACCAAGATCGATTGGCAGCTTCCTGAGGGATGGCAGGCGGGGCCTTTGCAATGGCCCAAGCCGAGCCGCTTTCCAGTGGGGCCGCTTGCCAATTTTGGCTACGAGGGTGATGTCGTGCTTCCGGTCGTGCTCACGCCACCGAATGGGCTAGGCGCCGGACAGACTGTCGAAATGAAGGGCAAAGCGAGCTGGCTGATTTGCCGAGACGTCTGCATTCCGGGTGAAACCCTTCTGAGCATCAAGCTACCCGTGTCCGATGCGAGTGCGGCACCCGTGCTTTCGGCGGACGCGCCCCGCATTGCCCAGGCCAAGACGGCTCTTCCGCGGGCTGACACCCTGCGTCAGCCTCAGGCGTTTATTTCCGAGAAAACCCTCACCTTATGGTGGAAGTCGGTGGGCAAAGACGAGGCACCCGGGTTGTTTCTGCCCTACCTCGAGGCATTAATTACGCCGGCTGCAGCCCAGCCTCTATCAAAAACGAAGCAGGGCTGGAGGCTCGATATACCGCTTGGGGAATCCTCGTCGGCGGCCGTGAAGGCGATTCGCCAGAACCGATCTCTTGATGGCATCTGGGTGGTGCCCGGGCAGCCCGCCAAGGAGTGGCGGGTGTCGTTTCGATCGGGCGCGGCCCCGGAAGCCAGTGAGCTGGTGAGTGCCGGGCAGACTGCTGCCGAGCAGTCACCTTCGAAAGCAGCAGGCCAAGGCCAGGGCGCAAGCCCACTAGGGGCCGACAAGCCCGATCAAGCCGCGTCCGTCAACGCGATCGAACGGGTGAAGTCTTGGTTCAGCATTGGGGATCAACGCGCCTTGCTTGTTGCCATTACGGGGGCGTTTCTGGGCGGACTCATTCTTAACCTGATGCCGTGTGTGTTTCCTGTGATTAGCCTAAAAGTACTGTCGTTTGCGGGTTCCGCGCATTCCAAGTCGGGGCCCATGCGCGACGCCTTGATTTTCTCGCTGGGCGTGATCATGAGTTTTCTTGCTTTGGCGGGGCTGCTCATTGCGCTGAAGTCCGCCGGCGAGGCGGTGGGCTGGGGTTTTCAGCTGCAAGACCCATGGGTGGTCTTATTGCTTGCGTTACTGTTCGTGTTGATTGCGGTCAACCTCTTCGGCGTCTTTGAGATGGGCATGATGGGCGCGCGTGTGGCCAATGCAAGTTTTGTGAGCCGCGCATCGCAAGAGCTGGGTGCGCTTGGGTCATTCACCTCAGGCGTGCTTGCCGTGATTGTCGCCTCCCCCTGCACGGCGCCGTTCATGGGCAGTGCCATTGGTTTTACAGCAACGGCGTCGCTTGCCGAGACGCTCGCGGTATTCACTGCCTTAGGGGTTGGCATGTCATTCCCGTATGTTGGGCTTGCGGCATGGCCAGGCCTGCTTCAGAAACTGCCGCGTCCAGGCCCATGGATGGTGGGCTTCAAGCAGTTGATGGGCTTCCCGATGCTGTTGGCCGCCGCCTGGCTAATTTGGGTGCTATCCGGCATTCAAGGGATTGATGCCGTTCTTGATGCACTGATCGCAGCCATCGCCCTGGCCTGGCTGTTGTGGATCTACGGCTGGGCTCTGCAGCATCGACGTCTCGGCTTTTGGAGCTTGTTAGGGATGCTTCTGGCCCTTGCGATTTTGGTTTTTGCATCGATTCGTGCAGCGACCGAATTGCCCATGCCTGCATCAACAGCGTCAGACACCCAATCGCTTGGTGCGGGTCAGGGTTCGCCGACCCAACCAGGCCCAAATTGGGGAGCAGGGCCACTGATCTGGGCGGCATGGGCTCCCGGGCTTGCAGAGAAATTACAGGCCGAAGGTCAAACCGTGTTTGTCGACTTTACCGCGAGCTGGTGCATCACCTGTCAGGCCAACAAGATTCGTGTCTTGAACTCCGAGACGATTCAGGCTGCATTTCAGAGTGCCGGGGTTCGAGCCTTACGCGCGGACTGGACCAAGCGAGACCCGGCCATTGCTAAAGAACTGGAGCGGCATGGAAAAAGCGGAATACCGCTGTATCTGGTTTACCGCCCTGGGCAGACCGGCCCCATGATTCTTTCCGAATGGCTTTCGGAAGACGAGGTACTGAAGGCGATTCAGTGAACCGGTCGTCTGACCGTCTTATCGAAGATTCAAGACGTCCTGCATGTCGAATAGCCCCCTGTCTTGGTTGACCAAAAAGAGTGCAGCACGCAGGGCGCCCTCGGCGTAGGTGGCGCGTGAGGATGATTTGTGGGTGATCTCGACACGCTCACCGGTTCCTGCAAAGAGCACGGTGTGATCTCCGACGATGTCGCCGCCACGAATGACAGAAAACCCGATTTCGTCGTCGGTGCGCTCTCCCGTGTGACCTTGGCGACTGTAACGGGCGACGTCAGCGAGTTTTCGGCCCGCCGCTTGGGCAACGACCTCTCCCATTTTTAAGGCCGTTCCAGAAGGGGCGTCCACCTTGTGTCGGTGGTGCGCTTCAATCACCTCGATGTCAAAGCCTTGGCTCAGGTGGCGTCCAGCCAGCTCCAAAAGTTTCAGGGTGATGTTGACGCCGACGCTCATGTTTGGCGCGAAGACCGCGGCGCAATGTTGCGCGTAAGCATGAATGGCTTTCAGCCCGAGATCATCAAAGCCTGTGGTTCCAATGACCGCGCGAACCCCAAAGCGTTGACAGGCTTCGAGGTATTGAAGGGTGGCCTCTGGGCGGGTGAAGTCAATCAAGACATCACAAGCTTCGAGCGACTCTGGGTCTGCGTTAATTTTGACACCTGTAGGCTGTCCGATGGACTCTCCTGCGTCACGCCCGAGGTAAGGACTTTGGGCGCTGTCGAGAGCAGCGGCGAGTCTGGTGTTGGGGTGATGCATGACGGCTTCAATGAGCATTTTGCCCATCCGACCGGAGGCACCTGAAATGGCGATGCGAATCTGAGGCATGGATGATTGAGTGGTCATGGTCTTGAGCATTATCGTGCTGGACGTGACGGCAAGACACCCTCGCCACCGTCTTTCGGAAGAGGGTCTCCGCCCCAGCTATCGAGGCGCTCATCGACAAAGACGACGGTGAACCGGCGACGTTGTGTGGTGCCGTCACCACGACGAATGTCGAAAACATAGTCCCATCGGTCCGCTCGAAAGGGGTCGACCAGCAGGGGTGTTCCCAAAATGGAGCGTACCTGTTCCTTGGGCATTCCCTCTTGAAGCTGAGACACCATGGATTCCGAAACATAGTTCCCCTGGCCGATATCCGGGATGTAGGGGCTGAGCCAATAGGGCAGAAGGCTTCGGCTTGGGCCGTCTTTGGGGCCGCTGCTTCCGCAGCCGGCAAGCAGGCCAAGGCCAAGGGTGAGAAAAACGGTGCGGACAAGAGTCTTTTTCATGGAAATCTCTGATCGAACATTGGACACAGACCGTTATGATAGTCCCCATGTTGAGCGCCAACGATCTAAAAAACACCGGACTCAAGGTGACGACCCCAAGACTCAAGGTTTTGGACATCTTTCACCGTGCCACCACCCGCCATCTCACGGCGGAAGACGTCTATCGGGCACTTTTAAACGAGTCCGAGGACATCGGCCTGGCAACGGTTTATCGGGTACTGACACAGTTCGAGCAGGCCGGAATCTTGGCCCGAAGCAACTTTGAGTCCGGGAAGGCCGTGTTTGAGTTGAACGAGGGCAGCCATCATGATCATCTGGTCTGCCTTGACTGCGGCCGGGTTGAGGAGTTTTACGACGCAGAGATTGAGGATCGCCAAAGAAAAATCGCCGAATCTCATGGCTTTGAGCTGCAAGACCACGCGCTAGCGCTCTATGGTCACTGCCGCATGGAAAACTGCGACCATCGTGCTGAGAAGGGTCCTTCGAGTGGCCGAGCCGGCGGGGTTCCTGTCCGCCCACCGCCAAAGCTAGCGAAGAAGTAAAAGCGATCTCGCATGGTCGCGAGACGTTTGTTCGGCGCCTTCGTCACCAAGCATTCGAGCGATTTCATCCACCCGAGCATCGTCGTTGAGTGCAATCAGCTGGCTGACCGGAGGCCCTTCACTTGAGCGAGTTTTGACCACCTGAAGGTGCTGATGGCCTCGGGCCGCAACCTGCGGCAGGTGAGTCACACAGAGCACCTGTCGTTGATCTCCAAGCTTGCGCAGAAGCTGACCCACGGTATGCGCGACGTTGCCCCCAATACCTGAGTCGACCTCGTCAAAAATCAGGGTGGGGATTTGGCTCGCTGAGGTGGTCACCACTGAAATGGCCAGGCTAATTCGGGCAAGCTCTCCGCCAGAGGCTACTTTGCTCATCGGGTAGGCGGGGCCGTTGGCATGATTACGCAAGGTAAACACAATGTCCTCCATACCATGAGCGGCTGGGGAGGGCCTTGGTTCGGCAACCGCTTCAAAGACCATCTCGGCCATGGCGAGCTCTTTGAGCCAGGCGTTGACGGCCTTTGAAATGGCCTGACAGGCGAGACGACGCTTTGATGAGATCTTGGTTGCACGTTCTTTGAAATCCGCTTGGACGGCTGCGATAGCCTGTCGAATGGCGTTAAGGTTTGCAGTTTTCTCGGCCTCGGTAAGTGCCTGCATCGCGTCGTTGAGCGCAAGGGGAAGGTCTTCCGGCCGAGTCTTGAGCTTTCTCGAGATGGAGAAGATAGCCTCCACCCGGGCGTCCACTTCCGCGAGCCTGGAGGGATCAAGATCGGTTCGGTCGAGGTAACGCCGAAGTGAATTGGCCGACTCTTCAAGCTGAATGACGCCGGATTGCAGAGTTTCAAGAGCCTCTTGAAGGCCTGAATCTTTCTCTGCGGCGTGACGAAGACGAGAGACGAGTTTGTCAATCTGCGGAACCAGTGCCGCTTCGTCGTCATCCAGGGCGGCAAGTGTGGATTGGCTGGTCTGGAGGAGTTCCGCAGCGTGGCTCAGACGTTTCTGTTCCTCAGAGAGAAGCTCCCACTCGCCCGGTTGAAGCTTGAGGCTTTGGATCTCATCAATCTTCCACTGAAGCTGCTCGCGCATCATGGCGATTTGTTCGGATTTCGCAGACGCCTGGGCCAGCATGTCTTCGAGCTTAAGCTGCTCTTTCCAGAGTCTCGAGAGGGCTTGGGTGTCTTCGGCGAGCCCGGCATGGGCGTCGAGTAAAACCCGTTGGGCATTTGGCCGAAGCAGCGCCTGATGGGCATGCTGCCCGTGGATGTCGATCAGGTGTTCACCAAGCTCTTTGAGCTGGCCAAGCGTAGCAGCCTGACCGTTGATCCACGCCTTGGATTTCCCACCTCGATCAATCGTTCGACGGATCAACAGCTGCTCGTCATTGGTATCAATGCCTGCGGTCTCACACCATGCAAGAACTTCGGGCTGGCGCTCCAGTGTAAAGATGGCGGCAAGATCAGCCTTATCGGCACCTTGGCGCACCACCGAGCTTTCGGACCGGCCACCCAGGATGAGATCGATGGCATCAATCAAGATGGACTTTCCTGCCCCGGTCTCACCGGTCATGACGGTGAAGCCTGACTCAAGATCGAGATCAAGGCGTTCAACAATGACGAACTGTTGGATGGAGAGTGAGACCAGCATGCTGCTCGAACCCTAGTTGGATTCGTTGGGGGGTAAAGGGTCAGGGCGACCAGAGAAAATGGGGTTGGTGCCCCAGTGCAGCTTTCGACGCAGCATAACGAAATAGTCGTAGCTTTTGGGGTGCAGAAGACGCGCTTTGTGTGGGCTGGATCGAATGACGATGGTGTCGCCATCTTCGAGTGCGGTGAGCGCCTGCATGTCGCAGTGCAGGCTCGTGCCGGCGCCGTCATTGACCACGACCTGAATCTCCACACTTTCCGGCAGCACAATGGGACGGCTGGAAAGCGCCTGGGGTGCGACCGGGACGAGTGTGATTCCTGGCAGCCCCGGGTGAAGAATGGAGCCAAGTGCAGAGAGTGAATACGCGGTAGAGCCGGTTGGCGTCGAAATGATCAGGCCATCAGCACGAAGGGTTTGAAGGTAATGGCCATCCACAAAGAGATCGAGTTCAACCATGCGACTAATGGCGCCCCGACTGATCACAGCATCGTTGAGTGCGGGAGCGTTAAACACTTTTTTGCGTGAGCTATCACCGTTGGATTTACGCATGACCGAGACGTCCAGCATGCTGCGGTCTTCCGCGATGTATTGGCCCGCGACGACGCCGGGCAGTTCAGCCTCGACCTGGGCGATATCGAGGTCGGTCATGAAGCCGAGCCGGCCTTGGTTGACGCCAATGATGGCAATGTTCGAGGGTGCCAGTTGCCTAGCGACGCCAAGCAGAGTGCCGTCCCCCCCGAGAATGACCGCGAGATCGATTCGGCGGCTGAGGGCTTCCAGGCTTTCCTGACCGTTGATCTCTTGGCTGGCGATGGCGCCGCTTTGGGCCGTGTCGGTCTCGACCCAGACTTCGGCGCCGGCCTGACGAACAGCGGCGATGATCTTGCGCAGAGGCGTGCCCAGCCCCTCCGTGTCGGGACGGCCGAATAACCCGATTTTTCGAAAGGGTGTCTGGGCGACTGTCATGAGCAGCATTACACCACATGGGCGGGGATGGGGAATAATGATGCCTATGCTAGATGACCGATCCCGCAATCTTCTCAAAACCCTCATTGAGCGATACATCGCCGAAGGTCAGCCGGTGGGTTCTCGGGCGTTATCGAAGTTTTCTGGCCTTGATCTCTCGCCCGCAACCATTCGCAATGTGATGGCCGATTTGGAGGAGATGGGACTCGTGGCAAGCCCCCATACCTCAGCCGGCCGAATTCCAACACCGAAGGGCTATCGGCTCTTTGTCGATCGTCTGCTGACGGTTCAGCCATTGCAGCCGAATCAAGCCGCGATTTTGGAAGGGCAGTTACAGGCGGATGCGCCGCATCGGGTCATGGGTCATGCGGCCGAGTTGCTCTCGAGCCTCTCAAGCTTTGCCGGTGTGGTGGTGACACCAAGGCGGGGCAGCGTGTTCCGTCACCTGGAGTTTCTGCGCCTTGGTGATCGGCGCGTCTTGCTGATTGTGGTGAGCCCCGAAGGCGAGGTGCACAACCGAATTCTGCAGACCGACCGCGACTATGGGCTACGAGAACTGCTCGAGGCCGGAAACTACCTCAACTCGAATTTCGCAGGACTGGATTTCGACGAGGTACGAACTCGCCTGAAAAACGAAATGGCAGCCCTTCACCAAGACATTTCTTCACTGATGCGCTTGGCCGTCGATGCGGGAGAAGATGTCATGAAGAGTCCGGATGACGCTGTGTTGGTGTCGGGTGAGCGCAGGCTTCTCGATGTCAGCGATCTCTCCGACAACATGAGCCGTCTTCGCCGTCTATTTGACCTTTTTGAGCAGAAAGCCTCGCTGGCCCGACTGTTGGACGCATCATCCGAAGGTGAGGGCGTGCAGATTTTCATTGGTGGCGAGTCATCGCTGGTTCCCATTGAGGAACTTTCTGTGGTGGCAGCGCCCTATGAGATTGACGGTCGAGTGGTGGGCACCCTGGGGGTGATCGGGCCCACACGAATGGCCTATGAGCGGGTGATCCCCATTGTGGATATCACTGCCAAACTGCTCTCTACGGCGCTGAGTTATCAGTCGTCACCACAAAAACATTAAAGCGAACGTTCTCCACCATGCCTTTTCCTTTGAAACAAGAACCCGACTATTCCCACGGCACGGCCCTTCGCACCGGGGTGCTGATTGTGAACCTGGGTACGCCCGATGCTCCAACCGCTCCCGCGCTTCGAACCTACCTGAAAGAGTTTCTCTCGGATCCGCGAGTGGTGGAGATCCCGAAGATCGTCTGGTGGCTCATTCTCAATGGCATTATTTTGAATGTCCGGCCGAAAAAGTCCGCCGCGAAATACGCCACGGTCTGGATGGAAGAAGGGTCACCGCTTCGGGTCCACACCGAGCGACAGACCCAATTGATTGGGGCTGAATTGGCTCGCCGGGGTCTTGATGTGGATGTCGATTTCGCCATGCGCTACGGGAACCCAAGCATCCCGGCGGTCCTCGAGCAACTGCGGGCCAAGGGGTTGCGCCGTCTTTTGGTGCTGCCGATGTATCCGCAGTATTCATCGAGCACCACTGCCACCGCCTTTGATGTCGTGTTTGACGCTTTTTCGTCCATGCGCAATCAGCCCGACCTTCGCCTCATTCGAAGTTTTCAAGATTTCGACCCCTACATCACGGCCTTGGCGGCCCAGGTGAGGCGGCACTGGGACACCCATGGCCGTGGCGACCTGCTTCTCTTTAGCTTTCACGGCGTGCCGAAGCGCTCCCTGATTAAGGGTGACCCTTACCATTGCGAATGTCATAAAACGGCAAGGCTCGTTGCGGAGAAGCTCGGTCTTGAACCTCACCAATGGAAGACCGCGTTTCAGTCTCGGTTCGGCAAGGCCGAGTGGCTCAAGCCCTACACCTCCGAAGTGCTTCATGAGCTTCCCTCCAAAGGCGTCAAGACGCTGGACGTGATGTGCCCCGGCTTCCCTGCGGATTGTCTTGAAACCCTGGAAGAAATTGCGATGGAGGGCAAGGAGGAGTTTCTGATGGCGGGTGGGCAGGCCTACCGATATATCCCTTGCCTGAATGATGATGCGCAGGGTGTCGCGGCCTTCACCGACCTTATTCAGGCTCACCTATCGGGCTGGCCGGTCTCCCCACCAACGGCCGCATCAGCAGCTCAGCTTCAGGTTCAGCAGGAGAGGGCCTTGTCGATGGGGGCTGAGCGCTAGCCCCTTGAAATCTTGGTCGGGCATCCCCATCTAAGAGGAAACCAATTATTTCTTGATGGGGAACCACTATGTCCAACGATTCACCAGCATCGCCAGCCCAGCAGGGCGAAGCGGCTCCTGCCCAACCGCCTCGGGATGAGGCCGCACCAGAGCGGGCCATCTCTGACGACGCAGAAAATCCAGGTTCGGCCGAAGTGCCGCTCGAGCAGCAGCTCGAAGAGGCCCTCGCTAAAGTTGCTGCATGGGAACAGGAATACCTTCGGGCCCGCGCTGATTTGGAAAACTTTCGTAAGCGCAGCGCGCAAGAGGTCATGAGTGCAAGCAAGTTTGCCATCGAGTCTTTCGCTGAGGCCCTGTTGCCCGTGGCCGACAGCATGGAGATGGCCTTGGGCCTTGAAAACCAGACCCCCGAGGGGCTTCGAAGTGGCGTTGAGCTGACCTTGAAGCAGCTTCAGCAGGCCTTTCAAAAGGGCAAGCTGGTGACGATTGACCCCAAGGGCGAAAAATTTGACCCCAATCGACATCAGGCGGTGTCCATGGTGGATGGCTCAACCCAAGACCCGCCCGTGGCTTCCAACCACGTCGTTCAGGTCATGCAAAAAGGTTACATGGTTGCCGATCGGGTCCTGCGCCCCGCGATTGTCCTGGTGGCCCAGTGAAAGGCAAGCGTTCGGCGTGCAAAGCCACCTGGCTCGCCTTCGGAAACCCGTGGGCAGGCTCTTGAAAACCCCGAATCCATCCCCATCTACCCCATCAACATCAACCCGAATTTCTGAAGGAATCTGAACATGGCAAAAATCATTGGTATTGACCTCGGCACCACGAACTCCTGCGTGTCGATTCTCGAGGGCGGTGTGCCCAAGGTGATCGAAAACTCGGAAGGCGCCCGTACGACGCCTTCCATCATTGCGTACATGGAAGACGGCGAGATTCTCGTGGGCGCTCCAGCCAAACGGCAGGCCGTCACCAACCCCAAGAACACGCTCTACGCGGTCAAGCGTCTGATCGGTCGAAAGTTTGAAGAGCAGGCCGTCCAGAAAGACATCAATCTGATGCCTTTCGAAATCAGCAAGGCTGACAACGGCGATGCCTGGGTGACGGTTCGCGACAAAAAACTGGCGCCTCCCCAGGTGTCTGCGGAAGTGCTTCGCAAGATGAAAAAAACCGCTGAGGATTACCTTGGCGAAGAAGTCACCGAGGCGGTGATCACCGTTCCGGCGTATTTCAATGACGCCCAGCGGCAAGCCACCAAAGACGCCGGTCGAATTGCGGGTCTCGATGTCAAGCGAATCATCAATGAGCCCACGGCGGCAGCGCTGGCCTTTGGTCTTGACAAGGCTGCAGGGAAGGATCGAAAGATTGCCGTTTACGACCTGGGCGGCGGAACCTTTGATGTGTCGATCATTGAGATTGCGGATGTCGACGGAGAGAAACAGTTCGAGGTTCTCTCAACCAATGGCGACACGTTTCTTGGCGGCGAAGACTTTGACCAGCGCATCATCGACCACATCATCGAAGAATTTAAAAAGCAGAGCGGTGTGGACCTCTCCAAAGATCCCATTGCCTTGCAGCGAATTAAGGCGGCCGCGGAGCGTGCCAAGATCGAACTCTCGTCAAGCCAGCAGACGGAACTCAACGAGCCCTACATTGCGATGGCCAATGGCGCACCCGTCCACCTCACCTTCAAGATCACTCGGGCCAAGCTTGAGTCCCTGGTCGACGAGCTGATTCAGCGAACCATTGAACCCTGCAAGATCGCCCTGAAGGACGCGGGTGTTTCGGCATCGGATATTGACGATGTCATTCTTGTGGGTGGCATGACCCGTATGCCGAAGGTGCAAGACGCCGTGAAGTCCTTTTTTGGGAAGGAGCCGCGTAAGGATGTGAATCCAGACGAGGCTGTGGCCGTGGGTGCCGCCATCCAGGGCTCGGTCTTGGCCGGTGATCGAACCGATGTACTGCTGCTGGATGTCACGCCGCTGTCGCTTGGTATTGAGACGCTCGGTGGCGTG
Organism: uncultured Bordetella sp.; assembly: GCA_964460315.1. GTDB lineage: Bacteria > Pseudomonadota > Gammaproteobacteria > Burkholderiales > Burkholderiaceae_A > Lacustribacter. The sequence goes on along the minus strand of CAYWPQ010000012.1, from coordinate 25,190 downwards.
ATGACGAAGATGATTCACAAGAACACCACCATCCCAACCAAGTTTTCACAGGTCTTTTCGACGGCAGACGACAACCAGCCCGCGGTGACCATCAAGGTCTTTCAGGGTGAACGCGAAATGGCCAATGTCAATAAGCTTCTGGGCGAGTTCAACCTGGAAGGCATTGCGCCTGCACCTCGCGGAACGCCGCAGATTGAAGTGACCTTTGACATTGATGCCAATGGCATCTTGCATGTCTCGGCCAAAGACAAGGCCACAGGCAAAGAAAACAAGATCACCATCAAGGCGAATTCGGGTCTGACCGATGAGGAAATTCAAAAGATGGTGAAAGACGCCGAAGCCAACGCCGAAGACGATAAGAAACGGGTCGCCATGATTCAGGCCCGTAACGCTGGCGAAGCCATGATTCACTCAGTCAAGAAGTCTCTCGAAGAGCATGGCGACAAGGTTGAGGCGGATGAAAAGGCCAAGATTGAAGAAGCCATTCAAGAGGCCGAAGCCGCTTTGAAGTCTGAAGACCAGGCTCAGATTGAGGCGAAAACCGAAAATCTGATGAAGGCTTCGCAAAAGCTTGGAGAAAAGGTTTACGCTGACGCCCAGGCTGCCGCAGCGGGTGCAGCAGCCAGCGGTGCCCCCGGCGCAGGGGGCTCGGCCGGACAGGCGGATGACGTCGTTGATGCCGACTTTAAGGAAGTGAAGCGTGACTGATGTCAAAGCGTGACTACTACGAGGTGCTTGGCGTTGCCAAAAACGCCTCGGACGACGAGCTTAAAAAAGCTTATCGAAAACTAGCCATGAAGTATCACCCGGATCGAAATCCGGGTGATCAGTCGGCGGAAGATAAATTCAAAGAGGCCAAAGAGGCCTACGAGATGCTCTCGGACGCTGACAAGCGAGCCGCCTATGATCGTTTTGGTCATGCCGGCGTTGATCCAAATGCCGGCGGGTTCAGCGGTGCGCAAGGCTTTGGCGGCGCAGGCGGCTTTGCGGATGCCTTCGGCGATATTTTTGGTGACATCTTTGGTGGTGGCGCCGGCCGAGGCGGCGGTCGAAGCAATGTCTATCGTGGCTCCGACCTTCGTTACTCGATGGAGATCACCCTCGAAGAAGCGGCCAACGGGCTCACCACTGAGATTCGAGTGCCCACCTGGGAAACCTGTGGCACCTGCGAGGGTTCTGGTGCCAAGCCAGGGACCAAACCCGAGACCTGCAAAACCTGTGGCGGACAAGGTCAGGTCCGGATGCAGCAAGGTTTCTTTTCAATTCAGCAGACCTGTCCAAGCTGCCATGGCTCGGGAAAAACGATCAAAGAGCCCTGCACAAGCTGTAGCGGTGAGGGCCGCGTGCGCAAGCAAAAAACCCTTGAAGTGAAAATTCCGGCGGGTATTGATGACGGCATGCGCATTCGATCATCGGGCAACGGTGAGCCGGGCGTGAACGGCGGACCGAGCGGTGATCTCTACGTTGAGATCAGCATCAAGCCGCATCGGGTATTCAGTCGGGATGGCGATGATCTGCATTGCGAAGTGCCGATTAGTTTTGCCCGCGCTGCCCTTGGCGGCTCCGTCGATGTCCCCACGCTCGGCGGCAAGGCCAGCTTCGATGTGCCCGAGGGCACGCAGAGTGGCAAGACCTTCCGGCTCCGTGGCAAAGGCATCAAAAACGTTCGCTCAGGTATTGCGGGAGACCTCTATTGCCATGTGAATATCGAGACGCCGATCAAGCTCACCGACAAGCAACGCAAGCTCTTGCAAGAATTCGAAACCTCAGTCACCGAAGGCGGAGAGCGCCATAACCCTCAGTCCAAGAGCTGGATGGACAAGGTCAAGGATTTCTTCCACTAGGTCTGAGATCAGACCTTAAAAAGCGCGGGTTGCCATGTAGGCGGCCAGCACCAAAAGCATGACCGCGAACGCGCGCTTGAGGGCCGCCACCTGCATTCGGTGAGCGGTGCGTGCGCCGATCGGCGCCGTGATCAGGGTGGCCAAAGAGCAGGCAATCAAGGCGGGTACATAGATATAGCCAAATGATCCCGCCGGCAGGTTGGATTCGGTGGCGCCTGCGGTGATGTAGCCAATCAGGCCTCCCGCAGCAATGGGAAAGCCAAGGGCTGCTGAGGTTCCAATGGCCTGATGCATGGCCACGTTGCTCCAGACAAGAAAAGGCGTGGTGATGAACCCTCCGCCTGCACCCACCAGGCTTGAGATGAAGCCAATGCCTGAGCCGACAAGCCCGGTAATCATGCGCGACGGAATGTCGCGCGATGGCTTGGGCTTTTTGTTGCGCAGCATCTGAAAGGCTGAAAAGCCGACGAAGATGGCAAAAAAGCCTGCGAGAAACTCGCTTTTCAAGCCACCTGCGAAGTTGGCACCAATGAAGGTTCCAAGGAATGCGCCAACCCCCATGGGTTTGACAATGTCCCAACGAACGGCGCCCTTTTGGTGGTGGGCACGCAGGCTTGATACCGAAGTGAAGAGAATGGTCGCCAGCGATGTCGCAATCGCAATCTTCACAATGAGTTCATCGGGAAAGCCATTCAACGTGAAGAGCAGCGTCATGAATGGCACCAGCATCATCCCGCCACCGACACCGAGAAGCCCCGCGAGAAACCCGGTCATGGAACCGATGGCGGCCAAGGCCACCAGCATTGGAATCATTGAAAACCTTTTTTAAAAGAGTCGTTCCTGAGGCGTCAGGGCCTGATCAAGCGCTGCAGAGATCTGGTCGATTTTTTTCTGCAAGGCCTCTTGGTCGGCGATGGATTGCGCACCGGTCTGGGTCAGGCAGTCGCGAGCCAGGGTGAGTGCCGCCATGACCGCGATTCGATCCGCGGCTTGGAGTTTGCTCTGTGCCTTCACCTGTCGCATGCGGGTGTCGACCAGGCGGACGCATTCCATCAAGAGAGGACGTTCCTCTGGGGAGCAAGAGAGCTGATAGCTTCGATCGAGAATCTCGACGTCGAGTCGTTCGGCCTTCGATGGTGCGGACATGGGATGACCTCGCTTAGAAGCTCATGATTCTAGCCCAGGCGTTTCACGGTTGATTAGGCTTCGAATCACTGGGATAAGCTCGCCCGCGGCAAGCCCAATAGCGCCACCCCAGGCGTCGCGCAGGGTGTCGGCCGCAAGACCATGCAGCCGGACGGCGTCGATGGCACTTTGTTGCGGATCGAGACCTTGCGCCAGGAGCGCACCGATGAGTCCTGCCAGGACGTCTCCCGTGCCAGCGGTTGCCAGCAATGGATTACCGGTCGAATTGGTCACGACATCACCCGCTGGGTTAGCAATCAGTGTGTGACGACCTTTCAAGACACAAATCGCATTCAATTTGCGGGCAATCTCTCGCGCGGCATGACTGCGGTCAGCCTGGATGGCTTCAGACGTTGTTCCAAGAAGGTGCGCCGCCTCGCGAGGGTGCGGGGTGACGATCGTCGACTGATCAGCTCCGGCCCGTCGCTGGCATGCTCGAGCCAAGGCTGGCTCCTCGGCCATGAGGTTCAATGCATCGGCGTCGATCACCAGCCCAGCCGGCATGGAATAAACCTTCGACAAAACGGAGAGTGTTTTCGCGTCGGTACCAAGGCCCGGTCCGACCACCCAGGCATTGATGGGCTTGGATTCACTCTGGACGAGATCAATCACCATGATCTCGGGATAGAGCGGATCCACGATGAAGTGCTCGTTGTGATCCGGTCGAATGATGAAGACCTTGCCTGCCCCGCTCATGAGTGCCGAGCGCGCGCAGAGCATGGCGGCGCCGACCGTTCCAAGCGCACCCCCAAGCACGCCAACCGCGCCATGACTGCCCTTGTGTGAATCAGGGTCGCGTTGGATCAGTGCCATCACCGAGGTCATGCACCTGAGAGTGCCTTTTTGATCTGATCCAGTGCAGTCACATCCTCAAGCGTGGTGAGGTCCCCCGAGTCGCGCCCTTCGGCCAACGCCTGCATCGAACGACGAAGAAGTTTTCCGGAGCGGGTCTTTGGAAGCATGGTCACAAAGTGAACGCGAGAGGGACGCGCAATGGCGCCAAGCTGTCGATCCACCGTCGCCATAATCGCTTTCTCTTCAGCAGCACGGCCCTCTGGCGTTTTAATGGGATCAAGGTTCTTCAGCACACAGAAGGCCAGGGGCATCTGGCCTTTGAGTGCGTCGGCCACACCCACCACAGCCACCTCGGCCACGTTGTTATGGGCCTGCACGGCCTCCTCAATCTCTCGGGTTCCGAGTCGATGACCCGCCACGTTGATCACGTCATCCGTTCGGCCCAAAATGAAGTAGTAGCCGTCTTCGTCGCGAATGGCGTAATCAAAGGTGGAGTAATACTGTCGACCAGGAACGGCCGTGAAGTAGGTCTTCAGGAACCGTTCATCGTCGCCCCAGACGGTTTGCAAACAGCCCGGAGGAAGGGGCGGCACGATGCACAGCATCCCTTTTTCGTTGGCGCCGACCTCTTCGAATGACGACTCGTGAATGAGACGAACGTCATACCCATAGACGGCAAAGCTTGGGCTGCCGAACTTGGTCGGGGTGTCCTCCACGCCGGGCTGGGCGGACATGATGGGCCATCCGGTTTCTGTCTGCCAGTAGTTGTCAATAATCTTTGCGCCGCCTAAGGCGTCCGAGATCCAGCGCGCCGTGGGCTCGTCCAGTGGCTCACCGGCCAGAAACAACCGGCGAAGGCTCTTGGTGTTGTGCTGGGTCATGAACTTGGGGTCTTGCTTTTTTAGGACACGCGCAGCTGTGGGCGAGGAGAACATGGTCGTGGCTTGAAAGCGTTCAACGATCTTCCACCAGATGCCCGGGTCGGGTGTGGTGGGCATGCCCTCGTAGACGATGGTGGTGGAGCCGTTGATGAGCGGGGCGTAAACAATGTAGGAATGACCCACCACCCAGCCAATGTCCGAGGTGCAGAAAAACGCCTCGCCAGGTTTGCAGTCATAGATGTGTTTCATCGAGGCCGCCAGCGCCACACAGTAGCCGCCTGTGTCACGCTGAACGCCCTTGGGCTTGCCGGTGGTGCCCGAGGTGTAAAGAATGTAGGAAGGATCGGAGGCATTCATAGCCTCGCAAGGCACCTGTGCGTGTTGGTGCTGGCCACGAAGATTGGCGTAATCGACATCCCGGCCTTCAACATGAGTCATGGAGGAGATGCCACGATTAACCAACAACACCTTGGCGGGAGGATGCTCCGCAAGGCGGCAGGCCTCATCCACCAGATGTTTGTAGGGCACTTCTTTCCCATTGCGCATACCGGCGTCTGCGGAGATCATGACCACAGGTTTGGCATCGTCAATCCGCGCGGCCAGCGACGGCGCAGCGAATCCTCCGAAGACCACCGAATGAATCGCGCCAATGCGTGCGCAGGCGAGCATGGCGAAAATGGATTCCGCAATCATGGGCATGTAAATTAGAACCCGGTCACCTCGCTTCACACCCAATGACTGGAGGATGGCTGCCATGCACTGCACCTCTTGATGCAGCTCCCGATAGCTGTAGATCTTTTCCTGGTTCGTTTCGGTCGAGATATAAACCAGGGCATTCTGGTCCGCGCGTGTGGCGAGATGACGGTCAACCGCGTTGTGACAGAGATTGATCTTGCCCCCCACATACCAGTTGGCGAAGGGCGGCTTCGAGAAATCGAGCACCTTGCTGGGCTCTTGGAACCATTCCACAAACCTGGCCTGTTCGCCCCAAAAATGCTCTTTGTCTTCAATCGACTGCTGGTGAAATGCTGCAACCGTGGTCGTGGTCATGATGGTGTCTCCTCCCGCCCTTTTTGTTTTGGCAGACTTGCCCGGGCAGTCATTGGCAGGTCTGTCGTCATCTAAATTTCTAGCGCCTCTCAGGCGGCTCAATCATGCTTCGGCGTTTTCTAAAACCTGGCCTGGCACATAAACATAGCCCTCCATCAGCACGCGAGCGCTTCGGCTCATGATGGCCTTCGTCACCACCCATTCGCCCGCTTCATGCTTGGCTTGGGCCCCCACTCTCAGTGTGCCTGATGGATGCCCAAAACGCACCGACTCTCTTGCACCGCCTCCCGCAGCAAGATTGACCAGGGTACCCGGAATAGCCGCTGCGGTACCGATGGCTACCGAGGCGGTGCCCATCATGGCGTGATGAAGCTTACCCATCGACAGGGCGCGCACCAGAACATCGATGTCGGAGGCCTTGACGGTTTTTCCGCTGGAGGCTTGGTATTCTTTTGGGGGCGCGACAAAGGCGACCTTCGGCGTGTGCTGACGGGTTTTGGCGTCCTCGAGGGATGCGATCAGCCCCATTTTTAATGCGCCGTGCGCTCGAATGGTTTCGAACATGGCGAGTGCCTTCACATCGCTGTTGATCGCGTCTTGAAGTTCGCTGCCGGTGTAGCCAATGGCCTCGGCTTTGACAAAGATGGTGGGAATGCCCGCATTGATCATTGTGGCTTCAAGCTTGCCCACACCGGGAACATCCAGTGTGTCGACAAGATTTCCTGTGGGGAACATGGACCCGCCACCGCTGTCATCTTCGGCGGCCGGGTCCATGAATTCAATCTGAACCTCGGCAGCTGGAAAGGTGACACCATCAAGTTCGAAATCACCCGTTTCTTGAACCTGGCCATGACGGATGGGCACGTGGGCAATGATGGTTTTGCCAATATTCACCTGCCAGATGCGCACCGTCGCCACGCCGTCTTCGGGAATGCGCGATGCGTCCATCAGGCCGTGACGAATGGCAAAGGGCCCAACCGCAGCGGACAGGTTTCCGCAGTTGCCGCTCCAATCGACGAAAGCCTGATCAATTGAGACCTGACCAAACAGATAGTCCACATCGTGATCGGGTCGAGAGCTCTTTGAAATGATCACTGACTTGCTGGTGCTTGAGCTGCCATTGCCCATTCCGTCAATCTGTTTGCCGTAAGGGTCGGGGCTGCCAATCACCCGAAGCAAGATGGCATCGCGGACTGTTCCCGGCGTTTGGGCTGCTTGCGGCAGGTCGGTCAGCTTGAAAAAGACTCCCTTACTGGTGCCGCCGCGCATGTAGGTGGCGGGAATCTTGATCTGAGGTGGATGAGCCACAGCGGATGTCGTTGGGGTGGTCATGGCTTGTTTCCTGGCTAGGCCGCTTTCGCTTCGAGAAAGTCTTGGGCAAAGCGCTGCAGAACCCCACCCGCCTCATAGATCGAGACCTCCTCGGCGGTGTCCAGTCGGAGTGTGACGGGCACCTCGACGACACGGCCATTGCGCCTGCGAATGATGAGCGTGAGGTCAGCGCGAGGTGTTCGTTCCCCCACGACATCAAAGGTTTCGGTGCCATCAATATTCAAGGTTTGGCGTGTAGTTCCTGGCTTGAATTCCAAGGGAAGCACGCCCATGCCAACAAGATTGGTGCGGTGAATGCGCTCAAAACCCTCGGCCACAATGGCTTCCACACCTGCAAGACGGACACCTTTGGCCGCCCAGTCTCGGGATGAGCCTTGCCCATAGTCAGCACCCGCAATAATGATGAGCGGCTGCTTGCGATTCATGTAGGTTTCAATGGCCTCCCACATGCGCATGACCTTGCCTTCGGGCTCGACTCGTGCCAGAGAACCTTGTTTGACCTGACCATTTTCAAGGACCATCTCATTCATCAGTTTCGGATTGGCGAAGGTAGCCCGTTGCGCAGTGAGGTGATCACCCCGATGGGTTGCGTAGGAGTTGAAGTCCTCTTCGGGAAGACCCATCTTCGCAAGATATTCGCCCGCAGCGCTGTCCAGCAAGATGGCATTCGATGGCGAGAGGTGATCCGTGGTGATGTTGTCACCAAGAACCGCTAGCGGCCGCATGCCCTTGAGGCTTCGCTCTCCGGCAAGTGCACCTTCCCAGTAGGGTGGGCGACGGATGTAAGTGCTCTGTGGTCGCCAATCGTAAAGCGGCTTCACCTTGGTTCCCGAGTCCACTCGAAGCTTGAACATGGGGTCATAGACCTGGCGGAACTGCTCGGGCTTCACACTCTTGGCCACCACCGCATCGATCTCTTCGTCGCTGGGCCAGAGGTCATGCAAACGAACAGGCTTGCCTTGGGCGTCATGCCCAAGAACATCTTGTTCAATATCAAAGCGGATGGTCCCGGCAATGGCATAGGCCACCACCAGAGGAGGTGACGCAAGAAACGCCTGCTTGGCGTAGGGGTGGATGCGGCCATCAAAGTTCCGATTCCCCGAAAGCACGGCCGTGGCATAGAGGTCCCGATCCATGATTTCTTGCTGAATTGTGGGGTCCAGCGCGCCGCTCATTCCGTTGCAGGTGGTGCAGGCAAAGGCCACGACACCGAAGCCGAGTTTCTCAAGTTCGGGCATGAGCCCGGCTTCCTGAAGATAAAGGGGAACCGCTTTCGAACCCGGGGCGAGTGAGCTCTTGACCCAGGGCTTGCGCGTCAGGCCAACCCGGTTGGCGTTACGGGCCAAAAGCCCTGCGGCGATCATGTTGCGCGGGTTGTTGGTGTTGGTGCAGCTGGTGATGGCCGCAATGATGACGGCACCGTCGGGCATGAGACCTGGCGTGGATTCGACCACGCCGCTGATGCCGCGCGCTGCCAGATCCGTGGTGGCCACCCGTTTGTGCGGGTTGGATGGCCCGGCAATGTTGCGCACCACGCTGGAGAGGTCGAACTCGATCACACGCTCATAGTCGGCCTGAGCCATTCCATCCGCCCAAAGGCCGGTGACCTTGGCGTAGTTTTCAACCAGACGGATGAGCCCGTCGTCACGACCCGTGAGACGAAGGTAGCGGATGGTTTGTTCATCGATATAAAACATGGCGGCGGTGGCACCGAACTCCGGCGCCATGTTCGAGATGGTTGCCCGGTCTCCCAAGGTCAGGTTGGCAGCGCCCTCTCCGAAGAACTCAAGATAGGCGGAAACGACACGCTCTTTACGCAGAAACTCGGTGAGCGCCAACACCGTGTCGGTGGCGGTGATGCCCTCTTTGGGCTTGCCTGTTAGGCGAACACCGACGATGTCGGGCAGCCTCATGTAAGAGGCTCGACCCAGCATGACGCTCTCGGCCTCGAGCCCTCCGACACCAATGGCAATCACGCCCAGGGCGTCGACCATGGGGGTATGGCTGTCGGTGCCCACCAGCGTGTCTGGGTAGGCCACACCGCCTTGCACCTGAATCACGGGCGACATCCGTTCCAGGTTGATCTGGTGAAGAATGCCGTTGCCCGGGGGGATGACATCCACATTCTCAAACGCATGCTTGGTCCATTCGATGAAATGGAAGCGGTCTTCGTTGCGTCGCTCCTCGATGGCGCGATTTTTTTCAAAGGCATCGGGATCAAAGCCACCGCACTCGACGGCGAGCGAATGGTCCACCACCAGCTGGGTTGGCACCACCGGATTGACCTGTGCAGGATCACCGCCTTTTTCTGCGATGGCGTCCCGCAGACCCGCGAGATCGACCAGTGCGGTCTGGCCAAGGATGTCATGGCAGACCACGCGCGCTGGAAACCACGGAAAGTCGAGGTCGCGCTTGCGTTCAATCAGCTGCTGGAGTGATGCGGTCAGTGCGGAAGGGTCGCATCGACGCACGAGATTTTCAGCCAGCACCTTCGAGGTGTAGGGCAATCGGTCGTAGGCGCCTGGGGCGATGGCTTCGACTGCCGCGCGGGCATCGAAGTATTCGAGGTTGCTGTTGGGAAGGGGTTTGCGGTGAGCAGTGTTCATGGGGAGTCTCGGGTTCAGGAGGCCCGTCGGCGAGACGGCCCCCGTCTCATGGTTACTTGCGTTGATCGATGGGCACGAAGGTCTGGTCGTCCGGGCCGATGTAGTTGGCGCTTGGGCGAATAATCTTTCCGTCTGCACGCTGCTCAATCACATGAGCGCCCCAGCCCGAGGTTCGTGAAATCACAAAGAGCGGAGTGAACATGGCAGTTGGAACACCCATCATGTGGTAGCTCACGGCACTGAACCAATCAAGATTGGGGAACATTTTCTTGGCGTCCGCCATGACCGCTTCAAGACGTTCGGCGATATCAAACATTTTGGTGTCGTTGGCCATGACCGACAGCCGGCGCGCCACCTCTTTGATCACCTTGTTGCGTGGGTCGGAGATGGTGTAGACGGGATGGCCAAATCCAATGACCACCTCCTTGGCCTCGACCCGGCGTCGGATGTCGGCTTCGGCCTCGTCGGGGTTGTCATAACGTTTCTGAACTTCGAAGGCCACCTCATTGGCACCGCCGTGTTTGGGGCCGCGCAGTGCGCCAATGGCGCCCGCAATGCAGGAGTGGAAATCTGATCCTGTGCCGGCAATGACCCGCGCGGTGAACGTGGAGGCATTGAACTCATGTTCGGCGTAAAGGTTGAGCGAGGTGTGCATCGCTCGAACCCATTCTTTGGGGGGCGTGCGGCCGTGCAGAAGATGCAGAAAGTGCCCCCCAATGGAATCCTCATCGCTTTCGACATCAATGATGGTGCCGTTGTGGCTGTAGTGATACCAATACAAAAGCATGGAACCAAGCGAGGCCATCAGTCGGTCGGCGATGTCCCGCGCGCCGGGCGCGTTGTGGTCATCCTTTTCAGGAAGGCAGCAGCCCAATGCAGAGACGGCCGTGCGCATGACATCCATGGGGTGAGACGACGCAGGCAATGACTCCAGCACGGTCATCACGCTTGCTGGAATACCGCGCAGCGCACGAAGTTTGGACTTGTAGCCCTTCAGCTCTGCCGCATTGGGCAGCTTGCCGTGAATGAGCAAGAAGGCGATCTCTTCAAACTCACAGACATCGGCGAGATCAAGAATGTCGTAGCCACGATAGGCCAGGTCATTGCCGGTTCGACCGACCGTGCAAAGGGCGGTGTTGCCTGCTGTCACACCGGACAGGGCGACTGATTTTTTGGGTTTGGGGGTGATGGCTGCTTCAGAAGTCATGGGGCTTTACTTATTGTTGGAAAAGAGGGCGTCAAGTTTGTTTTCGTAATCCCAGTAGCCAATCGCGTCATAGAGTTCCTGGCGGGTTTGCATGGTGTGCACCACATTTTTCTGGGTCTTGTCGCGACGCACAGCCTCATAGACGGCCTGCGCGGCTTTGTTCATGGCGCGGAACGCGGAGAGCGGATAAAGCACCATGGAGACATCGGCGCTTGCCAGTTCGTCCACGGTGTAGAGCGGTGTGTCGCCAAATTCCGTGATGTTGGCAAGCACTGGAACACCCACGGCTTTGGCGAATTCCTTGTACATGGACAGCTCGGTCATCGCCTCGGGAAAGATGGCATCTGCGCCCGCTTCGACGCAGGCGCAGGCACGGTCAATCGCAGCCTGAAGGCCTTCCACGGCAAGCGCGTCGGTGCGGGCCATGATGAGGAAGTCGTGGTCCGTGCGGGCGTCGACAGCCGCCTTGACTCGGTCGGCCATCTCTTGCTGGGTCACGATGGCTTTTCCGGGCCGGTGACCGCAACGCTTGGCGCCCACCTGGTCTTCAATGTGCAGGCCGCCCGCGCCAAACTTAATTAGCGAACGTGTGGTGCGAGCGATATTGAATGCCGAGGCGCCAAAGCCTGTGTCCACGTCAACCAGCAAGGGAGTGTCGCAGACGTCGGTGATTCGACGAACGTCGGTGAGCACATCGTCGAGCCCTGAAATGCCGAGATCGGGAAGACCCAGTGAGCCTGCGGCGACGCCTCCGCCCGACAGGTAGATGGCCCGAAAGCCTGCCCGCTTGGCGAGCAACGCGTGGTTGGCATTGATGGCGCCGATGACTTGAAGTGGTTTTTCTTGGACAAGGGCCTCGCGAAAGCGACGGCCTGCTGATGACGAGCCTGACATGGTGAATCTCCCTGATTCGTGCCGCTAAGTGATCTTAGTCGTTCTTTTTTGTACTTCTGAGCGAAACAATACGCCCCTTTGGAGTTCGTGAGAATGCGTGATTCGGCGCTAAGCCTTCGTCTATTGCGAAGGCTTGAAAAACTGAGTACAGTCAAGGAGACATCCCCTTTAACCTCGATTTGCACTTGATCGGCAGGCTCGTGTGTTCAACCCAAGCAAGGACGACGTACGACGTTTTTTCTGCGAGGCCTGGTCCAAAGCCAGTCTTCAGATGCCCCTTGCGCCCATCGAGGTGATCGCCGTGGATTGGATCCGGGAGCACCCGGAATACCACCAGGATCTTGCCAATGCCGACGAGGCCGTGGCCAAGACCTACAGTCCGGAATCAGGCCAGACCAACCCCTTCCTGCACCTCTCCATGCATCTTTCCATTGAGGAGCAGGTCTCGATTGATCAGCCACCGGGCATTCGAGACGCTTTTCAACGTCTTGCACAGCGGCTCGACGACCGGCACGAGGCGATGCATGAGGTGATGGAATGCCTTGGTGAGGCGTTGTGGCGATCCCAGCGAGACCAGACGCCCATTGACGCGCGGGCGTACCTTGAAGCCGTTCGAATTCGCGCCACGGGCTAGTTCTTTCACGGGCTCAACATGTCGACCTCCGTCACCAATCCGCAACGCGTTGATTTCATGACCCTGAAGCTCTTGCTGGCGGTGGCGCAGACGGGGTCCATCACCAAGGCCGCGGAGAGTCTTCATCTTGCTCTTGGCGCGGCCAGCACTCGGATTCGCGATCTTGAATCACGAATGGGCGTGTCCTTGCTCACCCGTCATGCGCGCGGTGTGCGATTCACCGAGGCGGGCAATACCGTCTTGCATCATGCGCGCTCGATCGAACGGGAGCTGGCTCAGATGGAATTCGAGGTGGGTGATTTCGCTGCCGGAATTAGTGGGCATGTTCGAGTCGTGGCCAATGCCAGTTCGATTGCCACGGTGCTACCCACGGATCTCACCGCCTTTCTCAAAACCCATCCCAAGGTTCGGATTGACCTCTCGGAGCAAACCAGCCGAGAGATTCAGCAGATTGTCGCCGATGGTGATGCCGAGATCGGCGTCTTTGCTGGCCAATGCATCCGCAATGATCTTCATGTTCTGCCATACCACCAGGACACTCTCGTGGCGATGGTACCCAATCAAGGCCATTGGAAATCCATGACAAGTCTGTCGCTGGATCGTCTGCTGAACGAGGATCTGATTCTTCTGCAAGAGGGCGGATCCATTCAGGAATGGCTTGCGACGGCAGCCCGTCAGGCGGGCGTTCATCCCAGGATTCGGGTTCAGGTGAAGGGCTTTGACGCCATTTCCCAGCTTGTGGCGGCGGGACTTGGCATGACGGTGCTGCCGGAAATTGTGGCCCGTCGTTTTAGTCGTTTACTGAATCTCAAGACACTCGCCATCGATGGTGTCGACACTTCACGGGCGCTCTCAATTTGCCATCTGGACCACCGGACGATGTCGCCCGCGGCTTTGGATCTGCTGCGGTTCATCCGCCGGGCTTAGCGGTCCGGGTCTGGGGGCGGTGACTTGGGCCGATGCTCGCACCATTCGTGGATGATGCATCGCCAACATTCGGGACGCCGCGCCTTGCAGACGTAGCGGCCGTGAAGAATCAGCCAGTGGTGGGCATTGCGTTTAAATTCCTCGGGCACCATTTTTTCAAGTCGTTTCTCCACCTCGACCACATTGGCGCCCTGGGCGATTCGGGTTCGATTGGCAACTCGAAAAATATGGGTGTCGACAGCGATGGTGTCCCAGCCGAATGCTGTGTTCAGAATCACATTGGCGGTTTTTCGCCCCACACCGGGAAGCGACTCCAAGGCCTCTCGGCTTTCGGGCACTTCCCCTTGGTGGCGTTCAATGAGCAGATGGCATGTCTGAATTAAATGCTTGGCCTTGGTTCGATAAAGTCCAATGGTGCGGATGAATGGCTCGAGTCCCTCGACACCCAGGGCCGCGACGGCGGCGGGCGTATTGGCGACAGGAAAGAGCTTGCGTGTGGCGGCGTTCACCGAGACGTCGGTGGCCTGTGCGGAGAGAAGCACCGCTGTGAGGAGTTCGAACGGGCTGCTGTATTCGAGTTCAGTCGTTGGCGAAGGGTTTTGCTCCGCGAGCCGCTGAAAGATTTTGCGGCGTTTTTCAGAATTCATGAGCCGCTCGGTTTTGGGGTTCGGAGGCCTGCACGCATGGCCGCGCGCGCCTTGGCCTTTTCTAAAACCGACTGCAGACGAACGTCTTGAGGTAATTCGGAAACTGGCATGGCCCGATGAAGTCGAGTCTTGCGCGCTTCGTAACGTCGGCGAGACCGGTCGGCATCCTCTTGCGACCAGGCGCGAGGTGGTGTTGTAGGCCGCATCTCGATGCAATCCACCGGACATGGCGTCATGCAGAGTTCACAGCCGGTGCAGTCCTCGGCGATGACGGTGTGCATCTGTTTGAATCCCCCAACAATGGCGTCGACTGGGCAGGCTTTGATGCACAGGGTGCAGCCGATGCAGAGGTCCTCAAGAATCACCGCAAGCTGCAGTGGAGATTCCTTGCCATGTTTGGGATTGAGCGGAATGATGGGGCGGCCGGTGATGCTGGCCAGGCGCTGGATGCCTTCGTCGCCACCTGGCGGACACTGGTTGATCTCGGCCTGGCCCTGCGCGATCGCCTCAGCGTAGGGCTTGCATGCAGGGTAGCCACAACGCGTGCATTGCGTTTGAGGCAACACCGCATCAATGGCGGCGGATAAAGTCTCGAATTTTTGGGGCAACCTGCTCACGCCAACGTCGTCCGCTAAAGATGCCGTAATGACCTGCGTCCGGCACCACAAAATCTTGTCGTCGGCTGGCCGGGATTCCTGTGCAGAGATCGTGAGCTGCCTGGGTCTGGCCGGCACCCGAGATGTCGTCGAGTTCCCCTTCGACCGTAAAAAGTGCGGTCTTGGTGATGTCTTGTGGTCGAACGAGTTTGCCGCGGACCTGCCAGGTGCCTCTCGGCAGAGCGTGTTCTTGGAAGACCGTGCGGATGGTCTCAAGATAAAAATCCGCCGCAAGATCGAGCACCGCATTGTATTCATCGTAAAACGCACGATGGTTCTCCGCACTCTCTCCGTCTCCGCGGATGAGCTGCAGGTAGTAGTCGTAGTGCGAGTTGATGTGACGGTTGGGATTCATCGCCACAAAACCGGCATGCTGAAGAAAGCCAGGGTAGACCCGGCGCAGATAGCCTGGGTACTTGTGGGGAACGGTGTAGATCACATGGTTTTCAAACCAGCTCAGTGGTTTTTCGGTGGCCAGGTCGTTCACCGAGGTTGGGCTTCTCCGTGTGTCGATCGGGCCGCCCATCATGATGATGGTTCGGGGCACCGCGGGGTTGTTTTCAGTGGCCATCAGTGAGACGGCGGCCAACACGGGAACCGTGGGCTGACAGACCGACATAATGTTGAGGTCTGGGCTCAGCACGGTGATGAATTCTTTGATGTAGTCGACGTAGTCGTCGAGGCCAAAGGTACCCAGGCTGAGCGGCACCGTTCGCGCATCTACCCAGTCCGTGATGTAGACCTCGTGGTCGGGAAGCATGGTGCGCACCGTGTCACGCAGCAGCGTCGCGTGGTGACCTGATAACGGCGCCACCAGCATGAGTTTGGGGTCGTTTCGACGCGGCGAGCCCTCAGGAAACTGACGTTCAAAATGGAGCAGCTTGCAAAAGGGCTTATCAACAATGACCCGTTCAAGCACCTGAACGGCCTCGCCATCGATCGTGGTTTGGTCAAGGCCGAATTCAGGCTTGACGTAGTCCTTGCCGATGCGATGAATCAGGTCGAAGGTGGCCGCCATTCGTTTGGAGAACGGCGTGTAAGCCAACGGACTGTATGGGCTGGTGTAAAACTGAGCCGAGGCCCCGGCAAGCCGACTGATCGGTTGCATGATCGATCGCTGGAACTCATGGAGCTGATAGAGCACGTGGTGTCCCCCCTAGGCGATGAATCTTACCAGTAGTTTTCGACGGCGATCTGTCCTGGAGCGGATTGACGACTGGTGTGAAAGCCCCGACGCTTCAGAACGCGTCGGGTCTCTTCGACCATTTCGGGGTTGCCGCAGAGCATGATTCGGGATTTGTCCAAGTCAAGGGCGCATCCTGCTGCGGACTCAAGCTGACCGTTCTCGATAAGAGCTGTCAGTCGTTGATGGAGTGCGTCGGGGTGGGCTTCGCGCGTCACCACCGGCAGAACGGTGAGCTTGTGAGCAAACTCACCGAAGACCTCATGGCTTTGGAGGTTCCTCAAGTGGTCTTGGTAGGCAAGTTCTTTTCCAAGACGAACGCTGTGCACGAGGATGATGCGTTCGTAATGCTCCCAGGTTGCTGGCTCGGCCAGGATGGAAAGAAAAGGTGCAATGCCGGTGCCGGTGGACAGAAGCCAGAGATCGCATCCTTGGGTAAACCGACTCAGGGTGAGAAAGCCATAGCTTTGTTTGTCGATCCAGAGCTTGTCGCCCACTCGGAGTCGGGAGAGTTCGCTGGTGAATTCGCCGTTAGGCACAACGATGGAATAAAACTCAAGTTGCTCGTCGTAGGGGCCGGAGACCATGGAATAGGCCCGCCAAGCAATGGATCCGTCGGGTTTATCCACACCCAAGCGGGCGAACTGACCTGCCGTAAATCGAAAGCCCTGCGGGCGGGTCATGCGAAACGAGAAGAGATGGTCCGTCCAGGGGTGTATCCAGGTGAGGGTCTCTTGGGTGCTGTTGCTGGATGCCTGAGAGGTCACCGCTCAAGCATTCCGCGTTTGTCTTTGACATCCACCCAGTCGTCGGCGTCGGGGAAGTGTGGCTCCATGCGGGTGATGGTGGGCCAATTTTTTGAGAGATCCGCATTGATAGCGATGAAATCTTTTTGGTCATCAGGGACATCTTCTTCGGCATAGATGGCGCTCACCGGGCATTCGGGTATGCAGACGGCACAGTCGATGCACTCGTCGGGGTCAATCACCAAAAAATTCGGGCCTTTTCGAAAGCAGTCGACGGGACAGACGTCCACGCAGTCAGTGAAACGGCACTTGATACAGGATTCGGTCACAACGTGGGTCATGGTCGTCTACTTTGGGCAGGTGGTCTTCGGGTTTTTTCTCAGGGCGCCCACGACCTTCGAGGGGCTTGGGGCGCTACACTTCTTATTCTAGCGAAGTTCACCTCGGGCAAGCCCTCGCTTCTTGTCAATAGGAACCCAATTCCATGTCGAGCAAATCGCCTTTTGATGTCCTGGATACCCAGGAGACACGTGCCCGGATTCTCTCTCGGATTCGAACCGCTCATGGCCGGCCCGAACATGCCAAAGAGCGTGAAGAACAGCTGAATGCCAACTATCTCGCGCAAAAGCCTGTGGGCCCTCAGCCGGACATTGGGCCGGATGTTGTGGCCCGTTTTGTGGCGCAGTCCGAGCGGCTCCAGGCTTCGGTGGTTCAAGTCGGGTCGATCGGTGAAGTCCCAGAAGCCGCGGCAGCCTATCTTCGGGATCGGGGTCTTGTGAGTCGAGCCGTGGTCTGGCCTGCACTCGCTGAACTTGGCTGGGCATCAGCCGGCATTCAGGTCGAGGCACGCGCCCCCGTCCGGGATGATCCCGCTCCGGACCTCGTGGGAATCACGGGCTGCTTTGCGGCCATTGCAGAAACCGGAACACTCGCCATGCTGTCGGGTGCGGGCACACCGGCCTCCATGGCATTGCTTCCGGAAACCCATATCGCCATCGTGGCAAAGTCGCGCGTTGTTGGCTTCATGGAAGATGCATTCGCTCTGTTGCGGCATGAACGCGGTGAGCTCCCGCGGGCCTTGAATTTTATTTCTGGCCCTTCGCGAACGGCTGACATTGAACAGACCCTCGTCTTGGGTGCGCATGGCCCCTATCGTGTCCACATCATCATTGTTGAATCTCTCTAACTTTCGGAATCGCTATGTCAAAACCTAAATTAGCCATCACTCGCCGTGTCTATGACGATGTTCATGCATCGCTCTCGTCGGTCTTTGAGATTGTGGCCGACAATCAGGCCACGGACCAGCCTTGGTCTCTTGAAACGATGCAGCAACGGGTTGCGGACATTGACTACCTTTTCTGCACCGTCGCCGACAAGGTGGATGCCTCCGTGATTGGCGTCGCTCGATCACTCAAAATGATTGCAACGGGTGCTGTGGGCTTTAACAACATTGACGTGGCTGCCTGCCAAGCGCGCGGCATTCGGGTCAGCAACACACCCGATGTCCTCACTGACACCACGGCCGATTTCGCCTTTGCCCTGATGATGGCCAGTGCCCGGCGCATTCCTGAATCCGAGCGATATGCTCGCAGTGGCCAGTGGACGGGATGGTTTTTTGATCAGCTCACGGGTCGAGACATTCATCACGCCACACTCGGAATTATCGGCATGGGGCGCATTGGTAGCGCCATTGCACGCCGTGCTCGCGGTTTTGATATGAGGGTCATCTTTCATAACCGCAATCGCAGCGACAGCGATTCCGGCGCGACCTGGGTGGAACGTGATGTTCTGCTGAAGGAGTCGGACTTCGTCATGCTGGTGGTGCCCTACAGCCAGGCGACCCATCATCTGATTGGCGCTGCAGAGCTGGCTTTGATGAAGCCGTCGGCCACACTCATCAACATCGCCCGCGGCGGGGTGGTGGACGACCAGGCGCTGATCACGGCGCTCAAGAACAAGACCATTGCGGCGGCGGCGCTGGACGTCTTTGAACATGAGCCAAAGTTTGACCCCGAGTTTCTTCAGTTTGAGAATGTGGTGATCACGCCGCACATCGCAAGCTCCTCCCGGGCGACCCGAGGCGCGATGATGCAGCTTGCAGCCGACAACCTGATTGCACACGCCAAGGGCCTGCCGCTGAAGACGCCCGTGGCCTGAGGCCCTCCAGAGCCCCTTTCTGATATCATTCGCGGTTCCTTGCCACACTCTTTTGTTAGCAGGTGCTAACTTATTCAAGGGGTGGCGTTTCCCATAAGGAGAAAAAGTGCGTCATTACGAAATTGTTTTTATCGTTCACCCCGACCAGAGCGAGCAGGTTCCCGCCATGGTGGAGCGCTACAGCGCCATCGTGACTTCCAAAGGCGGCAAAATTCATCGCATGGAAGATTGGGGTCGTCGTCAGCTTGCCTACCCCATTGAAAAAGTCGCCAAGGCCCACTACGTGTTGATGAACATTGAGTGCGGACAGCCTGAAATGGACGAGCTCGATCATGCCTTCCGCTTCAACGACGCGGTGTTGCGTCACCTGGTCGTGGCCATGAAGAAGGCTGAGACATCGCCTTCGCCCATGATCAAGGTCATTCAACGCGAAGAGGCTCGTAAGGCAGCCGCTGAGGTGCCAGCCGCCGCCTAACTCGGCGAAGAGCCTAATGTCCAATTCGGTTGCATTGTCGGGGGCGCTTCTGGAACGCAAGTCCAAGCGGTTCACGCCGGCGGGTCTACCGGTCATTGAAGGTCTGATCAGTCACTGCTCAGAAGTTCAAGAAGCCTCAAGTCCCCGCAGCATCGAGATGGATGTTCGGTTCAAGGCCCTGGGCACGATTGCTGAGCGCATGGAAGCCATTCGTCTTGGGACGCCTCTCCGGATGCAAGGATTTCTGGCCCCAGCAAGGCTCCGCAGCCAACAACTCATTTTCCACATCACGAATTTCGAACTGGAGTAAGCAACATGGCTTTCAACAAAAAATTTGACAAGAACAAGCGTCCTCGTCGTCCCGCCCAATCAGCGCTCTTTAAGCGCAAGCGGGTCTGCCGATTCACCGCCGAAGGCGTTGAGCAGATTGATTACAAAGACATCGACACCCTTCGCGATTTCGTCACCGAGACCGGCAAGATCATTCCTGCCCGAATCACGGGCACGAATGCCCGTTATCAGCGACAGCTCACGACCGCGATCAAGCGCGCTCGTTTCCTTGCTCTGATCGCTTTCACTGACAACCATTAATCGCCAAGTGCGCCTCTCTAAGGACTGAATATGCAAGTCATTCTTCTTGAAAAAGTTGTCAACCTCGGCCAGCTTGGCGATGTTGTTCGCGTGAAAGATGGTTTCGCACGCAATTTTCTAATTCCCCAGGGCATGGCCCGTCGTGCCACGGAAACGGCGATTGCTGATTTCCAAGCCCGTCGTGCTGAACTCGAAAAGGTCCAGGCCGAAAAGCTGGCAGCGGCCCAAGCGATTGGCGCCAAGATGACCAACCTCGTGCTTGAAGTGGCCCAGAAAGCTGGCGTGGACGGACGTCTTTTTGGCTCCGTGACGAACTTTGATATTGCGGAAGCCCTCAAGGGCAAGGGCGTGGACGTGCCGAAAGCCTCCGTGCGTCTGCCCAATGGCCCCTTGAAGCTCGTGGGGGATCACGCCGTTCAGGTCGCGCCGCACACCGATGTGGTCGTGGACATCACTGTTCGAGTGATTGGCGAAGCCGCCTAACCAGGTTCGCCATTGGATCACCGACGCGTGAACGATGAATAACCCAGCGGCGATGGAAACCCAGGCGCTTGCGCTTCGGGTTCCCCCGCATTCGATTGAAGCCGAGGCCTCCGTTTTAGGAGGCCTTTTGCTTGATAACAGCGCATGGGATCGCATCGGCGATGTGGTTCGCGCGGGAGATTTCTATCGCGCCGATCACCGAATAATTTTTGAAGCGATTTCGAAGCTGATTGATTTGGCCCGGCCGGCCGACGTGGTGACGGTCTTCGAAGCCCTTCAGAGCATTGGACGTGCGGATGAAGTTGGCGGCATTGGCTATCTCAACACGCTGGCGCACGAAACACCGTCGGCGGCCAATATTCGGCGTTACGCCGAAATCGTTCGAGATCGCTCCATTCTTCGTCATCTGGTCACCGTCAGCGACCAAATCGCGACCCAGGCTTTGAATCCAGAGGGCAAAGAAACCCGTCAGATTCTTGATGAGGCCGAAAGTCGAATCTTCCTGATTGGTGAACAGGGCTCTCGAAGCTCCGCTGGCTTTCAGGATTTCCACACCGTGTTGGCCAAGGTGGTGGAGAAGGTGGACGACCTCTATCAAAACCCGAACCCGTCCGATGTCACCGGTGTGCCCTCGGGGTTTGTCGATCTCGACCAAAAGACAGCCGGTATGCATCCTGGTGATCTGCTGATTGTCGCGGGCCGACCCAGTATGGGTAAGACATCCTTCGCGCTCAATCTTGCCGAGTATGTCGCCATTACCGAGAAGCTTCCGGTGGCGGTATTCAGCATGGAGATGGGCGCCGAACAGCTGGCCATGCGCGTGCTTTGTTCGGTGGGCAAGCTTGACGCCCAACGCGTTCGCACCGGACGACTGACGGAAGATGATTGGAATCGGCTCACCCAGGCGATGGGCCGGATGAAAGAGGCCAAGATTCACATTGATGAAACGCCCGCCTTGAACCCTCATGAAATGCGTTCGCGGGCCAGACGTCTCTCTCGGCAATATGGCGGCCTTGGTCTGATCGTGGTCGATTATCTTCAGCTGATGAGTGGCTCTGGAAATGGAGAAAATCGAACCACCGAGATTTCGGAGATCACGCGCTCATTGAAGGGCCTGGCCAAGGAACTCGGCTGCCCCGTGATCGCGTTGTCACAGCTGAACCGAACGGTTGAGCAACGCACCGACAAGCGCCCGGTCATGAGCGACCTTCGCGAAAGCGGCAGTATCGAACAAGATGCCGACCTGATTCTTTTCATCTACCGCGATGAGGTCTATCGGCCGGACTCTCCGGACAAGGGTGTGGCCGAGATCATTATTGCGAAACAGCGAAATGGTCCCATCGGAACAGTCCGGCTGACCTTCCTGGGTCAGTTCACCAAATTTGAAAATTTTGCACCCCCCCCGCCCTCGGGATATTCATCGGAGTATTGATCATGCAAGGATTACCCAAGCTCGACCCTGTCACCGTGGCCATCCAAGGCTCCAGCGATCGTTTTCCTGTTCGTCGTGTCTACTGTGTCGGACGTAACTACGCCGACCATGCGAAGGAGATGGGAGCGTCGGGCCGCGAGCCGCCTTTTTTCTTTTTTAAGCCTGCCGACGCCCTATTCAATGTGCCTGCTGACACCACCCTTGACTGGCCTTACCCAAGCCTGACCGACGATCTCCACCATGAGGTTGAATTGGTCGTGGCGATTGGTCGTGGCGGCAAAGACATTCAGGCCGATCAGGCCTTGCCGCATATCTGGGGCTACGCAATTGGTCTTGATATGACCCGTCGTGATCTTCAGGCTGCGATGAAAAAAGAGGCCAAGCCTTGGTGCATTGGCAAGGGTTTTGATCACGGCGCACCCATTGGCCCGATCACCCCCATTGAAACCACGGGTGAGATCACCAGTGGATCCATCAGCCTAAAGGTGAATGGCGAGTTGCGTCAGCAGGGGGATATGTCCGACCTGATCTGGAACATTCGCGAGGTCATCGCCCATATTTCCAAGGCCTGGGAATTGAAGGCTGGGGATTTGATTTTCACCGGCACGCCTGCTGGTGTGGGCCCAGTGAAGCGCGGCGACACCATGACGGTTCAGGCCGATCGAGTCGGTGCGTTTTCCATTCGAGTGGTGTGACGCGGACAGTCACCGTTGCCTGGGTTGCTCTGGCCCATCTGGTTGGGCTTGGAGCGCTTGTGTTGGCCTCGGTGATCTCGCCTGATTCGCCACCCAAACCTCTGCGGGTTCAGCTCGCGGCAACGCTGAATGCGCCCAAGGGTGATCCGGCGCCTCCTCAGGGGATTCCTCAGGAAACGAATCAGGTGGTCTCGCCGGCAGCTCCACAGGCAGCCTCACAGGCAGCCTCACAGGCAGCCTCACAGGCAGCCTCACAGGCAGCCCCTGAGATCGCTCCGCAGACTTTTGCGCAACCGCCTGGATCACCAATGCCCGCGGCAGCTTCAGCATCATCGCCTGCTGCAGCACCCTCTCATTTAAAGCCGTCCTTCG
>CAYWPQ010000012.1:0-2298 GCA_964460315.1 uncultured Bordetella sp. | reverse complement strand
GCAGCTTCAGCATCATCGCCTGCTGCAGCACCCTCTCATTTAAAGCCGTCCTTCGATGGTATGAGAACTCCAAGCCGCGTGGATACGGCGGGAGGTGCTGGGACCAAGGCGGACTCACCCCCCCTGGTGGACGCGAGTTTCGCGGGGAATCGGCCACCGGAGTACCCGGCGATGTCACGACGCATCGGGGAGCAGGGCGTTGTTGCGCTTCGCGTGATGATTGGGACTGATGGTCGAGCCTCTGACGTGGTGGTGACCCGAAGCAGCGGGTCATCGCGGCTTGATCAGGCCGCCATCGCTGCGATTCGCCAGTGGCGGTTTGTCCCTGCGCAGCAGGGCGGAAGACCCGTGAGCCAATGGTACGACTGGCGATGGGAATTTCGACTCAAGGATTGATAGCATCTGGAAATAACGACCTGACGGTAGTCAGAGAAGAGGAAACAAGACATGAACAATAGTCAATTAGGCCTAGCGCACATGCTGGAATCGGCCGATGCGGTCATCTGGCTCACGGCCATTGTTTTGTTGCTGATGTCCATCGTCTCCTGGACACTCATTGTGAGCAAAGGTCGCGCCACTCAAAAACTTCGCCAATCGATTTCGGCAAGAGCCCATCAGTTTTGGCAATCCGATTCATTGCATTCCGGGCTTGCGCAGCTGCGCGCAGAGGAGCCTTCGCCCGTCTTGTCTTCGCTGGTGGAGGCCGCCATTGAGCTGAAGACTAACCCAGCAAGCGGCACGCTCGACGAGCAGTCCGGCAGGGACGAACGAGTCACTCGAACACTTCGAGGGGCGCTTCAGTCAACGACGGCTAGGCTTGAGTCGGGCCTTGTGACCCTTGCGTCCATCGGTGCCACCGCCCCTTTCGTGGGCCTTTTTGGCACCGTCTGGAGCATTTATCACGCGCTCGTGAATATTTCAGGAAGCGGTCAGATCATGATCGAGCAGGTGGCTGGACCTGTGGGCGAAGCCCTGATCATGACGGCCTTCGGGCTTTTTGTAGCGATTCCCGCGGTGCTGGCCTACAACGCGATGACCAAAAGCAACCGCCTCATTCTTGCTGCGGTGGATGGCTTTGCCAACGATCTGCGAAGCCATCTGCTGAAGGAGGGTTCCTGAGATGGCCATGGGAAGCTTTGATTCCTCCGGTTCCGGCCAGCCTCTTTCCGAGATCAACACCACACCTCTGGTGGATGTCATGTTGGTGCTTCTCGTGATCTTCATTATTACCGCGCCTCTGATGACTCGCGCTGTCTCGCTGGATCTGCCGAAGGCTGAGACACCTACCGTAAGCGTGGCGAATGACACCCTCCAGGTCAGTATTAATGCCCGCGGCGAACTTTTCTTGGCCGATGAACGAATCAGTCGGGACGCGCTGCGAGAAGCGCTGAGCAAGGCTGCGTCGGCGTCCAAACAAACCCCGATCCATCTGCGTGCCGAGCGAGACACTCGATACGAAGAGGTCATTTCGGTGATGGCGTTGGCCAATCAGATGGGGCTGACCCAGATTGCCCTGGTCACTGACACACCCTCGAAGAGTCGTTAGGTCCTGGACACACCGTGCCTCAATCATTGGACGCTGATCAATTTGGTACGCCCGCTGAAGGCGTGTTAACCCGCATGGTACCGAAGCGGCTTGGTGTGCTTGGCGGCATGGGTCCAGCGGCGACTGCCGATTTCATGATGAAAGTGATTCGGGCAACGCCGGCCGCCTCCGATCAAGAGCATATACCGATGGTGGTGGCCAATCTTCCTCAGGTGCCCGACCGAACACCGAGTGTTCTGGCCAATGATGATCGGCCTCTGGCGGCCATGTTAGAGAGCCTTCGACTTTTGGAGTCTGCCGGTGCTGAACTGATTGCGATCGCATGCAATACCGCCCACTTCTGGTTCGACAAGCTTGCCTCAGAAACTCGTCTGCCCATTCTTCATATTGCGGATGCAGCCGCTGAAGATATTCAGCGTTTTGCCAAGCCTCCGAAATCGATACTCATTCTTGGCACCCAAGGCACCCAGATGGCGGGAATTTATCCGGATCGATTCAAGTCGTTCGGTCTTCAAACACAGAATCCCACCAATGACCAACAGGTCATCGTTGATCAGATCATTCAGTTTGTGAAGCTTGGGGATCTCTTCGCCGCACAGATTCTCGCGGAAAAAGCTTATGAACAATGGTCGAAGGAGACACCAGAGTCTGTCTTCGTTTTGGCTTGTACTGAGTTACCTTTGGCCTTTGAGGGGGTGGTGGGCGACGTGCCAATTGTCGATGCCACCGAGGCGCTGGCGCGCCGATGCGTT
>CAYWPQ010000011.1:0-40906 GCA_964460315.1 uncultured Bordetella sp. | reverse complement strand
GTAAGAATGAGCACGCACCAGCCAAAGGTGTGGCCTACCGACTTGCTAAAGATATCAATGGTTCGAATCAGCGATTCCATGACCAGTTTTCTCGAAATAATTAAAAAAAGGAGCTGCCAGGAAAATCCTGACAGCTCCTCGATAAGCTTACCAAATTATCGGGGAAGCTTGGTTTTCTGCACGTGCTCGTAGGCGCGCTTGTAATCGGCTTCGTTGGTGAAGTGATAGAAGCCGACTCGCTTGGACCAGGCCTTGAAGGAGTCATTCACCTTCTTGAACATGTCCACTTCTTTTTCAAGCTTTGCCGTGACTTTGTCCCAGGCAGCAAGCTGGCCCTGGTAAACGTCAGCCGTGGTGCGCGAAACGCGAACCTTGTGCTTCACAATCAGCTCTTGCAGGTCGCGAGAGTAGTTGTCGTGGGCCGTGGCGGTGCTTGAGGTTGATGCGGCTTCTGCGGCGTAACGCAGGATGGCTTTCAGGTCGGCAGGAAGTGCATTGAACTTCGTCTTGTTGAAGATGATTTCAAAGAATTCCTGAGCCTGGTGATACGAACCCATGGAGTAGTACTTCGCCACGTCCTGCGCACCAAAGCGCATGTCAGCGGTGGGGTTGTTGAACTCAAACGCGTCAATCACGCCGCGCTGCATGGCAGGAACGATCTCGCCGCCAGGAAGCTGAGCCACGGCCATTCCCATTTCCTGGAGAAGGTCGGCAGCCAAGCCAATGGTGCGGTACTTGAAGCCCTTCAGTTCAGTGGCCTTCTTGGGTGGGGGGTTCTTGAACCATCCCAGGGGCTGTGAAGGCATGGGGAAGGAGAAAAAGCCCACGACGTTCAGGTTCAGCTTGGCAACTAGTTCGTCCCAGAGCTGCTGACCGCCGCCTTTGTGAATCCATGAAAGGCCGATCTCGGGGGTTGCACCACTCACGGGGCCGGTTCCGAAGAGCGAAGCCACTTTGGATTTACCGTACCAGTAGCCCGACACATGGTGACCGGCGTCAAGAACGCCTTTACTGACAGCATCCATAAGCTCGAAAGGCTTAACCACAGCGCCTGCGGGCAGATATTCAATGCGAAGACGGCCACCGGCCATGTCGTTCACACGCTTGACGTATTCCTGGGCCATTTCCGAGAAAATCTCGTTGGCACCCCAGGAACCCTGCATCTTGAAAACGATGGGGGCCTGAGCCACTGAAATCATGGGGAAGCCAGCAATAGGAGCTGCGACGGCAGCGGTTGCGGCTTTGCTGAAAAACTTACGACGACCTTGCTGGGGAACCTGCTCAGCCGTGGCGGCCACTGCAGACTGCTCTTGTTTGGAATGCTCCATTTTGTCTCCTAAGAAAAAGATAGTGCCCGGCAATTATGGGTCAGGGATTTCGAAAGAGTGGCTAGGGAAAACCCCCGAGAAGCCGCATCAAACCAGGGTTTTGCTAGAAAAACCCGGCGGTGACCTGAAAGAGTTTTTCCACCTTGGCGATCACCCGCTTGTCGGTCACAAAGACAATGAGGTGATCGTCGCCCTCAATCACCGTGTCATGGTGGGCCATCAAGACCTGTGGGCTGTCGGAGTCAATCCCCCGCACCAGCGCGCCAATGCTTGAGCCCGTGGGTAGGGCGATTTCCTCAATTCGTCGCCCCACCACTTTGGAAGTGGATGGGTCGCCATGGGCCACGATCTCGAGTGCCTCGGCCGCACCCCGCCGAAGGCTGTGCACCGCCGCCACATCACCCCTTCGGACGTATTTCAAAAGCTCACCAATCGTGGCATGGGAGGGTGTGATGGCGACATCGACCCGGCCACCTTCCATTAGCTCGGCATAGGCACGACGATTGATTAAGGCAATGACTCGACGTGCACCCATTTTTTTTGCCAATAACGCCGACATGATGTTGTTCTCGTCGTCGTTGGTGAGGGCCAAAAAAAGATCCATATTGCCCACGTTTTCCTGGGCCAAAAGCTCTTCGTCGGTGGAGTCGCCGTGAAGCACCAAAGCCTGGCCATTAAGCTGCTGGGCAAGCACCGTGCAGCGGTTTCGGTTGCCTTCGATAATTTTCGGGGTCATGTAACCGGAAACACCTTTGGCCACACGCAGGCCAATGTTGCCTCCGCCGGCAATCATCATCCGCTTCACGCTTCGCTCTTCCTGGCGAAGCTCACGGGTGACCTGACGAATGTGGGTGGTTGAGGCAACAAAGAAGACCTCGTCATTGGCCTCGACCCGGGTGTCCCCGTCAGGAATGATGGCGCGGTTGGATCGAAAGATCGCCACAATTCTTGATTCGATATGCGGCAGATGCGCGCGAAGATCTCGAACCGGGTGGCCCACCAGCGGGCTGGTGGCGTCGGCCTTCACGGCGAGCAGGCTGACCAGCCCACGGGCAAATTCAATGACCTGAAGGGCCTCTGGAATTTCAATAAGCTTAATCAGGTAATCCGTGACGGTCTGCTCGGGGCTAATGGCCATATCCACGGCGAAGGCGTCGGGCGCAAGAAGGTCCGGGTTTTGAACCCATTGGCTGGATCGAAAACGCGCAATGCGCTTTGGAATGGTGAAGTGGCGATGACCCATCATGCAGGCCACAAGGTTCGCCTCGTCGCTCGCCGTGACCGCAATCAAAATGTCGGAGTCTGCCGCACCCGCCTCTTGGAGCACCGATAACGAGGTGGCATTTCCCTGAACGGTGCGAAGGTCAAAACGGTCTTGAAGTTCAGCCAGATTGTCGGCCTGGGTGTCGACCACCGTGATGTCATTTTTTTCCAGCACCAGCTGTTCGGCCAAGCTTGATCCCACTCGACCCGCACCAAGAATCAATATTTTCATGGGACCTGCCTATCGCTTGTTGGAGCGCTCTAGCGCTTATCAATCCCAAGCTGCTTGAGCTTGCGATAAAGATGGGTGCGCTCAAGGCCCGTGCTTTCGGCCACACGAGTCATGCTGCCGCGCTCTTGTTCGAGGTGGTAATTCAGATACGCCCGTTCAAAATCATCTCTGGCTTCTCGCAGGGGTGCTGCAAGGTTGATCGCCATCAGCGCCTCCTTGGCAACCTCAAGGGCGGAGCGGGGTGCAACGGGCTCTGGCATGAGCACAGGTTCAAGATCGGACAGGCCGCGTGGGCTGTCTTGCCATTCGTATTCAGTCTCGTTGTCTTGGCCGAAGCTTTGCGCGGGCTTCGCGAAGCTTTCCTGTCGAGCAGGCTGCCTCGACAAGGCAAGTTGAACGGTTTGCAAAAGCTTATTTAGTGCAATGGGTTTTTCCAAAAAATCCGTGGCCCCGATGCGGGTGGCTTCCACCGCCGTTTCAATGGTGGCGTGACCGGACATCATGATCACCGGGGCACTGAGCTGCTGCTGAGCAGCCCATTCCTTGAGCAGGGTCACGCCGTCCGTGTCGGGCATCCAGATGTCCAGAAGAATCAGGTCGTGGCGCTTGGACTGATGAAGTTCGCGTGCCTGCGAGGCATTTTCCGCCAATGAAATGGAATAGCCTTCATCTTGGAGAACTTCGCTCAGGAGTTCTCGCACGCCGATTTCATCATCAACAATAAGAATGTCAGCCATTGGGGCTTGAAGGATTAAGGCCGGATACCAGAGTGTTCACACGATGATTGTCGGCTTCATTCTCAAGTTTCGCAAATTCAACCAATGCAATGGCACCGGTGGATCCGTCGGCCATGACCTCGTGCCGATTGGCCAACACCACCTTGCCGTGATTTTCCTCGACGATTTTTTTCACAATGGCCAGCCCCAGACCATTACCCCGTGCCTTGCTTGTGAAATAGGGTTCGAACAATCGCGCCTTCATCTCAGGTGAAATTCCCGGACCACTGTCCAACACGGCAAGCCGAATCCTGCGGTCACCGCGAGAGGCAACCCGCTCGCCCAGCTGGACAAGAATCTCGGCATTGGCGTCATCCGCCACTGCATCCTGCGCATTCTGAATGAGGTTGTGGATCACCTGAATCAACTGGGCCCGGTCGGCCATCACCCGCATTGACTGCGACAAATCCGGCCAGTGAATTCTTGCATCGGTTGCATAGAGCAGCTGCATGTCTTTGAGTAACCCGGCAAGGTTGACCGCCTCTGGGTTCGGCGCAGGAAGCCTTGCGTAATTTCGGAATTCGTCCACCATGGCCTTTAAGGCGGTGACCTGCTCCACGATGGTTCGGGTGGATCGGCCGAGAAGCTCGGCGTCATCGGGTCCCAGCCGGTCGGCAAGACGGCGCTCAAGCCGTTCGGCAGAGAGCTGAATGGGCGTGAGGGGGTTTTTAATCTCGTGGGCAAGCCGTCGCGCAATCTCGGCAAAATCACGAGACCGTTGGGCCGAGAGCAGCTCGCCAATGTCGTCAAACACCACAACATACTGCGGCTGTTTTCCGGGCAGGCGCGAGCCGCTCACCAAAAGGGTCATGCTCCCGCCGTCGGGCAGGGTCGCTTCGTACTGAAACTGGCTGTCCACCGCAGCAAGCAGGCCCTCTCGAAGCTGCTCGGCGCAGCCCCCTAAGACGGCCATCTGGCCAAAGGGCTGATCTTTAATCTCTAAAAGTCGAATGCCAAGAATTCGCTCTGCACTGCCGTTGAATTCCCGCAGATTCCAGTCTTCATCAAAAATCAAAACACCAGCAGAAAGGTGGGCCAACACCTGCTGCAAAAACATATTCGACTCTTCCAACCGGACACGACTCTTTTGGGCAAGATCACGGGCCTCATTGAGCTGGCTCGTCATCTGATTAAACGAGCCCACCAAGACATTGAGCTCGTCGGTCGACGCCGGGTCAAAGCGCAACGGGCGATAGTCCCCCGAGGCCACCGCTTTGGTGGCTCGCTCAAGCTGACGAAGGGGCCCTGCAAGCCAGCCACTCAAAAGAAGCGCACTTAAGAGGGCGCCCAGAAAGGCCAGCAGCAAAGTTAAAGCCAGGGTCACGCCATACATCTTGCGAAGGCCCTCTTTGCCCAAGGCGAGCTGATCATAATCCCGCACGCCGTCATTCAGAGCCTCAAGGTTGAGGGTCAACGACTGAGGAATCTGCTCAACCCACTGAACGAATCGGGACTCCTCGACAAGCGCTGTCAACGGTGTCGTCATGGCAATTGCTCGCACCTGAAGCGAACGATCGTAGGCGCCGGCTCGAGGCTCCACAGAAACAAACTGTCGGGCCGCGCGAGCGCGATCCAGGGCCTCCTTGGGGGGAAGCTCGGGAACCAGGCTCGTCAGCTGGGCGCTTCGGCTGGCCAGCACGGCGCCCGAGTTCGAAAGGATCAAGACGTCCACACCTTCGCGGCCGTCAATCACTTTTTCGATGTGGCCAATCATCTGCGCTGCTGGCACCTCTTCAATGGAGATGGCAAGCCGCCTTGCGCGATTCATGGCGTCCGCACGCAGCGTGTCCAACGAGGTACGGCCAAGACTGACACCGGCATCAAGGGCCACATTCACACTCTGGGTGAACCAGCTGTCAATCGTCTTGGCCAGAAATTGTGCCGAAACAAACGACACCAGTGCCACAGGAATGATTCCAATCAGCGCAAAAGCAAAGGCGAGGCGAACCATGATTCGGGCCCCAAAAACGCCCCGCCTCATTCGTTGCCAAAAACGAACCACCACCCATAGAGTGATGCCCATCATGATCAGGGTGATCACTCCGTTGGCTGCCAATAGCCATGGATAAATCTGATCAAAAACAGAACTGCTCGAACTTGCCGAGGCCAGCAGCAGCATCAAGGCCGCGGCCAACACCATCACCAAGCCAAGGGCTAGGCGAAGGGTAAGGCTCACGGGCGGTCTCCTAGCAAGCTAGGAACCGGCGGCGCAAAGCGCGGCCGAATCCACTCGCTTGATAGGTTCCAATCTTTGTTCGTGAGGGCGTTGATCTGAAGAGGTTTAGGAAGTTTGGCGGTATCAAGCCGCACACGAAGACGCATCTCGTAGTCTTCAGGAGATTTCTGCGCCTCGCTTAATGCTTTGAGGACAGTTGTTTGTTCTGGCGTGGCAATGGACCAGCCTTTCAGGCTAACGGCCGAGCTCAGGGCTTCATCAAGACCATCAAAAACAAGCTGATGAAGACCGCCCACGGAAATTCGATACTGCTGGGTCACCGCGTGATAGCTCAGCCGCACCGGCTTCATAAGATCCACAACCTCTTTGTTCCACCAATACCAGCGCTTTCTTGAGATCTCCAGCTCAGTCACAAAATGCAGTGGCACACCACGGTTCACTGCCTCTATCAATACTGGACTTAATGTCACCTTGACCTCGGCGTGCACCATCCAGACCCGGTCGTAGCCCGCACTTAAGACAGGCGTCGACAGGGTGATGGACTCACTGTCATTGGCCTTGGCCGCCGGCGTTGTGGCCCAGATTGCGAAGGCAGCCATCAGCATCAAAAGGGCTGAAAGGCGAGGGGGGCGAATGGTTAGCATCGTTTTCGAAAGCGGGCGACAAAAAAACCGTCCTGATCAACGCCTTGATTTCTCTGCGCAATGGGCAGGAGGCGACCGGCAGCGGGCAAAGGCTCCGCATCCGGCGTTCGACTCAGAAAGGCTTCCTGCTGTTGCTCTCCTTCTTCAGAAAAAACCGAACAGGTGACAAAGAGCAATTGTCCCCCGGGTTGAAGCCTTCCCCAAAGAAGATCAAGCATCTGGCGTTGGGTCTTCACCACACTCTTGATCTGATCAGCCGTGCGTTTCCAAGGGATCTCGGGGTGTCGACGGCTCACGCCAGAGGCTGAGCAGGGTGCATCGAGCACGATCAGGTCAAAGGATTCCGGTAGAAAATTTCCCGACGCCGCTTTGACTGACGTCCAAGGCTGGGTCAGGTTGTGAACCACAGTTTCCACCCTGGCGCCTAAGGTTGGGCCAACCCGAGAGAGGTCATGGGTCAGCCTTGCAAGCCGAGTTGCCGAGCTGTCCACCGCCCAGACACGCCCCTGAAAACGCTGAGCAAGCGCAATCGTTTTCCCGCCAGGCGCCGCACAGGCATCAAGAATTTCCAAGGGGCGGGTCGTTGGCTCAATGTCTTCGATAGAGGCCAGCGCGGCCTGCGCGGAGGCGTCTTGAACGCTTACCCAGCCTTCTGCAAATCCAGGTATCTCTTCAACCGGTACGGGCGGTGAAATGGAAACTGCCGTCGGGCCCACCATCGTTCCCTGAAGGCCGCGATCGTGAAGCGACGCCAAATAACGCTGGGCATCCAAGCCCGCCCCAGGGTCAAGCCTGACCGTTAACCCGCTTCGTTGGGTGAGCGCCGTTAACACGGCGTCTGCCTGGTCTTGATAGTCATGGCGGATCTTGTCGATCCACCATCCAGGTGCGTTGTATTTCGCTTCAGGCTGGTTGGCATCCCCCAATGCTGCTGCTTGATCATCGAGTGATCGGCGCAACAGTGCATTGACAAAGCCCGCCACGGACTGACCCTGAAGACTTTTTGCGGCAGCCACGGTTTCGTCAACCAAGACGTGTTGAGGTCGCATCGCACTTCCCAACGCGGACCAGGCGATTGCGAACAAGGCCTGGATCTCGATCGCTGGCAGCTTCGGTGCCATTCTTTTCAGACGAACCTGAGCAAGACCCCAGCCCCGAAAGCCTCGATAGGTCAGATCAGACACCGAGGGGCTGCTTTTTTTTCGGGCTGGCTGTTCGTCCCAAGGCGTTGCTCCCGACGTTACCCTCGAGCCAAGCTGATCGGCGATGAAACGCGCGGCATCGGCGAGATCTTCTGAGAGTCTGCGCGAGTGATTGGGCGTCAACGTGTTGATCAAACCTGTTGTGGATCAGGGACGACAGGAGGCTGAATGACAAGGCTCAACCTTGGCCAGGATCGTCGATTCGGCCGCAAAGATGTCGCCAGCTCGCAGTGACTGTCCGTTTAAAAACTCTCGGTAACCCAGACGTTTTCCGCCAGCCTTTTGCAGGGTCAGCAGTGAAATCACTCCGGTCTCGCAAGCCACATGGAGCCCAGCCGCATTCGCCTGAATGATTTCGCCGGGCTTGAAAGCGCGTGGCGACCCTTGCGAAGATAACGTTCGTTCCAAAGGAAGCGCTTCAAAAATCTTGATGGATTGACCCCCAAGCTGGGCCGTTGCCCCTGGGCTGGGTGAAAGCGCTCGAATCTGGTGAAACACCTTCTGAGCCGACTGATTCCAACGAATCAGAGTGTCTTGCTTGGAAATCTTGTGGGCATAGGTCACGCCCTCACTGGGTTGAGGAATCGCTGTCATCATCGACTGACTCTCAGAGGCCCACTGACGGAAAAAGTCACAGATGGTCTGTGCGCCCATCAGGGCAAGGCGATCATGCAAAGTTTGGAAATTGTCATCCGGCTGAATCGCAGTCTGACACGAAAGCCAGACCGGTCCGGTATCGAGCCCCTCCTCCATCTGCATCACCGCCACGCCGGTCTGCAAGTCCCCTGCCTCGATCGCCCGCTGGATCGGCGCGGCGCCTCGCCATCGGGGCAGCAACGAGGCGTGAATGTTCACGCATCCATGCCGAGGAATCTGCAGCACCGTCTTGGGAAGTAAAAGGCCATAGGCCACCACCACCATGAATTCTGGTTGCAGCTCAACAAGCCGTTCAATCGCCTCTTTGGCGCCGGGCTGGCCCTCTTTGAGCGAGTGCGGCTGAAGCACCTCAAGGCCAAGTTGCTGAGCTTCTTGTTTGACGGGACTGGCCTGCAGCGTCAACCCCCGGCCCGCAGCCTTGTCTGGCTGGGTGAGAACGGCAACGATCTCGTGACCTGCCGAATGCAACGCCGAAAGGGTTGTCTTGGCAAACTCCGGCGTGCCTGCAAATGCAATGCGCATCAGGCCTTCGCTTTGATCATCTTGGTTTTAATTCGGCTTTGCTTGAGCCGAGAGAGGTAGTCCACAAACACCTTGCCGTCAAGGTGATCAATTTCATGTTGAATGCACACCGAAAGCAGGCCATCGGCATCGAACTCGACGGCCTGTCCTTGTTCGTTCAGGGCTCGAACGCGAATCTGATCAGGGCGCTCCACATCGTCATAGACCCCGGGCACCGACAGACAGCCTTCCTGAAAAACTTTTTTTTCGTCACTGCAGTCGGTGATTTCAGGGTTAATGAGCACCCTTAATTCAGACTGGTCTTCGGTAATGTCCACCAAAATGATGCGTTCGTGAATATTCACCTGGGTGGCTGCCAGGCCAATGCCCGGGGCCGCATACATGGTTTCGGTCATATCTTGAATAATTCGGCGCACGCGATCATCCACCGTCGCCACCGGTTTGGCCACGGTACGAAGGCGTTCATCGGGGTAGTGCAAAAGCTCGAGTACTGGCATTTCGAATGTTTCCAATCCCTAATCACTGAATGACCCTAGGTGGTTGTTCAGGGGTCTTATTCATTTTGGACGATTTTCGCAAGAATTGGTTTCCTCTAGCGTCTCGGTATGACCCGAGACACCTTTTTCCCCGGCCCGCCCAACCGACCGCAATTTGAACTTGACGCGTTTGAGCCTGGCTTCCCAAAGGCCCTTGCCGAGACCCACCCCCCGGTCTCAAAAGTCTATGGGCTGGGCCAGCAAGCCCTGCTCGAAAAAATGAGTCAACAACCCGGACTTGCCATTGTGGGAAGTCGGCAAGCCAGCGCGCAAGGACTCCATGATGCGGAATGGTTTGCCGCCGAAGCCTCTGCCCGAGGCCTCACGATCATCAGCGGGCTTGCCCAAGGCATTGACGCCGCCGCACATCGCGGCGCCATGGCCGGGCCAGGCCAGACCATCGCTGTGTTGGCTCATGGCCGCGCCATCCTCTACCCCAGCCGGCATGAAGGCCTTGCCAACCAGATCATCGCCCAGGGTGGCTGCCTCATTACCGAATACGTCGATGGCGCGCCAGCGCTACCGCACCAGTTCCCCGCCAGAAATCGAATCATCGCGGCCTTGGCCCAAGCCGTTTTAGTGGTGGAGGCCGCGCCGCGCAGTGGCTCGTTAATTACTGCGCGTCACGCCCTGGAGCTTGGGGTGGATGTTTTTGTTCTGCCGGGCTCAATCCATATGCCTCAAAGCGTAGGCTGCAATGCCCTGATTCGCCAGGGGGCGCAGCTTGTGCAGTCTCCCGAACAGTTATTGAACGACCTCGGTTTTTTTCCTGCGGCGAAGGCCTCATCAGGTTCGAAACATGGTGAACAGGCCAATCAGTCTTCCGGATTGGGTCTCATCGACGCCCGAGCTCAGCGGGCCATGTCGGCACTCGATTTTCAGCCGCGCACCATTCATGAGCTTGAAAAAGCCTGCCAGCTCACCCAGGGTGATCTTTTCGCGGGCCTGTTGCTTCTTGAGCTAGAAAAACTTGCCACCCGGCTTCCCGATGGTAGATGGCTTAAATTAAGAACTAAGAGCAACAGTGTGTACTAACTAAGTAATCGTTTTTCCGGTCTTCACTGCAAAAAACATTTGCAGACCACCCAAAGACCCGCCTATGATCCGCGCCTTATGAGCAAAGCACTGGTCATCGCCGAAAAGCCCTCGGTTGCCTCGGACATCGCGAAAGCGCTTGGGGGGTTCACCAAACACGACGACTACTTCGAGCGTGAGGACATGATCGTCGCCTCGGCGGTGGGCCACCTTCTTGAACTCATCGTTCCAGAGAAATACGACATCAAGCGGGGCAAATGGTCATTTGCCAATCTGCCGATGATTCCCCCCCATTTCGATCTGCAGCCGATCGCCAAAAGCGAGGCCAAGCTCAAAACGCTCAGCAAACTCATCAAAAACAAAGAAGTTAGTCGCCTTGTCAATGCCTGCGATGCGGGACGCGAGGGCGAGTTAATTTTTCGCTACATCGTTCAGCACACCAAAGCCAAGCACCCTGTCGAGCGGCTTTGGTTACAGTCCATGACGCCCACGGCCATCCGTGACGCCTTCGATCATCTGCGATCCGATCAGACCATGATGCCGCTTGCGGATGCCGCTCGCTGCCGATCCGAGGCGGACTGGCTTGTTGGAATTAATGGAACGCGGGCCATGACCGCTTTCAACTCCAAAGAGGGCGGGTTTTTTCTCACCACGGTGGGCCGGGTCCAAACCCCCACCCTGGCCGTGGTTGTGGAACGCGAGGAAAAGATTCGGAAGTTCGTTGCCCGAGACTACTTCGAGATTCACGCAAGCTTCAATGCGCAAGCCGGTGTCTATCAAGGCCGATGGTTCGCCCCAAGCTTCAAGAAAAACGATGCCGACCCTGAACAGAAAGCTGAACGGCTTTGGCAGGCCAGCGAGGCGCAGGCCATCATCAACGCCTGCCAGGGAAAACCTGCGCAGGTCTCCGAAGAAAGCAAGCCGTCTTCACAGATTGCGCCGGCCTTATTTGATCTCACCAGCCTTCAACGGGAAGCCAATGCCCGTTTTGGTTTTTCGGCACGCAACACCCTTGGGCTAGCCCAGGCCTTGTACGAAAAACACAAGGTGCTGACCTATCCCCGAACCGATTCCAAAGCGCTGCCGGAAGACTATCTTCCCACGGTGACCACCACGCTTCAGGCCATTGGCCAAGCCGCCAGTTTTTCAAGCGCCGCCAAAGAAATTCTGAAACAAGGCTGGGTCAAGCCCAACAAACGCATTTTTGACAACAGCAAGGTCTCTGATCACTTCGCCATCATTCCAACAGGCGTGCTGCCGAAGGCGCTTTCAGAGCCTGAGCAAAAGATTTTTGAACTGGTGGTTCGACGTTTCTTGGCCGTCTTCTATCCACCCGCCGAATTTTTGGTCACCACTCGCATCAGCATCATTGATCAGCATCACTTCAAGACCGAAGGAAAGATTCTGGTTAACCCAGGATGGATGGCCGTCTATGGAAAGGAGATTGCTGGGGACGATGCCACACTCGTCGCCGTGGGGCCGCAGGAACGCCCTATCGCGGATCCAGTGGATCTTCACGAGCTCAAAACCAAACCACCCGCACGTTACAGCGAAGCCACCCTGTTGTCGGCCATGGAAGGCGCCGGCAAACTGGTGGATGACGACGAGCTTCGAGAAGCCATGTCCGGCAAAGGTCTTGGAACCCCCGCGACACGTGCCGCAATTATCGAAGGCCTGCTCGCAGAAAAATACCTGATCCGTGATGGTCGAGAGCTCATTCCAACAGCCAAAGCCTTTCAGCTGATGACTCTTTTGAGGGGGTTGGACGTCAAAGAACTCTCTCGGCCTGAGCTCACGGGAGAATGGGAGCACAAGCTTCGCCAAATTGAAGAGGGAAAGCTCTCGCGGGAAGCCTTCATGGGTGAAATTGCCAAGATGACCGAACACCTGGTCAATCAGGCAAAAAATTACAACAACGACACCATTCCCGGTGACTACACCACCCTGAAAACACCCTGCCCTAAGTGTGGGGGCGTGGTGAAGGAAAACTATCGTCGCTTTGCCTGCGGCTCATGTGATTTTTCAATTTCTAAAATTCCCGGTGGCCGTGCCTTCGAAATCCCTGAGGTTGAAACCCTCATCAGCACCAAAGCATTCGGACCTGTGGACGGCTTTCGAAGCAAGATGGGCAGGCCCTTTGTGGCCAGCATCAAGATCACAGACGACCACAAGCTGGAATTTGATTTTGGAAACTCAGACAACGACGGTGATGACGCTCAGCCAGTTGATTTCAGTGCGCAACAAAGCCTGGGTCCCTGCCCCAAGTGTCAGTCCAGGGTGTTTCAGCATGGCAACGCCTATGTCTGTGAAAAAAGCGTTGGGCCCGAAAAAAGTTGTGATTTTCGAACCGGAATGATGATCCTCCAGCAGACGATTTCTGCCGAACAGGTTCAAAAACTTCTGAACGAAGGCAAGACTGATCTTTTTGATGGTTTTGTGTCCGCACGGACACGTCGTAAATTCAAGGCATTTCTTGTCAAGACACCTGAGGGCAAGGTGGGATTTGAATTTGAAGCCCGCGCGCCGAAAGTCCCCAAAGCCGCCGCCAAAAAACCAGCGAGCAAGACGGCGGCAACCAAGAAAACCAAGGCCAAGACCTGACCCCGGCCGGGGTTCAAAAAGTCTTAACGACCCGCAACAACCTGGTTCTTGATTCCTGAAGGTACATGACCCGTTGGGCCAGCTTTGGCGCCCGAGTCACAATGTCGGGTCTGATCGTCAAAAAAGAAGTCGGGTTCGAACTCTCTTAAAAAATCGCCTTTATCCAAGCCCCCAAGAAACATGGCTTCATCAATATCGATCCTCCAGTTGATCAGTGTTCGCACGGCCCGCTCATGAGCAGGCGCCGATCGTGCCGTCACCAAAGCGGTACGAAGACACATGGTGGACGACTCTTTGGTGTCTTGTTGCAGCTGATGCAAGGCCAGCAAAAGCGGCTTAAATGGCCCTGGCGGAAGGGGGGTTTCTTTTCTTTGGGTTTCGTGGGCCACAAAGGCATCAAGACCTTGCTGCTGATAGACCTGCTCAGCCTCATCACTAAACAACACTGCGTCGCCGTCAAAAGCGATGCGTAACTCATTGGGAAAGTTTTCGGCAGCCTTTGCAGAATGCGGATAAACGTGAGCTGCTGGGTAACCGGCTTCTAGCGCGTGCTCAACATCGCTTGCGTTGGCTGAAAGAAAAAGATGCGCCCCCAGAGATTTTAAGTATCGATAGGGTGAACGTCCACGAGTGAACACACCCCGTTGAATGGGTAGGCCATGCGCCTGAGCGGAGTGATACACACGAAGACCGGAAACCGGGTCGTTGCGTGACAGCACAACAATTTCAACCCGTTGCCGCTCGGCGCTATTGAATGCAAGAAGCTTTCGCACCAACGGAAAGGCCACACCAGGATTGGCTGGCAGCTGCAGTCGTTCACTCTGAAGCTGCATATACGCCCGATCATCCCCCTGTTCGAACACCTGGTTTTCTTCCTCGAAATCAAAAAGCGCCCTTGAAGACAAGGCCACCACCAACTGATTCGAGAGGTCGGCAGGCATGACGCTAGCGTTTAGACATCAAGATTGGCCACTCGGAGAGCATTGTCTTCAATGAACTGTCGTCGAGGTTCAACCTCTTCACCCATGAGTGTGGTGAAAATACTGTCTGCGGAAATGGCGTCTTCAATCTTGACCTGCAACAGGGTTCGGCTCTCGACATTCATCGTCGTTTCCCAGAGCTGTTCGGGGTTCATTTCACCCAGGCCCTTATACCGCTGCTTAGAAAGTCCCCGCTCTGCTTCGGCCATCAGCCAGAGCATGGCCTCGCCGAAGTCACGAACCTGAGAAGACCGCACCGACTCGCCACGACCACGACGAACCGTGGTGCCTTCGGGCGCCGCGGTTTTCAACATCGTGGCCGCTTTGGTCAGTGTTCGATAGTCCTCGGTGGTGACAAAATCGGACTCCAGCGTCGACAGGCGGACATTGCCGTGATGGAGTCGTTCAATTCGCAGTCTCCAGCTTTCGGTCTGCGTGATCAGTTCAGCAACCACGCGCACGGACGAATCCTGGGTAGCCGAAACCAGGTTGTGCTGACGGTTCATGTGCGCTTGCAAAGCTTCAGCTGTTGCAAGAACCTTGTCATTGGTTGAAAAGTCCAGCTCAAAGCCATCAAGAATGGCCCGTAACGCCTGCTGATCAATGCTCTTGGATAGCCGCGAAATGGTGTTGTTCGCAGCAAGATAAATCTGAGCCAATTCATTCAGACTGGCCGCACCCGACCCCTGACCGGCTGGGGTGGTCATTTCGGCATCTTGAAGCGCAAGCGTTAAAAGATAGTCTTGCATCTGCGCATCGTCTTTGATGTAACGCTCTTCTTTACCGTGTTTCACTTTATAGAGGGGTGGCTGGGCAATATACACATAGCCGCGTTCGATCAGTTCGGGCATCTGCCGATAAAAGAAGGTCAGCAACAACGTTCGAATATGAGATCCGTCCACATCCGCGTCGGTCATGATGATGATGCGGTGATAACGAAGCTTATCTGGGTTGTATTCCTCTTTGCCGATTCCTGTGCCCAAGGTTTGAATCAAGGTGATGATTTCTTGAGACGTCACCAGTTTGTCAAAACGCGCTTTCTCAACATTGAGAATCTTCCCTTTGAGCGGAAGAATGGCCTGAAACTTTCGATCGCGGCCCTGCTTGGCTGAACCCCCGGCGGAGTCTCCCTCCACCAGATAAAGCTCAGCTTTGGAAGGATCGCGTTCCTGACAGTCGGCAAGTTTTCCTGAAAGACCAAAGGAGTCAAGAACGCCTTTGCGACGTGTTAATTCACGCGCTTTTCTTGCGGCCTCTCGTGCACGGGCGGCTTCGACAATTTTGGTGCAGATAATTTTTGCATCGTTAGGGTTTTCGAGAAGAAATTCTTCAAGCGCCTTACCCACGACGTCCTCCACCGGCTGCCGAACTTCGCTGGATACCAGCTTGTCTTTGGTCTGGGAGGAAAACTTGGGCTCAGGCACTTTCACCGACAGGACACAGGTCAGGCCCTCTCGCATATCGTCACCGGCGGTGTCGACTTTCGCTTTTTTAGCAAGATCGGATTCGGCGATATATTTATTCAAAACCCTGGTCATGGCAGCGCGAAGACCCGTTAAATGGGTGCCGCCATCACGTTGCGGGATGTTGTTGGTAAAACATAAAACGTTCTCGTTGTAGCTGTCATTCCATTGAAGCGACGCTTCTACGGTGACATTGTCTTTTTCACCGGTGACATAAAAAATATTGCTGTGAAGGGTGGTTTTTGCACGATTGATGTACTGAACAAACCCTTGAACGCCACCCGAAAAAGCAAAATTCTCTTCCTTCCCTTCGCGCTGATCCACCAGCCGGATTTTGACGCCATTATTAAGAAAACTTAGTTCACGGAGGCGTTTGGCCAAGATATCGAAATGAAAATCGACATTGACGAAAATTTCTGTGCTTGCCAGGAAATGAACCTCGGTACCCCGTCGATCGGTTGAACCCGTTACAGCCAAAGGAGCGACACGCTCGCCCTGACGAAATTCCATGCTGTGAACTTGCCCGTTTCGTCGAATGGTCAGCTTCAACCAGTCAGAAAGTGCATTGACGACCGAGACCCCTACACCATGGAGTCCACCCGAAACCTTGTAGCTGTTCTGGTCAAACTTTCCACCCGCATGGAGTTCGGTCATGACAATCTCGGCGGCTGAGCGACCAAGTTCATCATCATGGTGAATGTCCGTAGGAATCCCGCGACCGTTATCCGTGACTGAAATTGAATTGTCCGTGTGAATCGTGACCACAATTTCATCACAGTGGCCAGCAAGCGCTTCATCAATGGCGTTATCCACCACCTCGAAGACCATGTGATGCAGCCCGCTTCCATCGTGGGTGTCACCAATGTACATACCGGGACGTTTGCGAACAGCTTCAAGCCCTTTCAGCATCTTAATTGATGACGCGCCGTAACCTTGGGCCTGCTCTGGGCTTATTTCCTCTTGGTGTTTTTTGCTATTCACTACAATCAACACAGTCTCCTTAATTAGATACGCATTGGCATGACAACGTACTTAAACTCGTCGTCTTCCTGAGTGGTGATCAATGCACTTGCATTAGGGTCTTGCAAAGTCATGACAATCGCCTTGTTTTTGAGGTTGGATAAGACATCCAATAGATATTGAACGTTAAACCCAATATCAACAGGTTCACCTTGATAGTCGACCTCAAGTTCCTCGGAAGCCTCTTCTTGTTCTGCATTGGTTGACGAAACACGAAGGGT
This sequence comes from uncultured Bordetella sp., assembly GCA_964460315.1. Classification (GTDB taxonomy): domain Bacteria; phylum Pseudomonadota; class Gammaproteobacteria; order Burkholderiales; family Burkholderiaceae_A; genus Lacustribacter. The sequence goes on along the minus strand of CAYWPQ010000011.1, from coordinate 24,250 downwards.
GCCTTGAGCCAGCGTCAGTCGCACGCCTTTAAATTTGTCGGTGGTCAGAATTGCGGCACGTTGCAACGAACCCAGAAAAATTTCTCGGTCTAACGTGACGTGTTTGGTATGTCCAGAAGGTATCACTCGTTGGTAATCAGGAAATTTTCCTTCGATCAGTTTTGACAGAAGTTCAATCTGCTCGAAACTAAATTTTGCTTGATTACTGGCCAGTTCAATCGTCACCAGCTGATCGGAATCGGTAAGAAGGCGCTGAAGTTCAAGAACTGCTTTACGAGGAATAATGACTTCTTGACGGTCTCCTTGAATGGATATGCTCACCCCGTCTTTTCCAGATTTCACCGCAGAGAACGCGAGCCGGTGGCCGTCGGTAGCCACGGCCTTCAGGCTGTCATGGTCAATGACCAAAAGAAGTCCATTCAAGTAATAGCGAATGTCTTGCTGGGCCATTGAAAAGTGAACCAGGTGCAAAAGATGTTTTAACGCTTTTTGCGTCAGGGTCACTTTGGCGGGGTATTGGTCGGCCGGAGTGACTGTCGGAAACTCCTCAGCGGCAAGCGTTTGAAGGCTAAATTTTGACTTGCCTTGTGCAAGAACCAGTTTTTTATTGGTGAGTGATACCGAGATTTCCTGATGATCGGAAAGCGCTCTCAGAATATCTAGCAACTTCCGAGCGGCCACGGTGGTGGCCGCTGATTCTGAACCGATACCCATATCAGCCTGGGTTTTAATCTGCATTTCAATGTCGGTTGAACAAAATGAAATGGTCTCGTTGGCTTTGGTCAGAAGCACATTCGACAGAATCGGTAAGGTATGCCGCCTTTCAACAATACCCGTGACTGTTTGTAAGGGTTTGAGCAGGGCATCACGTTGTGCTTTGATCAGGTTCATGATGTTAATTCTTTCAATTAAAAAATTAGTAGTAATAGTTAAGTCAGGTCAGATCTGTGGATAAACGGGTTGCCGTGTTGATCAGTCAGGGTTTGCTGGGTTGCAAAAGCCTGTTGATAGTTTTGGGACAAAAATTGGGTCTTGTGCACAACATGACGTGTTGTGTTGTAGGGGCTGGTGTTATTCACCAAATGTACAGAGTTGTTCACAGCTTATCCCCTAAGTTGTTGTTCAAGAAGGTGAAGCTGATGATTGAGTTCGGCATTTCGATGACGAAGGTCACCGACCTTCTTTACCGCATGCAAAACCGTCGTGTGGTCTCTTCCTCCAAAAAGATCGCCAATTTCAGGAAAGCTTTTCTGAGTGAGGTCTTTGGCCAGATACATGGCGATCTGTCTTGGCATGGCGATGTTGGCTGGTCGACGTTTGCTGTACATGTCAGCCACTTTGATGTTGTAAAAATCCGCGACAACTTTTTGAATGTTTTCTACAGAAATAAGGGTTTTCTGTAACGACAACAAATCTTTAAGAGCATCTTTTACTACCTCAAGGGAGGCTTGTTTTTGGTGAAAGCCACAATAGGCAATGACTTTTTTAAGTGCACCTTCAAGTTCTCGTACGTTGGATCGAAGTTGTTTGGCAATGAAAAAAGCCTCTTCTTCACCTAAAGTAAAGCCTTCAAAGTCTGCTTTTTTCATCAAGATGGCAACCCGCATTTCGAGCTCGGGTGGTTCGATGGCAACAGTGAGGCCTGAAGCAAATCGAGTGACCAGTCGGGGGTTAATTTCTCCGAGTTCACTAGGATAGGTGTCGCTGGTAATGATGATTTGCTTTTGCGCCGCGATCAGCGCTTCAAAAGCGTAAAAAAACTCTTCCTGGGTACGTTGTTTGCCGGCGAAAAATTGAATGTCATCAATGAGTAAGAGATCAAGCGAATGGTAATAACGTTTAAATTCGTCAAATGATTTTCGTTGATACGCCTTCACGACATCACTCACGTAGGCTTCGGCGTGAATGTAACGAACCCGAGCATTGGGATTTCGCTGCGAAAGACTGTTGCCGACGGCATGAATAAGATGGCTTTTGCCAAGCCCCACGCCTCCGTATAAAAACAAGGGGTTGTAACCTCGGCCGGGGTTTTCAGCAACCTGAAGTGCTGCCGCACGAGCCAGCTGGTTAGCCTTTCCAGGAACAAAACTTTCAAACGACCAATCTTGATTCAGTCGACTCTGTTGATGAATGGGGCTGCTGCTCGTTAAGTTAGTCTCGGTGGGCTCGACCTCGGCGGCTGTCTGTGAATTCGGTTGGCGAGAGGTCTGGTTGGGGTCAATGTCACCTGACTGGGCGGTCGGCGCTAATGGATCCGCTAGGGAGTTTGATTCGGAGTCTGGATTCACGACCTCGATATCAAGTTCGACGGGGGTTCCCAGAGCCTGAGACCACCAGTTTGAAAGAGAAGGAGCCAACTGGCTTTTCACCCAGCTTTGTTTGAACCGTGTGGGCGCAGAAAGAACCACCCTGCTCGAGTCACCGAGCTGGTCGATTCGAAGCAGGTCGAGGGGCTTGAACCAGGTCTGAAACTGTTGGTTAGGCAGTTCTCGTTCGAAGTGAATGAGGCAGTCTTGCCACAGGGATTCCATAGCCCAAATCTTACCCCAAAGGACGGAGTTATCCACAGGGTAAAAACCGCGGTTTTCCCGAAAAACAACCAAAAGTCGTATACTGTCGGGTTCGTCAAGTTCCAACTTTGTTTGTTGGTGTTATCGCTAGGAAATCGTCATGAAACGTACCTTTCAACCATCCGTTGTGCGTCGCAAAAGAACCCATGGGTTTTTGGTAAGAATGAAAACCCGAGGCGGCCGAGCAGTCATTCGTGCCCGTCGTGCCAAAGGTCGCAAGCGTCTTGGTGTTTAAAAATAGCTGAAAAGAAAAAGCGCTTTCAGGCGCTTTGTGATCCGGCTTCATTTCAACAAAGCCTGAGATCAAAGCCCATCGCCAGGGTTGGATCGGTTTTGGTCCACCTCGGACCCCCATCAGACGTCCATCGGCTTGGTTTTGTTTTGCCGAAAAAACTTGTGAAATATGCGGTTCAACGCAATCAGATCAAGCGTTGGTCCAAAGCAGCACTTCAACAATCGTTATGGGAATCTATGCCACCGTCAACGCTCATTGTGCGAGTGAACACCCCGGTTCCTAAGTCATCTTGGCTCATCTCTGGCCGCATCCAAACCCGGGGAGAGCTTCTTTTGGCGCTTCAACGTGCTCTGGCTGAGATTGAAACTTTAAAACCTAAAGGTCTGGTGACATGAATCGAGCCTTGTCTCGGCTGCTCATCGGTTGGGTTCGAGCCTATCAGTTGTCAATTCGTCTATTGATCGGTCCAAGGTGTCGTTACTTACCGCACTGCTCGGATTACGCCATCGAGGCCATCGAGCTGCATGGCGCTGCCCAAGGGAGTTGGTTGACTGCCAAACGCATTGGTCGTTGTCATCCCTGGTGCCAAGGTGGTCTTGACCCTGTACCTGCAAAAACACAAACGATGTTTCATCAACAACCCACATCACGTTAAAGACTATGGATACTCGTCGCGCAATTCTTTGGATCGTTTTTTCGCTCTCTTTGCTCATGCTGTGGGACGCTTACATGAGACATTCGGGACAAGGTTCCATGTTCGGAGGCGAGGTCCAGTCGACAGCACCCCAAACGAGCGCGTCCCCAACGGCCTCGCCATCCGGCGGACAACCTGCGACAGTTCCTTCGGCAAGTCAGGCCATTCAAAGCGCTGCAATTCCCACCACCACAGCGCCAGTATCTACCCCATCGGCCGTCAGTGGTCAGGCAGCATCGCAGCCAGGGTCTGAAAAACTGACGCTTAAAAATCAAGACATCGAGCTTGAAATTGACTTGGTTGGTGCTCGAATCACTCGGGCAGTCTTGTTAAATCAAGCGTCGGATGCTTATGAAGGCAATCGTGTGGTGTTGTTCGATCAACATCCAGAGCGGCGCTATGAGGCACAGTCGGGTCTTACGGGCCAGACCAGCTCACGGGCAAGCTACCCCAACCATACCTCGGTCTTCAAGAAAGTCGACACCACTCAGTCAGGCCGTTCGGTGACCATGGTGGCCGAATCCGGCGGCGTGAAACTGACGAAGACTTATGGCTTGGATGAAACCGGCTTTGTCGTCAGAGTCTCCCACACCGTTCAAAACACCGGTGCCGATGAGATCGCACCCCAGATTTATCTTCAGCTGATGCGAACGGGTGATCGCCCCCCAGGTGAGAGCCAGTTTTATCAAACCTTTATTGGTCCTGCGGTGTATACCGACAAGGGTAAGTTTGAAAAGATCGACTTTTCAGACATTGAAAAGAACAAGGCCTCTCACGAAAAAACAGCCAACAATGGCTGGTTCGGAATCATTCAGCACTATTTTGTAAGTGCCTGGGTTCCTCGTAACGAGGCGACGCGCGAGTTCTACACCCGACGCATCGACAACAATCTCTACAGCGTGGGTTTGATTCAGGCCCTGCCTGCCGTGGCACCTGGCGCACAACAGACCCATGAGGCGATTTTGTTTTCGGGCCCACAGCTTCAAGATGTTCTCGAGCAGCTTGCTCCGGGTCTTGAGCTGGTCGTGGATTACGGCTGGCTGACCTTTTTGGCCAAGCCCATCTATTGGCTTTTGGAACAGCTTCATGGTTTTGTTGGTAACTGGGGATGGGCCATCGTTTTATTGACCGTCATCATCAAGGCCATTTTCTATCCGCTTTCTGCGGCAAGTTATAAATCCATGGCGAAGATGAAAGCGGTCACACCCAGGTTAGTCAAACTTCGTGAGGTCTATGCCAATGACCGAGCCAAGTTGAATCAGGCCATGATGGAGCTCTACAAAACTGAAAAGATTAATCCTCTTGGGGGCTGTCTGCCGATCTTGATTCAGATCCCTGTGTTCATTGCGCTCTATTGGGTTTTGTTGGCGAGTGTCGAGATGCGAAACGCCCCCTGGCTTGGATGGGTTACGGATCTTTCCACCCCAGACCCTTATTTCATCTTGCCGGTGGTGATGGCCGTGACCATGTTTATCCAGACCAAGCTCAACCCGCCGCCGCCAGACCCCCTTCAGGCCAAGGTGATGATGGCCATGCCAATCGTTTTTTCGATCTTCTTTTTCTTCTTCCCTGCCGGGCTGGTGCTTTATTGGTTAGTGAACAACGTGTTGTCGATTGCCCAGCAGTGGTATGTGATGAAGTCGGTTGAAAAAGCGGCGGCAGCGCATCGATAGCCAGGCTTGCGTTGAAAACTCGGTTCGCCCTGGGTCTGGTTAAGCATTGGCAGGGATGAACGACACCATTGTGGCGATTGCCACCGCGCCCGGACGGGGCGCGATCGGCGTGGTCAGGGTGTCCGGGCCACAGGCTCGTCATGTCATGCGGACGGTCTGTGGACGAGAGCTCGCGCCGCGAATGGCGACGCATCTGTCCTTCTTAGATGCAGACCACCAACCCATGGATGACGGTTTGGCGATTTTCTTTCCCGGACCGAATTCATACACCGGGGAAGACGTGCTTGAGCTGCAAGGTCATGGTGGTCTGGGTGTTTTACAGATGGTTTTGCAACGGTGTCTGGGGCTTTCGGGTGAGCGATTCATTCGGCTTGCGCATCCGGGCGAGTTCACCCAGAGGGCTTTTCTCAACAACAAACTTGATCTTGCGCAGGCCGAAGCGGTCGCAGACTTGATCGATGCGGGCTCTGAGCGCGCGGCCCGAAGTGCCGTGGCCTCCCTGCAGGGTCTTTTCAGCCAGAAGATACAGGCGCTGCTCGCAGGCCTGATTGACCTTCGTATGCGGGTAGAGGCCTGTCTTGATTTCCCCGAAGAAGATATCGAGTTGATCGCTCGGGAGGGGGTGTCGGATCGGCTGGCTAAACTTTTGAATGATCTTGAAGAGGTTCGCGCTTCCGCTCAGCGCGGAGCAGCATTGCGCGAAGGGCTTCGGGTCGTGCTTGTGGGTGCGCCCAATGTGGGGAAGTCGTCTCTTCTTAATGCGCTTGCCGAAGACGATGTCGCGCTGGTGACCGAGATTGCGGGCACCACACGGGATCGAATCGTCCAGGAGATCATGGTGGAAGGACTTTCCGTTCAAGTGATTGACACCGCGGGTCTTCGCAACACCGAGGATCCAGTGGAGCGATTGGGCATTGAGCGAACCTGGAAAGAAATTGAACAAGCTCAGCTGGTCGTGCTCTTGAATGATGCCAGTGGCCAGATCCCACCTGATCATGAGCTTGAGCAGCAGGTTTTACGGCGAGCCGTGTCCAAGCGATCGGTGATTCAGCTACTCAATAAAATTGACTTAAATGTCCGTGTCGACATTCCCAATGCCTTAAAGGTGTCCACCAAAACCGGAGAAGGGCTGGATGAACTTCGTGCCAAGCTGCTGGATGTTGCAGGTCTTGGTGGCGATGCTTCGGCGGGAACTTTTTCAGCGCGCGCCCGACACCTGCATGCGCTGGACCAGGTTGGGCACGAGCTGCAAGAGGCATCAAGTCATCTTCGTGAGTCCGAATTGGATCTCTTGGCCGAGTGTCTGCGGCAGTCTCAACAAAAGCTGGCTGAGATAACCGGTGAGTTTTCCTCAGACGATCTTCTGGGCGAGATCTTTGGGCGTTTTTGTATCGGGAAATAATTCCGCGTTAGTCGTCTGAAGAACGATGTTCAAACTGCTGAAGGACCGGGTTTTTTTGGGTGCGGCTGGCTTCAAAGACTTGGCCGCTCATGGCGATATAAACCCCTGGGGGTAGGAGCTGCGCGGCGGCGGTGGCAAGCCCCAGGTTAAACGATGCGTCGCTGTCGCACAGGGCAGCGGGAACCATGGCACCGGTAAAGACCACCACCTGTTCGTCCCGTTTTGTTGGTGTGATGTACAGGGCGCTCTGGGTCATGGTGTCGGTTCCATGGATCACAACCACCTGATTTTCTGCGGCTGATGCGATGGCGTCGGCGAGTTGTTGACGGTGGCTGTCCTTCATCTCAAGGCTGTCGATCAGCATGACGGTCTCGATACGTGGCTTTGGTGCGATGCGACATGGCCTGATCCAGCGTTCGAGGTTGGCTTCTTCGAAGCTAAGCGCACCTTCCGTCGCACTGTAGGTTTTCTCGAAAGTGCCGCCACAACGCAGGAAAACCAAGGGTTTGACAGGGGTAAGTTTGGGCATATGAAAAACCTCAAATGTTAAAATCGAAGCTATCCAATACAGAGCTTTCATTCATTATGACTTCAACACATCCTGATTTTGTTCGTCACCAAGGTCTGATCGATTGGGTGGCGTCGGTCGCTGCAAAAACCAAGCCTGCAAAGATTGTCTGGTGCGATGGCTCTCAAGAAGAATCTCAGCGTCTTTTTGATGAAATGGAAAAAGCGGGTACGTTGCGTAAGCTCAATCCAGCGAAGCGTCCCAACTCCTATCTGGCCTGGTCTGATCCATCGGACGTGGCTCGTGTTGAAGACCGTACCTTCATTTGCAGTGAGCGCAAAGAGGATGCCGGCCCCACCAACAACTGGGTTGCTCCCAATGAAATGCGTAAAACCCTTGATGGATTATTCGAGGGCTGCATGCAGGGCCGCACCATGTATGTCATTCCTTTTTCCATGGGGCCGCTTGGTTCGCCAATCGCGCACATTGGCGTCGAAATCTCAGACTCGCCTTATGTGGTGGTGAATATGCGCCTGATGACTCGCATGGGTCGCGCGGTCATGGATGTTCTGGGAACCAACGGCCAGTTTGTGCCTTGTGTGCATTCGGTGGGCAAGCCTTTGGCGGCCGGTGAACCGGATGTCTCTTGGCCTTGTAATGAGACCAAGTACATCGTGCACTTTCCGGAAACCCGCGAGATCTGGTCGTATGGTTCGGGTTATGGCGGCAACGCGCTTCTGGGAAAGAAGTGTTTTGCTCTGAGAATTGCCTCCACCATGGGCCGTCAAGATGCCGCGGCTGGAAATGCCGGCTGGCTGGCCGAACACATGTTGATTCTTGGCGTTCAGGCGCCTTGGGGCAAGAAGTACCACATTGCGGCAGCCTTTCCTTCGGCCTGCGGTAAGACCAACTTCGCCATGCTGATTCCACCTGCCGGCCTGGATGAAGGTGGCTGGAAAATCACCACCATTGGCGATGACATTGCCTGGATTAAGCCTGACGCCCAAGGTCGCCTGCGCGCCATCAACCCGGAGGCCGGTTATTTTGGTGTGGCGCCAGGCACCAACCCAAAGACCAACTTCAATTGCATGGCGTCATTGAAAGAAAACGTCATTTTCACCAATGTGGCCCTAACGGATGACGGTGATGTCTGGTGGGAGGGAATGACCGATGTTCCGCCTGCCCATTGCATCGATTGGCAAGGTCAAGACTGGTCTCCTGAAATTGCAAAAGCCCAAGGTCGCAAGGCCGCACACCCCAATGCGCGATTCACGGTGTCGGCCACACAAAATCCGGTGATTGATCCCGAGTGGGACAACCCTCAAGGCGTTGCCATTGATGCCTTCATTTTCGGAGGGCGTCGCTCAACCACCGTGCCCTTAGTGACTGAAGCGCGCAACTGGGTCGAAGGAGTCTATATGGCGGCAACCATGGGTTCGGAAACCACGGCCGCCGCCGCGGGCCAGCAAGGCGTGGTTCGACGCGATCCTTTTGCTATGTTGCCGTTTTGTGGCTACAACATGGCCGACTACTTTAATCATTGGCTTGGTCTGGGCCAAAGGCTTGCATCAACAGGGGCTCGCTTGCCGAAGATTTTCTGCGTGAACTGGTTTCGCACTGATGCCCAAGGAAAATTTGTGTGGCCAGGTTTTGGTGAGAACGCTCGTGTCCTGAAATGGATGCTTTTACGCATTGAAAACAAGGCCCAGGGCGTTGAGCATGTTTTCGGTGTGACCCCGCAGTACCATGATCTTGATTGGAATGGCCTGTCGTTTTCCGAAGAGCAGTTCGACAAGGTGACCTCCATGGACAACCAGGCTCTTCAGGAAGAGTTTGCGCTTCATGCCGAGCTTTTTCAAAAACTCAGTCATGGTCTGCCGGATGCCTTGAAAAAGACGAAGGCCGAACTCGAAGACCGGCTTCAGAAGCGGGCCGCCTAGAAAGCATATTTCTTTAGGCGTTTCCGCAGGAAACGCTTTCCGGGGGGGACTAGAGCCCCCTTTGGCGTGCAAGCTGGTCTGCTAGCTCAATTGCAGCCAGCATCGAGCCTGGGTCAGCCTTGTTTTTTCCAGCCAGATCAAATGCCGTGCCGTGATCCACGCTGGTTCGAATCAAGGGAAGACCAATGGTTAGGTTGACCCCCCGATCAAGGCCTAGGTACTTGATGGGGATCAGGCCCTGGTCATGATATTGGGCAACCACGACATCGAAGTCTTGATGGTTCCTGGCACGCATGAAGACCGTGTCGCCCGGCCAGGGCCCGGTGACATCGATGCCCTCTTTTCGCGCGTCATTGATGGCGGGTGCGATGGTCTCAATCTCTTCCCGACCAAAAAGTCCGGCCTCGCCTGCGTGGGGGTTTAGCCCCGCCACGGCAACTCTTGGCGATGAAACACCGAGGTCTTGGCATGCGCGATGAGCAAGCCGAATCGTGGTGACCAGATCGGTCTTGTTGAGCGTTTTGGGGACATCTCTGATGGCGAGGTGCACGGTGTTGAGGACCACTCGAAGGTCTGGGTTGACGAGCATCATTCTGACTTCTGGCGGGCATTCAGGGTTGGCCAGTTCGGCAAGCATTTCGGTGTGGCCCGGCCATGGCAAACCCGCAAGGGCAAGAGACTCTTTATGAATGGGTGCGGTGACCATGGCCGCGGCCTCGCCCGAGAGGCAGAGTTGAACGGCAGCCTTGATGGATGCAAAACCAATCTCACCTTGTTGTTTTCCCACCTGACCAATGTTTTTGGGGTCAAAATTCCAATGAAGATCATGAAATCCAACATTTTTGGTGGGATTAAACAATCTGCCATAGTTGTTTTTCAGCCAGGCCTGGTCGGCAGCGAGAAGTAATGGCCTGGGGTTATTTTTCTGAACCCAAAGTGCTGCCGCTTTCATGGCCACTTCAGGTCCGATACCTGCGGGATCCCCGGATGTCAAAATGATTGGCTTCATGGTCTGATGCTAACAATTGTTGCCCGCTTTCGGCTGAAAGCCACTCGGGCCCAACCTTTGAGAAGGTTTCACTAAGTTGATTGCAGATATTTTGAGCCTCGGGCAGTCTGGCGGCCCGGTGGGCTGGGTGCTGTTGTTGCTGGGCTTTTTTGCGCTTTTTGCTGGTTTTGTGGATGCCGTGGTCGGGGGCGGGGGTCTGGTGCAGGTGCCTGCACTTTTTTCATTTGTGCCACAGGCCTCGGCGGCATCGCTCTTTGGCACCAACAAGATTGCCGCCATTTCGGGCACGCTGATGGCGGCCAGTCGTTATGTTCGAGCGGTTAAGCTTCCCTGGAATGCCCTGATTCCCGCGCTCTTTGGAGCAGCGGTCTTTGGCTGGCTTGGTGCTGCGGCGGTGAGTTTTCTGCCTCGTGAACTAGCCCAGCCCCTGGTTTTGGTGTTGCTCGTGGTGGTCGCTGTCGCAACCTTTCGTCGAAAAGAGCTTGGTTCGGTTCATGCGCCTCGTCTTGGTGTTTCTTCTGAGCGATTGTTGGGTTTTGCAGCCGGTGCGGTACTTGGCTTTTACGATGGCTTTTTTGGTCCTGGAACGGGTGCTTTTCTAATCTTCGTTTTCGTGCGCTTCTTTGGTTATGATTTCCTTCACGCGTCAGCCTCAAGCAAGCTGGTGAATGTCATGACCAATCTTGCCGCGCTGGCTTTTTTTCTTCCCGCTGGCGAGTTCTTTTTCATGGCCGCGCTGGTCATGGCCTTCTGTAATGTCTTAGGCGCTTTTGTGGGCACCCATCTTGCGGTGACGAAGGGCAGTCAGTTTGTTAGGAAGTTCTTTTTAATGGTGTTGGCTGTTCTGATTGCAAGAATGGCTTACGGTACTTTGGAGATCATGCAATGAATTCACCTCAGGTCTTGATGGGGCAGTCGATGATTGGAAATTGGGTTGATGGTCAAAAGGTTTCGGCGGTTTCAAGTCGCACAGCCCCAGTCTTTAACCCGGCCACCGGAGCCATCGCGCGCGAGGTGGCACTCTCGTCGTCGGCTCAGGTGGAAGCTGCGGTGGCTTCAGCCGCTCGCGCGTTTCCTGCCTGGGCGGCGACTCCGCCCATTAAACGAGCAAGGGTCATGTTTGCGTTTAAGGAATGGGTGGAACGCAACATGGACCGACTGGCCGCAGCCATTACGGCTGAGCATGGCAAGACCATTGACGATGCGAAAGGTGAGATTCAGCGCGGCCTTGAGGTGGTGGAGTTTGCCTGTGGCATTCCGCATCTCCTCAAGGGCGAATACACCGAGCAGGTTGGTGGGGGCATTGATGCATGGAGCATTCGTCAGCCCCTGGGTGTCTGTGTGGGGATCACACCATTTAACTTTCCAATGATGGTGCCCATGTGGATGTATCCGGTGGCGATTGCCTGCGGCAATACGTTTGTGCTGAAGCCGTCTGAGCGTGATCCTTCGCCATCGCTGATGGTGGCTGAAGGTCTGAAAGAGTGTGGCCTTCCGGATGGCGTCTTTAATGTCGTTCAGGGTGACAAGGAAGCGGTGGATGCATTGTTGACGCATCCGAAGGTTGCTGCGGTCAGCTTTGTAGGCTCAACGCCGATTGCAAAAACGATTCATGAAACAGCCGCTCGTCATGGCAAGCGCGTTCAGGCGCTTGGCGGTGCGAAGAACCATCTCGTGGTGATGCCAGATGCCGACCTTGATCAAGCGGTCGATGCGTTAATTGGTGCGGCCTATGGATCTGCCGGCGAGCGTTGCATGGCGATTTCAGTGGCGGTGGCCGTGGGTGGCGTGGCCGATGCGTTGGTCGCAAAAATCCAGGCCAAAGCCCAGGCCATTCGTGTGGCTCCCGGTGATCAGGGGGGTGCGGAAATGGGCCCCGTGGTGACGGCTGCGCATCTTGAAAAGATTCGTGGTTATGTGGCGAGTGGCGTTGAAGAGGGCGCGAAGCTGGTGTTGGATGGTCGAGGCATTCAGGTGTCGGGTCACGAAAAGGGCTTCTATATTGGTCCTTGCCTGTTTGATCATGTGAAGCCTGGAATGAAGATTTACCAAGAAGAAATCTTCGGGCCGGTCTTGAGTGTGGTGCGGGTGGAAAGCTTTGAAGACGCTTTGTCATTGATTCATGGTCATTCATTTGCCAATGGTGTCTCGTTGTTCACCCGAGACGGCGACAGTGCGCGTGAATTTGCTTCGCGAATTCAGGTGGGCATGGTTGGCATTAACGTTCCTATTCCAGTGCCGATGGCCTTTCATTCTTTTGGTGGATGGAAGGATTCGCTTTTTGGCGATCATCACATTCATGGCCCGGAAGGTGTTCGCTTTTACACCCGATACAAGGCGGTCACGCAGCGTTGGCCCAAGGGCATTCGTTCGGGTGCTGAGTTCGTGATGCCGACGATGAAATAAAAGGGCGCACTGATGACGGAGTTGATTCACACCCAGGGTTTGATTAACGGGCAGTGGCAGAGCGCTGCATCGGGCGCGGTCTTTGCCGTGACCAATCCAGCAACGGGCGAGACCATTGCACAGGTTGCCAATATGGGCCGCACCGAGGCGCTCGCAGCGGTGGCGGCAGCGCACGCGGCGTTTCCCGCCTGGCGTGCAGCAACCTCGCGTGAGCGAAGTCAGAAACTGAAAGCCTGGTTTGATCTTATTTTGAAGCATGCCGATGCGCTCGCCGCCCTGATGACGGCCGAGCAGGGCAAGCCTTTGGCCGAAGCCAAGGGCGAGGTGCTTTATGGTGCTTCTTTTGTTGAGTGGTTTGCCGAAGAGGCCAAGCGAATCTATGGTGACGTGATTCCTTCACCGGTAGGGGGGCGAAAGCTTTTTGTGATGAAGGAGCCCATTGGCGTGGCGGCAGCGATCACTCCGTGGAACTTCCCCCTGGCGATGATTACTCGTAAGTGTGCACCCGCTATCGCCGCAGGATGCACCGTTGTTGTTAAGCCAGCGGAAGCCACTCCGCTAACCGCACTGGCTTTGGCTGATTTGGCCCAGCAGGCGGGGCTGCCGAAAGGGGTATTCAATGTCGTGGTTGGAGACGCTGCAGCCGCGCCAGAGATCGGCAAGGTTTTTTGTGAAGACCCAAGAGTTCGCAAGCTTTCGTTTACGGGCTCGACCGAAGTTGGTCGAATCCTGCTTCGTCAGTCGGCCGACACCGTAAAAAAACTCTCGCTTGAACTCGGGGGTAATGCGCCATTTCTAGTGTTTGACGATGCCGACATTGATGCGGCTGTCGAGGGGGCCATGGCCTCCAAATATCGTAATGCTGGCCAGACTTGCGTCTGCGCAAATCGAATTTATGTCCAAGATGCGGTCTATGACGAGTTTTCCAAGAAGCTTGCGGCCAAGGTGTCGGCGCTTCGGGTGGGCCCGGGAACCCAGGCCGGTGTTCAGGTGGGGCCTCTCATTGAAGCGGCTGCTTTGGACAAGGTTAAGACTCATGTGGCCGATGCGGTGGCTGGTGGGGCGAAGGTTTTGGTGGGCGGAAAGCCCCATGCCTTAGGCGGGCTCTTTTTTGAGCCCACCGTGATCACCGAGGCCAAGCCGTCGATGCTTATCTCTAGGGAAGAAACCTTTGGGCCGGTGGCCCCACTTTTTCGTTTTAAAACCGAAGAAGAGGTGATTGCTTTGGCCAATGACACTGTCTTTGGCTTGGCGGCATATTTTTATTCAAGGGACGTGGGCCGCGTCTTTCGAGTTGCTGAGGCCCTTGAGGCGGGTATTGTCTCTGTTAACGCTGGCAACTTTTCGAATGAGGTTGCGCCTTTTGGTGGAATGAAGCAGTCCGGCCTTGGTCGAGAGGGCTCGAAGTACGGTATCGACGAATACCTCGAAATCAAGTATCTGACTGTTGCGGGCTTGTAAGGCTGGCGATCCTGTGGGATCGTAGCGCCCTTGATCGAAATTACCGCGTGTTTCACGTGAAACAAAATGATCTTTCCTAAGGCTTTTGATGTCATTGTGGTGGGCGGTGGCCATGCCGGGACCGAGGCTGCGCTCGCCTCGGCCCGAATGGGCGCAAAAACCCTGCTACTTACACATAGCTTAGAAACTCTGGGTCAGATGTCATGCAACCCGTCGATTGGCGGGATCGGTAAAGGGCATCTGGTCAAAGAAATTGATGCCTTGGGCGGCGCGATGGCCATTGCAACCGACGAGGCTGGAATTCAGTTTCGGATACTTAATGGGTCCAAGGGGCCCGCTGTCCGCGCCACGCGCGCCCAGGCCGACCGTGTTTTGTACCGTCAGGCCATTCGAGGCCGTCTGGAGAGCCAGCCGAATCTATGGCTTTTTCAGCAGGCGGTGGATGATTTTCTGGTGGCTGGGGACCGTATTCAAGGGGTTGTTACCCAGATGGGGCTTCAGTTTCATGCGCCCTCGGTGGTGCTGACGGCAGGCACCTTTCTGGATGGCAAGATTCATATCGGTCTTGAAAACCACTCCGCAGGAAGGGCCGGCGACCCGCCCGCCATTCGCCTCTCCGCAAGGCTTAAAGAGTTGAAGCTTCCGCAGGGGAGGCTTAAAACTGGAACACCCCCCCGAATTGATGGGCGCACCATTGACATTAGCGTGCTGGCTGAGCAGCCTGGCGATTCCGACCCCATGCCCGTTTTTTCTTTCATGGGCAAGGCTTCGATGCATCCCCGCCAGCTTCCGTGTTGGGTAACCCATACGAATGCCAAGACCCACGAGATTATTCGCGGCGGCCTCGATCGATCCCCAATGTTTACGGGGGTGATCGAGGGTGTTGGCCCCCGATATTGCCCATCGATCGAGGACAAGGTTCATCGGTTTGCTGACCGAGATTCCCATCAGATCTACCTTGAGCCGGAGGGGCTCAACACCCATGAGGTTTATCCGAACGGCATTTCGACAAGCCTTCCTTTTGACGTTCAGCTTGATCTTGTCCATTCGATGCGAGGCCTTGAGAATGCCCACATCCTGCGGCCTGGCTATGCCATCGAGTACGACTACTTTGACCCTCGAGAGCTAAAGCCCTGGTTTGAGACCAAGGCCATCGCCGGGCTGTTTTTTGCAGGTCAGATCAATGGCACGACTGGGTACGAAGAGGCCGCGGCCCAGGGCCTTTTGGCTGGGACCAACGCGGCGTTGCGCTGGAAGGGCCTCAATCCATGGGTTCCCGCTCGAAATGAGGCCTATTTGGGCGTGATGGCCGACGATCTGGTCACCCGAGGGGTGACCGAGCCCTATCGCATGTTCACCAGCCGTGCAGAGTTTCGCCTGAGCCTTCGTGAAGACAACGCCGATCTGCGACTCACGGAAATCGGCCGCGAGCTTGGCCTGGTGGACGATCTTCGTTGGCAGGCCTTTTGTGAAAAGCGCGAGGCGATTGCCCGGGAAACCGCTCGTTTAAAGGCATGCTTGATTGGTCCGAAGCGTTTCCCTGATGCCTCACTGGCCACCGTGATTGATGGCCCATTGACCCGAGAAATACCGGCTCTTGAGCTTTTGCGTCGACCTGAAGTTCGTTACCAAAACCTGATTGATCTGCAAGATCACGAGGGCGGCCAGCCATTGAAGCCCTTGCCTGAATTAAGCCCCGCCGTCTGTGAGCAGGTCGAAATCCAGGTGAAATACGCGGGTTACATCGCTCGTCAACAGGATGAGGTTGAGCGTCACAGCGCACAGGAAGAGGCCAGAATCCCCGAGGACATCGATTACGCCAAGGTCCGAGGCCTTTCCACCGAGGTTCGACAAAAGCTTGAAAAAATTCGTCCCCAGACGCTTGGTCAGGCAGGCCGAATCTCGGGCCTTACGCCTGCGGCGATATCTCTGCTCTGGATTCACCTTAAACGCATGCGTTCGGGTAAGGGGCTCGACCCGTCGGTTGAGGCCGCTTGAATGGGGGTTGTGGGGGCTGAAAGCCTTGGCCAGGAAGAAATTAGGCAATCGGTGGAGGCTGGCCTTTTGACTCTTGGACAGGAGTTCACAGATCAAGAGCGGCAGCGGCTGGCCCACTATCTTTTTTTATTGAATCGCTGGAATCGCGTTCATAGCCTCACTGCGATTGATGATCTTGAAAGCCAGGTGCGACGACATCTTCTGGACGCCTTGGCCGTGGTTCCCGAGGTGCAAGAACGTCTCGCTCAAAACCTTGGCCATGAGGGTCGGCCGTGCATTCGCGTCGCCGATATTGGTTCGGGCATGGGCGTGCCGGGAATGGTCTGGGCCATCGTCATGCCACAATTCAGCTTTGATCTGATCGAACGTCAGAGCAAAAAGGCCGCTTTTCTTCGTCAGGTTTCTGCCTCGTTGGGGCTTTCGAATCGGGTAAGGGTGGTGGAGCAAGATGTGACCAAGATTCGTGGCGAACCTGGCTATGATCTGATTACGTCTCGCGCCTTTGCAGCCCTGCCCGACTTCATTGAGATGACCTATGGCATTTCGGCCCCCAACACCCTTTGGGCCGCTTTGGTCGGGCAGCTGAAAGAGAACATTAGTGAGCAAACACATACCATAATGAACAATAAAATAGACAATATTGAAATCACCAAGATCTCTGACGTCTCGGTTCCTGGTCTGAACGAAACACGGCATTTGGTCTGGCTGCGGAGGCGATCTTGAGCGCGCGCGTCTTTGCGGTTGCCAACCAAAAGGGGGGTGTGGGTAAAACCACGACCGCGGTAAACACGGCAGCCGCGCTGTCGCGAATTGGCCAAAGGGTTTTACTTATCGACCTCGACCCTCAAGGCAACGCCACCATGGGTAGCGGGGTAGACAAGCACGGTCTTGAGCACTCGGTTTACCCCGTTCTTTTGGGGGAGATGACCATTGCTGAGGCCCGAAAAAGGGCCGGTGCCGGTGACTATGATGTGCTGTCTGCGAATCGTGATCTGGCTGGCGCCGAGATCGAACTGGTCGATTTGAGTGGGCGCGAGCATCGCCTGGCGGCGGCAATTGAGGCGGTTTCTGATCAGTACGACTTCGTCTTGATTGACTGCCCGCCGTCGCTGTCCTTGTTAACTTTGAATGGTTTGTGTGCTGCCCACGGGGTCATTATTCCCATGCAATGTGAATACTTTGCTCTCGAGGGCCTTTCCGATCTTGTGAATTCAATTAAGCGAGTACACGCCAACCTTAATCCAAGACTGCAGATTATTGGTCTGTTGAGGGTGATGTTTGACCCCCGTATGACGCTATCCCAGCAGGTCTCGGATCAGCTATTGACCCACTTTGGAGACAAGGTTTTCAAGGCCGTGATTCCGCGAAACGTCAGGCTTGCCGAAGCCCCCAGTTATGGACAGCCAGGCATCATTTATGACCCTTCGTCCCGAGGTTCACGAGCCTATATCGAATTTGGGGAAGAGCTTGTAAGCCGCCTAGGGGCCAGTTGATTCGGCTTATGTGGACGATCGAGCGGCTGGTTGAGACCGGTTGGTGTTGATTGAAGTTAAGGAGTGATATTGAATGAGTAATCCGAAGAAAAAAGGTCTCGGCCGGGGTCTCGACGCCCTTTTGGGTGGGGCGGTGCCGAACCTGCAGGCCCAGCCAGCCCAGCAGTCCTTGGCGGTGGCGGTTCTTCAGGCGGGTCAATACCAGCCTCGCCAGTCGATGGAGCCCGAGAGCCTTCAAGAGCTCGCCGACTCCATTCGCAGTCAAGGCATCATGCAGCCATTGCTCGTGCGTCCCATCCGCTCTACGGGCGCGACCACCCACGAAATTATTGCGGGCGAACGACGTTTTCGGGCTGCCCAGATGGTCGGCCTTAAGGAAGTGCCAGTGATTGTTCGCGAGGTCGATGATCAGGCGGCGCTCGCCATGGCGCTGATCGAAAACCTGCAGCGAGAAGACCTCACGGCGTTGGAAGAAGCCCAGGGTATTGACCGCCTGATTCAAGAGTTTGGTCTCACCCATGAGCAGGCAGCGAGCGCTGTCGGGCGTTCACGAAGTGCCACAACCAACTTGTTGCGACTTTTGCAGCTGCCGGCGGCTGTTCAGGCCATGCTGAAAGATCAGTCGCTGGACGCCGGTCATGCAAGGGCCCTTTTATCTCTGCCGGCGGCCCATCAAAGGGCTTTGGCCGAGCGAATTGTCCGCAATCAGCTCTCGGTTCGCGAGACGGAGCGCTTGGTGGCAGAAGTTCAAAGAGACCTACCGAACTCGGCAGACACGAAGACTAACGGGGTCAAACGCCCTGGAAATCCTGCCAAGGCTCATGCCCGAGACTGGTCTCGGATCGCCGACCAGATCTCGGACGCAATTGGTCTGCCGGTCTCGCTAAAACCTGGTCGGGGAAGTCGCGGTGAGTTGCTTGTCCGGTTTGCGAATTTTGATGAGCTTGACGGCGTGATTGATCGTCTCGTTCCGGGCGGCCTTCAGGAGCAATAACCCGGTCCAGTCACGAGCTTTTGAATTGACAGGTTGTAGGGGGAAACGCTAGACTCTTCAGGGTTTTCGCTAGGGGTTCATGAAGGGTTCACAAAGAATCCACACGATATTGGGGTTAAAACAACGTGCTGACCGCTGTCTTTCTTCAGGCCGTGGTCACGCTCTTGGCGGGAATGTTGGTTGGGCTGGTCTGGGGTCCTTGGGTGGGCCTTTCACTGGTCTTTGGGGGAGGTTCCGTTGTGGTTCCGAATGCGCTTTTGGCCTTGCGTTTGCGCGCAAGCCAGCCCCAGTTTGCGCCAGCGATTTTGCTGATCGGAGAATTTGTAAAGATTGGCCTGACGGTGGGGCTGCTCGTGTTGGTGGTCTTCAGCATGGAGCAACTCTCGTGGGCGGGTCTGCTGACAGGTGTGGTTTTGGCATTGAAGGCGCTGCTGTTTGCGCCCTGGCTGCAGCGTCGAATGGATCGGCGCCGGGCTGGCGAGATTTAGGCAGTGAGAAACGTAGAACCCAATCGAATCAAGATCGAAACAATTTTGCGAGTGACTCAACACGATGGCTTCCAATAGCGCACCGACAGCAACCGAATACATTGTTCACCACCTCGGCCATCTGACCACCACGGGCAAGCCACAGACATCGATCGTCGATTTCTCGATCCTTAACCTCGACACCCTTTTCTGGTCGGTGACGATGGGCCTGCTGGTCATTTTTCTTCTCTGGTTGGCTGCACGCAAGGCAACCTCGGGCGTTCCCGGCCGTTTCCAGGCTGCGGTAGAAATCGTTGTTGAGCTGGTTGAAAACCAGTCCAAAGCCATCATCCACGGCAATCGTGAATTCATTGCACCGCTTGCTCTGACGGTATTCCTTTGGGTGGTCTTCATGAATGCGTTGGATCTACTTCCGGTGGACCTCCC
This sequence comes from uncultured Bordetella sp., assembly GCA_964460315.1. Taxonomy (GTDB): domain Bacteria; phylum Pseudomonadota; class Gammaproteobacteria; order Burkholderiales; family Burkholderiaceae_A; genus Lacustribacter. The sequence goes on along the minus strand of CAYWPQ010000011.1, from coordinate 4,953 downwards.
CGCATTTATTTTTAGCGCCACCGGCCTGGACAGTGTGATTGGTTACCATCGAATTGTTCCTACAGCCGACCTCAATGGCTCTCTCGGACTCGCCATTGGTGTCTTGCTTTTGATGCTGTTTTACAGCGTCAAAATTAAAGGATTGGGCGGCTTCATTCACGAGCTTTTCTGTGCGCCTTTCGGTGCTCACCCCGCGCTCTGGATCCCCAACCTTGCCATTAACATCATCGAGTTTGCCGCCAAGACGGTCTCTCTGGGCATGCGGCTTTTCGGCAATATGTACGCGGGCGAGCTCGTGTTCTGTTTGATCGCTCTGTTGGGCGGAACTGCAACCTTCTTTGGCTTTTTTGGTCATCTGATTGCAGGGTCCATCTGGGCGATTTTTCACATCCTGATCGTTTTGCTCCAAGGCTTCATCTTCATGATGCTGACCTTGGTGTACATCGGCCAGGCTCATGAAGGGCACTGAAATGTTTGGTCAGAGCCTGGTTTCTTTACTGATTTTTTACCCCTGAGGAGTTGTTATGACGAACGTCGCTTTTGTTGCACTTGCTTGTGGTCTGATCATTGGTCTTGGCGCAATTGGTGCCTGTATTGGCATCGCCATGATGGGAGGCAAATTCATTGAAGCTTCCGCCCGCCAACCCGAACTGATGGACGCCCTTCAGACCAAGATGTTCCTCTTGGCCGGTCTGATCGACGCCGCATTCTTGATCGGTGTGGGTATTGCCATGATGTTCGCGTTCGCAAACCCCTTTGTTGGCTAAACATTAGCTTCAGGGGAAGTCGCGTGCCTGCGTCTGGCATCTTGTCTGACGCAGGCGTGGAAATAAACTGATGAAAAGGGTTCCCAAGTGAATCTGAATGCAACATTACTAGCCCAGGTCTTGGTGTTCTTCATCTTGGCCTGGTTCACGATGAAGTTTGTCTGGCCTCCAGTGATGAAGGCGCTCGATGAACGCGCTCGAAAAGTCGCCGACGGCTTGGCCGCTGCCGACAAAGCCAAGGCCGACCTTGTTGCGGTTGAACGCCGTGTGCAAGATGAGCTCTCGAAGGCCAAAAATGTGGCCTCGGATGTCCGCGGTTCCGCTGAAAAGCAGGGCGCCACGCTGATTGAAGAAGCCCGTGCCGAAGCCGCTCGTCTGGTCGCTCAGGCCCGCGAAGCTGCCGAGGCCGAAGCCGCTGCCGCCATGCAGCGGGCTAGAGATAGCCTTCGCGAAGAAGTTGCCGCACTGGCTGTTAAGGGGGCGCAGCAGATCCTGTCTCGCGAGGTCAACGCCCAGGCTCACGCCGACCTTCTGGCCAATCTGAAGAAAGAGCTCTGATTCATGGCTGAACTGCGCACGATTGCCAGGCCCTACGCGGAGGCCGCATTCGCCCTCGCGAGCGAGGAAAAATCGCTGGCCCATTGGTCGGAATCGCTTTCGGCCATGGCTCAGGTGGTTGCTGCCCCTGAAATTCAGCCGCTCATCGGTAACCCATCGGTTCCGAATGCCAAGCTGGTTGAACTCATTGCTTCGGCAACACCTTCGGTCTCCAAGAGCGAGCGAGATTTCCTTACTGTGCTCGCCGACAACGAGCGTCTGTTGGCACTGCCTGAAATCAGCGCTCTGTATGAATCTCTAAAAAACGCGGCAGAGTCTGTGATCTCCGCTGAAGTGACCTCGGCCTTCCCGATGACTGAAGCCCAGGTCGCTGACCTAACCCATCTTCTTGAGCAAAAACACGGCAAGAAGGTCAAGGTTTCCGTTGTTGTGGATGCCTCGCTGATCGGCGGTGTGTCGATCGCGATTGGTGATGAAGTCTTTGATGCGTCTGTGCGAGGCAAGCTTTCGCGCATGGCCACTGCCCTGACGAACTAGGAGTTTACGTAATGCAACTCAATCCTTCCGAAATCAGCGAACTGCTGAAAACAAAAATCCAGGGCCTGAACCTGGCCACCGACGCGCGCAACCAGGGAACCGTGGTTTCGGTCACTGACGGTATCTGTCGTGTTCATGGGCTCTCGAATGTGATGCAGGGCGAGATGCTCGAATTCCCCAACAACGTGGTGGGCCTTGCGCTCAACCTCGAGCGGGACTCCGTGGGTGCCGTGATCCTTGGTGAATACGAAAACATCTCTGAAGGCGATGTGGTCAAATCCACCGGCCGAATTCTTGACGTTCCAGTAGGCCCCGAATTGATTGGTCGCGTGGTCAATGCTCTCGGGCAGCCCATCGACGGTAAAGGCCCGATCAACGCCAAGATGACCGATGTCATTGAAAAGGTTGCACCCGGCGTGATCTGGCGTAAGTCCGTTTCTCAGCCTGTTCAGACGGGACTGAAGGCCATTGATTCCATGGTCCCTGTGGGCCGTGGCCAGCGAGAGCTGATCATTGGTGACCGCCAAACCGGTAAGACGGCGGTGGCTGTTGACACCATCATCAACCAAAAAGGCCAGAATGTTTTCTGCGTCTATGTGGCGATTGGTCAGAAAGCCTCCACCATTGCGAACGTGGTGCGCAAGCTTGAAGAAACTGGTGCGATGGCCTACACCATCGTGGTTGCCGCCACAGCCTCGGACTCGGCAGCGATGCAGTACCTCTCAGCCTATGCGGGCTGCACCATGGGTGAATACTTCCGCGACCGCGGCGAAGACGCGCTCATCATTTATGACGACCTCTCCAAGCAGGCGGTTGCCTATCGTCAGGTGTCCTTGCTGTTGCGCCGCCCTCCCGGCCGCGAAGCTTTCCCTGGCGACGTGTTCTATCTCCACTCCCGCCTCCTTGAGCGCGCTGCACGGGTGAGCGAAGAGTGGGTTGAGAAATTCACGAACGGCGCTGTCAAAGGCAAGACCGGCTCGCTGACCGCGCTTCCCATCATTGAGACTCAGGCAGGTGACGTGTCGGCCTTCGTGCCAACCAACGTGATTTCGATCACCGACGGACAGATCTTCCTTGAGACCGATCTCTTCAACGCTGGTATTCGTCCTGCCATCAACGCCGGTATCTCGGTGTCCCGAGTCGGTGGCGCCGCCCAGACCAAGATCATGAAGCGTAAAGACACCGGCGCAGGCGTTCGACTGGCCTTGGCGCAGTACCGTGAACTCGCTGCCTTTGCGCAGTTCGCCTCGGATCTCGACGAAGCCACCCGCAAGCAGCTTGAGCACGGCCGTATCGTGACCGAAGTCATGAAGCAGCCCCAGTACCAGCCCATGGCCGTCTGGGAAATGGCGCTGACCCTCTTTGCGGTGAACAATGGTTTCTTCGAAGGCGTTGAGCTGAAGTCCATGGCCAGTTTCGAGAAAGCGCTGCGTGACTATGTCCGTGCCGAGCATTCCGCACTCGTGTCGCGCATTGAGGCCTCCAACGATCTTTCAAAAGACGACGAGGCCGCGCTGCGAAGCGCGTGTGAGCAGTTCAAGAAAACAGGTGCGTATTAAGTCGAGACGTTGACCTCTAACGATCGAACTTAAGGAACCCCTATGCCCGGCTCAAAAGAAATTCGGAACAAGATCAAGAGCGTGCAAAACACGCGCAAGATCACCAAAGCCATGGAAATGGTGGCGGCATCCAAAATGCGCAAAGCCCAAGAACGCATGCGCGCCGGAAGGCCTTATGGCGAAAAGATTCGTGCAATCTGTGCGAACTTAAGCCATGCCAATCCGGAATACAGCCACCCCTTTTTGGTTGGCCGCGAAGAGATCAAGACCGTGGGTCTTGTGGTCGTCACGACCGACAAAGGGTTGTGTGGTGGACTGAACACCAACCTGTTGCGGATGGTCTTGCAGCAGATGCGGGAATGGTCTGAAAGCAAGATTAATAGTCAGATCACCGCAATCGGAACCAAAGGCCTGGGTTTTTTCTCGCGCGCAGGTGCCAAGGTGGTGGCCCATGTCACCCAGCTTGGTGACAACCCAGACCCAGAAGCCATGATCGGCCCCTTGAAGGTTCAGCTGGATGCCTTCACCGCGGGCGAGGTTGATGCGGTCTACCTTTGCTACAACCAGTTTGTAAACACCATGAAGCAAGAGCCCAAGATGTTGCAACTCTTGCCCTTGACCGACGATCGTCTTGATCGCACCGATCCAAATCATGAGTGGGATTACCTCTACGAACCTGATGCTGCAACGGTGCTCGACGAGCTCCTTTTGCGTTATGTCGAGTCCGTGATTTTCCAGGCCGTGGCAGAAAATATGTCGTGCGAGCAGAGCGCTCGTATGGTGGCGATGAAAGCCGCCTCGGACAATGCAAAGAAAGTGATCGATGACCTTCAGCTCACCTACAACAAGGCGCGCCAGGCAGCGATCACCAAAGAACTTTCAGAAATTGTGGGCGGTGCCGCTGCGGTTTGATGGCTCATCAAACCCAAGGCGCCAGGTGTGAGGCAGGCATTTAACGAATTGAATGAATTGAACGAAGGAACACAACATGAGTAACGTCCAAGGTAGTGCAACCCAAGGCAAGATTGTTCAGTGCATCGGCGCGGTGGTGGACATCCAGTTTCCAACCGAAGCCATGCCGAAGATCTACGACGCATTGATGCTCGACGCCAGTGCTGAACACCCCCTGGTTGAAAAAGGCCTGACCTTCGAGGTTCAGCAACAGATTGGTGACGGTGTGGTCCGCACCATTGCCATGGGCTCTTCTGACGGATTGCGTCGTGGCATGCTCGTGAACAACTCGGGCCGAGGCATCTCGGTTCCTGTTGGCGAGGGCACTCTGGGTCGAATCATGGACGTGCTGGGCCGCCCGATTGATGAAGCGGGTCCTGTGCAGTGCGACGAGCGTCGCGAGATTCACCAGGCCGCCCCCAAGTTTGCTGACCTGTCTCCTTCGGTCGAACTGCTCGAAACCGGCATTAAGGTGATTGACCTCATCTGCCCGTTTGCCAAAGGCGGTAAGGTGGGTCTGTTCGGCGGCGCCGGTGTGGGCAAGACCGTGAACATGATGGAACTCATCAACAACATCGCCA
>CAYWPQ010000010.1:35568-41751 GCA_964460315.1 uncultured Bordetella sp. | reverse complement strand
GGCGCCAAACTCACCTACGGCCAGAGCATCACCGACGGATGCATCGACTGGGACGGCAGCTTGAAGATTCTCGACAACCTTGCCCAGGCGGTTCGTGCACGCCGCGTGAAACTTGCTGAAAGCTCCGCCGCTTAATTCACTCAGCTGCGCTGTCGTTGCCACAACACATCTTCGCCGGAACCCCCGCATTCGGGGCTTCGGTTGAAGACTCGGGCAAGCACAAACAACAAATCAGAAAGCCTGTTCAGGTATTGCATCACCTCAGCCCTGACGGCCGGTGTTGAGGTGTTGAGCACCACAACCTTTCGTTCGGCACGACGAGCAACGGTGCGACAGACATGGGCCTGAGCCGAGGCCCGTGCCCCCCCTGGAAGAATAAATTCGGCAAGCCTTGGAAGCGAATCGTTCCAATGGGCAATGGCGTCGTCAAGACGCTTCACCTGTTCGACTTTTAAAAGCTCAAAACCAGGAATCGACAGCTCACCACCCAGGTCGAAGAGGTCGTGTTGAATCTCGGTCAGCAAGAGTGCGATCGCCTTCGGCATGGGCTCGGTCAGCAAGAGGCCAATCTGGCTATTCAGTTCGTCGACATCGCCCATGGCTTCAATGCGCGCATGGTCTTTGCTCACCCGTGAGCCGTCACCCAAACCGGTGGTGCCGTCGTCTCCGGTGCGGGTGGTGATGGTGGTGAGTCGGTTGGCCATGGGCCAGAGTTTAACCGCAAGGGTTTTTACGGACAGTAGGGCTTCTTCCCCTATACTGATTTTCTGATCAATTCTGCAACGCCCAAAGCTTATGAATGCACCGCGCGAACTGCATCTTGGCGAACTTCGATTCTCAGACTTCACCCAGCCGATGGAGGCCTCGTCCCGAGACACCCTTCTTCGAGAGCTGGCCAAAGTGTTGCCAGAAAAAAGCCTGCTGGCCACCCCGGAGTCACTCAGACCCTATGAATGCGACGGCCTTGCCGGTTACCGTCAGATGCCTGCCGTGGTGGTGTTGCCGCACAACGAAGCCCAGGTGATTGAAATTCTGAAGATTGCCAGCCGGCTTGATGTGCCGGTGGTGGCCCGCGGTGCCGGCACCGGTTTGTCCGGTGGTGCCACCCCGCACCGTGGCGGCATTGTGTTGTCGCTGGCGAAGCTGAAAACCATTCTCAGTGTCGACCCTGTGGCACGAATTGCTCGCGTGCAGCCGGGTGTTCGCAACGCTGCGATTTCGGAGGCCGCCGCGCCATTTAACCTTTATTACGCGCCGGACCCTTCGTCTCAAATCGCCTGCTCTATTGGCGGCAATGTGGCGGAAAATTCAGGCGGTGTGCACTGCCTGAAATATGGCTTAACGGTTCATAACGTGCTGCGCATTCGTGGCGTCACCATCGAGGGCGAGATCATCGAGCTTGGCTCCGAAGCGCTCGATTCCCCCGGTCTTGATCTGCTCTCGACGGTCATCGGTTCCGAGGGCATGCTGGCCGTGGTCACGGAGGTCACCGTCAAGCTTGTTCCCAAGCCTCAGCTGGCCAGGGTCATCATGGCCTCATTCGACGACGTTGAGAAATCGGGTTTGGCGGTGGCCAATCTAATTGCAGCGGGCATCATCCCCGCTGGTCTTGAGATGATGGACAAAAAGACCACGGGGGCGGTGGAAGAATTTGTTCACGCTGGTTACGACCTCAATGCCGAGGCCATCTTGCTCTGTGAATCCGACGGCACGCCCGAGGAAGTCGAAGAAGAAATTGGCCGCATGAAGGCGGTGCTTTCGGCCAGTGGCGCCACGCAGATGCGGGTGTCGGAATCTGAAGACGAGCGCCTTCGTTTCTGGTCGGGCCGAAAGAACGCTTTTCCTGCGGCAGGCCGTGTGGCGGCCGATTACTACTGCATGGACGGCACCATTCCCCGGCGTCGTCTGGGCGAGATGCTCAAGCGAATTGCCGAAATGGAAGTGAAGTACGGCCTGGGTTGCATGAATGTGTTTCATGCTGGCGACGGCAACCTTCACCCTCTGATTCTTTTCGACGCCGCCAACCCCGGTGAATTCCACCGTGCGGAACTCTTTGGCGCGGAAATTCTTGAGCTCTGTGTGGAATTTGGTGGCACGGTTACTGGCGAACATGGTGTGGGTCTTGAAAAGATCAACAGCATGTGTGTGCAGTTCTCGCCAGAAGAGCGCATCAGCTTTTTTGCCGTCAAGCGCGCCTTTGACCCGGCGGGTTTGTTGAACCCCGGGAAGGCCATTCCCACGCTGTCGCGCTGCGCGGAATACGGCAAGATGCATGTGCATCGGGGCGCCCTGAAGTTTCCTGAGCTTCCACGTTTCTAAAATGACGGCAAGCCCTTCGCACGATTCCGCCTGGCTTCAACAGGCCATCGACACCATTCGCGAGGCACGGGCGCAAGGCCAGTCCATTCGTATCGAAGGCCACGGCTCCAAAGCGTTTTACGGTCCCCCGCCCAGCGATGAGTCCAGGCTTCTCTCCACCCAAGGTCACCAAGGCATTGTCGATTACGACCCCACCGAGCTGGTGGTGGTTGCGAAATCGGGCACGCCCATCACTGAACTTGAACAAACGCTTGATGCGTCCGGTCAGATGCTGGCCTTTGAGCCCCCGCGCTTTAATGGGCAAGGCACCGTGGGCGGCATGATGGCCACGGGGCTCTCGGGCCCACGTCGAATGTCCGCGGGTGCTGCCAAAGATTTTGTTCTTGGCATGACGGTGCTTGATGCGCAGGCCACACCCCTGCGCTATGGCGGCACAGTGATGAAAAACGTGGCGGGCTATGACCTGTCTCGGCTCAACACGGGTGCCATGGGAACCATGGGGTTGATTGTCGATGTCTCGCTCAAGGTTTTACCGAAGCCACCTGCGGATGAAACCCTGGTCTTTGAGATGTCGGCGCAAGATTCTATTGACACCGCAAACCGATGGGCGGGACAACCCTTGCCGATGGTGGCCACAGTTTGGAAAGATGGCCGCTTTTATATTCGTCTTGCCGGAGCTGTGGCCGCTGTGGATGCGGCCATTCAAAAGCTTGGCGGCGAAAAGCTTTCGCAAGCCTCAGCCCATTCGCTATGGCAGGGGCTGCGTGACCATGCCGACAACTTTTTCAAGTTAAACCCAGCCAATCCGACGGTTGCGCTGTGGCGACTTTCCGTTCCCAGTGTGGCCCCGCTGTCGAATCAGTTCGCCGAGCCTCAGCTCATCGAATGGGGCGGCGCCTTGCGTTGGATCCAAACCGATGCACCGGCGGATCGAGTTCGACAGATCGCTCGCGCTGCCGGAGGCCACGCCACCCTGTTTCGTTCCGTACTGCCTGAGACTCGTCGCTCGCAGGGCGTGTTTTCTGAAATTTCGCCCGCACTCATGAAGATTCATCAACGCCTCAAGCGCGAAATCGACCCCGACACCTTGTTTAATCCCGGCCGTCTTTACCCAGGTTTGTAATGCCATGGAAACCACCCTTGCCCCCGAGTTCGCGAACACCGCCGAAGGCTTAGCAGCCCAAGAAATTCTTCGGCGTTGCGTGCACTGCGGATTCTGCACGGCCACCTGCCCAACCTACCAAATTCTTGGTGATGAACTGGACGGTCCCCGTGGACGCATCTACATGATCAAGCAGATGGTCGAGGGCGCACCCGTCACCCGCGAGACCCAGATCCATCTTGATCGATGCCTCACCTGCCGCAACTGTGAAACCACCTGCCCGTCGGGTGTGGAATACGGTAGGCTTGTTGATCTTGGCCGTGACATGGTCGAGTCCCGCGTGGCTCGACCATGGTCAGAAAAACTCATGCGCACCGCCTTGAAAAAAGGATTGAGCTCGTCCTTGTTTGCGCCGGCTATGCGTGCGGGGCAGACGGTGCGAGGCCTCTTGCCCAAAGCCCTGAAGGCCAAGGTGCCGCAATACAGGGCGCCCGGTGTGCTTCCCAGTCGGCAGCATGCGCGGCGGGTCATTCTTCTCAAAGGCTGTGTGCAGCCTGCCATGCTTCCTGGCATTGATGCGGCAACCATTCGGGTGCTCGATGTTCTTGGCATCACCGGCGCCACAGTGAACGGGTCGGGATGTTGTGGCGCGATCAAACACCACCTGGCGGACGCCGCGGGTGGGCTTGCCGATGCGCGTCGCAACATCGACGCCTGGTGGCCCGACATTCAGGCCAATCGCATCGAAGCCATTGTGGTGAACGCCAGCGGCTGTGGCGTGATGGTGAAAGATTACGGACACCTTTTGGCCTCAGACCCAGCGTATGCGGACCGCGCACGACGTGTCAGTGAATTGACGCGTGACCCGATCGAGTTTTTGGAATCGTTGCTGCCGGAACTGCAGCAACGAATGGCCGAACGTCGCGCCAAGGGTTCGTCTGCACCAACAGACAAGCCCATGGCCTTTCATCCACCATGCACCCTTCAGCATGGCCTGAAGATTCGTGGGACGGTTGAAAAACTGCTCACCGCGCTTGGGGCCAAACTGGTGCCGGTGGCCGACAGTCATCTCTGTTGTGGCTCGGCGGGTACTTACTCGGTCATGCAGCCCCAGCTTTCATCCGAACTGAAAGAGCGCAAACTTTCCGCGCTCTCGGTCCATCAACCCACCACGATTCTTTCCGCCAATGTGGGCTGCATCACCCACCTACAGTCGGGGACGTCAACGCCTGTCAGGCATTGGCTGGAGTGGGTGGACGAGCAGCTGGCGTAATCGATCCCAGCACTCGTTCTCCGCGGGCACCGGTGACTGCGGGAAGGTTTCCGGGAAGACCTTGCATCGTTTGTGCGGCAAGCCAGGCAAAGGCACAGGCCTCAATCAACTGAGGGTCCCAGCCCATGGTCTGGGTGCTGGCAACAGGAATGGATCGACCCAATTGATGTCGGGTCTGTACACCAATCTCCTCCATCAGAGCTTTGTTGCGGGCACCACCACCGCAGACCCAGACATTCTTCAGTGTTTCGTGAGTCGTCATTTCAAGACGATGAAGCTCCTGGGCGATCGCCCGCGCTGTGAGCACACGCAGGGTGGCCTGAATATCCTGCGGTGCTGTCTTCGCGCAGCTTGCATGCGCAAGACAGTCATTGAGCCAGGATTCAGAAAAGAGATCCCTGCCGGTGCTTTTGGGCGGCGACTGATGAAAGAAGGGTTCGCTCAGCATCACCTTCAGAAGCGGCTCTTGCACCTGCCCTTGTCTTCCCCAGCTGCCGTCGTGATCAAAGCTACGGCCCTGGTGTTGGCGAATCCAAAGGTCCATCAGCATGTTGCCCGGGCCGCAGTCAAACCCCAGTGTCTGACTACCCAGCCAGCTGATGTTCGCGATGCCCCCGACATTCACCACCGCCTGGGCAGAGGGTTCGGATTGGGTCGCGAGGTTCAGTCCTTCGCCTGAATCCACCATGATTCGATGAAAGGCGGGGACCAGCGGTGCGCCCTGACCACCTGCGGCGAGATCACGACTTCTGAAATCAGAGACCACCGTGATCCCAGTGGCCTCGGCAATTCGCGCCGGAGCATTCAGCTGAATTGAAAATCCAAGATCGGGACGATGCCGAAGGGTCTGGCCGTGCACACCCGCCGCAACGATGTCTTGGGGCTTGAGACCGAGTGGCTGAAGAGTAGCGAGAATCGCGGCAGAGACAGCGTCAGCATAACGGTTGGCGGTGATGGCGGATTCAAAAAGCTCGTTGTCGATCGGAGCCTGAAGCTGCATCAGAGCCTGAGTCAGGGCGGGGTCGAATGGGAATGACTGACTTCCCAGAAGCGTCATACCGCCTGATGGCTGAACCTGAACAACGGCGACATCAATTCCATCCAGGCTTGTGCCGGTCATCACACCGGCGTAACGGCCTGCGGTGGATGACGAATGGGCTGGGCTCGACATCTATTGCACCTTGGCGGTGTTCACGCTGTCGAGAAGGGTCAGACGGTTGCGCAGATCAGCGGCAACCTTTTCAAAGGCGGTAAGTTCGCGGCCTTTGAGTGAGGGAACCTGAGGATTCTCGGCAATGATCTGACTGGGATCCACATGCCTGCCGTTGACACGAAATTCATAGTGAAGATGCGGCCCGGTGGCCCAGCCTGTTGACCCCACGAAACCGATGACTTCACCCATCTGCACCGATTTTCCACGCGTGAGCCCATCCGCAAAGCCGCTGAGGTGGGCATACAGGGTGGAATAACGTTCGTTGTGTTTGATTTC
>CAYWPQ010000010.1:13006-35468 GCA_964460315.1 uncultured Bordetella sp. | reverse complement strand
ACCGCAATCAGCTTGTACACGCCAATGCCGCGGCCACCCACCAGCTGGTTTTCATAGATCACCCGCACGATATCGCCAGGCTTCACCTGTCGACGAAAGTCCAGATCAGATTCAAACAAGGTCACCACCTGTTCCGTGATGGACTCAGGAACATTGGCCTCGTCCATGGCTGCAAAAAACGATCGCCCCACCTGGACAGAGCGGTGCTCGATCCGGGTTTCCTGGCCAAGCCTTGCTGTTCGCGTGGTGAATTGGCCTTCACCAGTTCTTTCAACAATCCAGGCATCCAGCTTGTTGATCATCTGCAGACGTAAAAGCTTGCCCTGAAGGTCGGTGGTGACCAGGGCGTTTTGTCCCACATTGCCACGCAGCACCGAGGCTGTTCGGGAGTCACGCCGAAGGTACTGCCTGGCCGCCGTGTCCTCCACGCCAAGGCGTGTGAGCAGGCTGTCGGTGGAGTCGCCGCGCCGAACCTCGTCTTCGCGGGTGAGTTCAAGCCCGTGGGCGGACAGCGCCGAGATCTGTTCTTCAAGCCGGCCTGGCTTGAGTTCGATGGCGATCTGGGTCGACAGCAGCCTGGATTCAGCCTCGGAGATGCCCGCAATGCCAAGCGCCGTCATGATGGCCATGGCCAGGCCGAAGATGGCGGGGCCAATCGTCCAGAGACGTTCCGGTTTTTCAAGTTTGAAGGGGGGCATAAGGGCTAAAATTCTAGCCTCGAATGGGTTAGACGGGCGGTTTTCGCCCCGAAAGCTCCTGCCGTTCTTTTTTCCAGTTGCCGCCACCCAGAAAGAGTTGAGTGTTGAATTCAGAAGCCCGAGAGCCTTCCGCCGTCTCCCCGCCCATGACGGATGCGGTGTCGCACGCCATGGACACGGCCCTTCGTGGCTGCGATGAGCTCTTGGTGGCTGCGGAATTTGCAGCCAAGCTCGCCAAAAGTGAAGCCACGGGCATTCCTCTGCGAATTAAGCTGGGCCTTGACCCCACCGCGCCAGATCTGCACCTTGGTCACACGGTGGTGCTCAATAAAATGCGCCAGCTCCAAGACCTTGGCCACACCGTCATCTTTTTGATTGGCGATTTCACCGCGCTGATTGGTGACCCCACGGGCCGAAATGCCACCCGTCCGCCGCTGACCCCCGAAGAGATCAAGGCGAATGCGGAAACCTATTTCAGGCAGGCTTCTCTGGTGCTGGACCCTAACAAGACCGAAACCCGTTACAACTCGGAATGGTGTGAGCCTCTTGGTGCCAGGGGCATGATTCAGCTTGCCGCGAAATACACTGTGGCTCGAATGCTGGAACGTGACGACTTCACCAAGCGTTACAAAGGCGGTATTCCCATTTCGGTTCATGAATTTCTTTACCCATTGGTGCAAGGCTACGACTCCGTGGCGCTGAAGGCCGATCTGGAACTCGGCGGCACCGACCAGAAATTCAATCTTCTAATGGGCCGCGAGCTTCAGCGGGAGTTCGGCCAAGTGCCTCAGTGCATTCTGACCATGCCGCTTCTGGAAGGCTTGGACGGCGTTGAAAAGATGTCCAAGAGCAAGGGCAACATCATCGGCATCACCGAACCCGCCAATGAAATCTTCGGCAAGATGATGTCCATTTCCGACGAACTGATGTGGCGCTACTTTGAGCTTCTCTCGTTTCGCCCGATGTCGCAGGTCAAGGCGCTTCAGGCCGAAGTTGCGGCGGGCCGAAACCCGCGCGACGTCAAGGTTGACCTGGCGATGGAAATCGTTGCACGCTTTCATAGCGCTGCGGCAGCCCAGCAGGCTCTTGAGGCCTTTGAGGCGCGCTTCAAACAAGGCGCCATCCCGGACGACATTCCTGAGGTTAGCCTGACGGACGCGCCTCTTGGCATCGTGGCCGTCCTGAAACAAGCCGGTCTTGCGCCCTCGTCGGCCGAAGCGATTCGCAACCTGGAGCAAGGGGGTGTGCGAATTGATGGCGACAAAGTCTCTGATCGACAGCTTCAACTGGGTGCCGGAACCTATGTGGTTCAGGTGGGCAAACGAAAATTCGCGAGGGTGTCCATTCAATGAGTGAAGCCTTGAACGACCGCTGGGTTCGACGGGTTGGCCTGATTGCCATCATTGCTGTGTATTTTTTAATTCTTGTGGGAGGCACGGTTCGCGCCACAGGCGCTGGCATGGGCTGCCCGGACTGGCCGCTTTGCTTTGGCCAATGGATTCCGCCAACCCATGAGTCTCAGCTTCCTGCGGATTGGCGCATCAAGTACGCCGACCGCGGCTATGACACCGCCCCATTTGACGCCACCAAGACCTGGATTGAATATGTGAACCGTCTTGTCGGGGCCAGCATCGGCCTGATCATTCTTGCTTTTGTGTTGGTCTCGGCAAAGTTTCGCCAGAAAGACCCGCCGGTGTTCTATGCCGCGGTGATTGCCCTGCTGGCTGTGCTTTTTAATGCATGGCTTGGCTCGAAGGTGGTGTCGACGAATCTCAAGCCCGTGATGATCTCGCTTCACATGACGGGGGCCTTTCTGGTTCAGATGGCCTTGATCTATGCCACCACTCGCGCAGCGCGTGACCATTTTTCGGCAAGTCTTCAGGGCGCCTTGCCGGATTGGTTTCGACACATCATTTTGCTCACCCTGGCGGCCTTGGTGTTTCAGGTGATCTCGGGCCTACAGATTCGTGAAAGCGTTGACTGGATTAGCCGTAATGTCACGGACGCCTCGCGCCACGACTGGCTGGAACATGTGCCCGCGATTTTCTATGTCCACCGTTCGTTCTCATGGGTGGTTCTGGGTCTTGCCCTTTTCCTTATCTACAAGATCATGAAAAGCCCTTGGCGCAAAACGGCAGCGGGCCTTGCCTCTTACGCATTGGTGGGCTTGATTGTGTTTGAAATGCTCTTGGGCGGGGCGTTGAATCATCTTGGGTTTCCTGCTGTGGCCCAGCCCGTTCATCTTTTGGTGGCGCACCTAATTTTTGGTGTGCTCTGGTTCCAGTGGTGCCTTCTGGCCACATCGTCTTCATCTTCTTTCAATAGGAATGCTTATGTTTGATCGCCACACCCCTCTCTCACAGATTGATCCCGATGTTGCTGCGGCGATTGAAGCGGAAAACAAGCGTCAGGAAGCTCATATCGAGCTGATCGCGTCCGAGAACTACGCAAGCCCCGCCGTCATGGCCGCCCAGGGATCACAGCTGACGAATAAATATGCCGAAGGCTATCCCGGCAAGCGCTACTACGGAGGCTGCGAGCATGTTGATGTGGTCGAGCAGCTGGCGATTGATCGCCTGAAAAAACTCTATGGCGCCGATGCAGCCAATGTGCAGCCCCATTCGGGTGCTCAGGCCAACCAGGCCGTCTTCCTTGCATTCTTGAAGCCTGGCGACACCATCATGGGCCTGTCCTTGGCAGAGGGCGGACACCTCACCCACGGCATGCCGTTGAATATGTCGGGCAAGTGGTTCAATGTGGTGGCCTACGGTCTAAACAGTAAAGAAGAAATTGATTACGACCGAATGGAAGCCCTCGCGCGCGAACACAAGCCCAAGCTTCTCATTGCCGGGGCCTCGGCCTATGCCCTGAAAACGGACTGGGCTCGTTTTGCCAAGGTGGCCAAAGAGATTGGCGCCATCTTTATGGTCGACATGGCTCATTATTCGGGTCTGATTGCCGGCGGCGTTTACCCAAGCCCTGTGCCTCATGCGGACGTGGTGACCTCCACCACCCACAAAAGCCTGCGTGGACCACGTGGCGGCATCATCCTGATGAAGGCCGAACATGAAAAGGCGATCAACAGCGCCGTCTTCCCTGGCCTTCAGGGTGGCCCTCTCATGCATGTGATCGCTGCCAAGGCGGTCGCTTTCGGTGAGGCCCTCCAACCCGAATTCAAGGTCTATTCACAAAAGATTCTTGATAACGCCACGGCGCTCTCGAACGCGCTGGTGGCCCGTGGCCTGCGGATTGTTTCGGGCCGCACGGAAAGCCATGTGATGCTGGTCGACCTTCGCGCCAAATCCATCACGGGCAAGGCTGCGGAGGCCGCGCTTGGCGAGGCGCACATCACCGTCAACAAAAATGCCATCCCGAATGATCCTGAAAAGGCGATGGTCACCAGTGGCATTCGTTTGGGCACACCCGCCTGCACCACCCGTGGCTTTGGCCCCGAAGAGATGACCCTGGTGGGCAATCTGATTGCCGATATTCTGGACGCGCCTTCGGACGCGTCGGTGATTGCAACAGTCCGAGCCAAGGTCGAGGCGCTCACCGCGCGTTTCCCTGTCTACCGTTGATGGCCGTCTTGGCGGCTGATCGGACCTAGCCATGCGATGTCCTGCCTGCGGATCCGAAGACACCCAGGTCACTGAAACCCGGGTGTCCGAAGACGGCGTTGAAATTCGCCGACGTAGACGGTGCCTGGCCTGTGACCGACGATTCAAAACGGTGGAGCGAGTCGAACTCTCGTTGCCGTATGTGGTGAAGAAAAACGGCGCACGGCTGGAGTTCGACGAAAAAAAACTTCGCGGCAGTTTTCTTCTGGCCCTTCGCAAGCGCCCCGTACCCGCCGAGATTGTGGATGCTGCCGTTCGACGGGTTGAGGAGCAGCTGGCTGGTAGTGGCGAGCGGGAAGTGCCCACGCAGCGCATTGGTGAAATGGTGATGCACGAGCTGCGCAAGATTGACAAGGTGGCGTATGTCCGCTTTGCCTCCGTGTACCGAAGCTTTCAAGACGTGGCCGAGTTCCACGACTTGGTGGCCGAGGTCAGCCGAAAAAAGAAGTAAATGTACAGCGCCGACGACGAATTTTTCATGCGGCATGCGCTGGATCTTGCGCGCCAAGGGCTCTACACCACCACGCCCAACCCGCGAGTGGGCTGTGTGCTGGTGAAAGACGAGGTCATCGTGGGGCAGGGCTGGCATGAGCGGGCTGGTGCTCCTCATGCCGAAGTGATTGCCCTGCGAGACGCTGGCAGCCACAAGGCGATGGGGGCCACCGCCTACATCACGCTGGAGCCATGCAGCCACTTCGGCCGCACACCACCTTGTGCCGATAGCCTGATTGAGGCCGGCATTCGTCGGGTCATCGTGGCCACCCAAGACCCCAACCCCGAGGTCTCTGGACGCGGTCTGCAGAAACTTCGCGACCAAGGCATTGATGTTCGTTGTGGTCTTTTGGCTGACGAGGCACATGACCTGAACCCAGGTTTTATGAAGCGCATGGCAACAGGTATGCCCTGGGTTCGAGCGAAATCCGCGGCATCGCTTGATGGACGCACGGCACTCCCTGATGGCACCAGTCAATGGATCACCGACCAGGCTGCCAGAGACGACGGCCATGCCTGGCGGGCCCGAGCCTGTGCGGTTCTCACGGGTATCGGCACGGTAAGAAAAGACAACCCTCAGCTCAATGTTCGCGCGGTGGCCACACCCAGGCAGCCTCTGCGCGTGGTGGTTGACACCCGGTTCGAGATTGATGAAGAGGCGCTGATTCTTTCCGGCGGTCATGCTCTGCTGGCGGTGTGTGTGGATATCTCGCTTCCTGCTTACGCCGACAAGGCTGCCGCCCTTCGTGACCGGGGCGTGGAGATCATTCGTACGCCTACAGACCCTTCATCAGGCAAAGTTGACCTGACGTTCCTCATCAAGGCCTTGGGCGAGCGTGGCTGCAACGAAGTTCACGTGGAAGGTGGTGCAAGGCTGACGGGCGCCATGATGCGTGACGATTTGATTGATGAATGGCTGGTCTATCTGGCTCCGCTCATGCTGGGTGACGGAATGCCGATGGCCGACGACCTGGGCCCGTATCAGGCCATTGCGGATGCGCCTCGCTGGCGGTTCAAGCAGCCCACCATGGTGGGCGATGCGCTTCGCGTTCAATTGGTCAAGAGTTAGAACAAAGCGCTAGACTGCAGCATGTTCACTGGAATCGTTCAGGCCGTTGGCGCCATCACCCAAGTGCTTCCGCTCCAAGAGGGCGTTCGGCTTGTGGTGGACCCTCGTGCATTACCCACCGACGACATCGCGCTTGGCGACTCCATCGCCATCAACGGCGCCTGCATGACCGTGGTGAACTGCTCCCCATCGGCACTTGAATTTGATGTCTCTCGAGAAAGCCTGCAGTGCACGGCAGGCCTGGATGCCCCAGGCCCGGTGAACCTGGAAAAAGCGATGCGTCTTGGCGATCGTCTTGGCGGGCATTTGGTAAGCGGCCATGTCGATGGTGTGGGCACCATTGAGTCGCTTTTGGCCAAGGGCGAGTCATGGGAATTGGTGATTGACCTTCCCAAACGGCTGGCCCCCTATGTCAGTGACAAAGGATCCATCGCTGTGGATGGTGTCAGCCTCACGGTGAATCGACTCCATGATCATGCGGCGGGAGTATCGATCTCCATTAACCTTATTCCACACACCTGGCAGATGACCCAGCTGCAGTATCGTCGGTCGGGTGATCAAGTCAATATCGAGGTCGATCAGTTGGCCAAGCAGGTGGCACGCATGCTGCCAAGACTTGCCCAGATGGCGGCCGACCCCCTGTCACCGGAAGCCTAAGATGTCGAACCACACACTTTCTCAGCCTGAAGAACTCATCGAAGAGATCCGCTCGGGCCGTATGGTGGTCTTGGTGGACGACGAGGACCGTGAAAACGAAGGCGACCTGGTCATGGCGGCATCATGCGTCACGCCCGAGGCCATCAACTTCATGGCCAAGCATGGCCGTGGCCTGATCTGCCTCACGCTCACGGAAGAGCGTTGTCAGCAGCTGAATTTGCAGCTGATGGTCAATGACAACCAGTCGCCGCACCGAACCGCATTCACGGTCTCGATTGAAGCCGCTAAAGGTGTGACCACCGGCATCAGCGCCGCCGATCGTGCCACCACCATCGCTGCCGCGGTGGCCAAAAAGGCGGGCCCTCAAGACCTTGTTCAGCCGGGCCATATCTTTCCCTTGAAAGCTCAGCCGGGCGGTGTGCTTGCGCGCGCGGGCCACACCGAAGCGGGCTGTGATCTTGCGCAGCTTGCGGGGCTTGAGCCCGCAGGCGTGATCTGTGAAATTCTGAAAGACGACGGCACCATGGCACGGCTGCCCGATCTTCTTGAGTTCGCCAAAAGTCATGGCCTGAAAATTGGAACGATTGCTGACCTCATCAAATACCGCAGCGCCAATGAAAGCCTGGTGAAGCGTTTGTCGCAGCGTCGTATTCGTACCGCTCATGGCGAGCTGCAGCTGGTGGTCTATGAAGACCGTGCGGCCCAGCAGCCGCATCTGGCGCTTGTCGTGGGTGAGCCAAGGCCCGATCATGAAAGCCTGGTGCGTGTGCATGAACCTTTTACAGTGATTGACGCGCTGGACGCGGACAGCGGCCTTCACAGCTGGAGCCTGAGCAACGCACTCGAGGCCATCCAGGGCCATGGGGTTGGCGTGGTGGTGATGCTGAACTGCGCGCCATCGGCTGAAGTAATTTTTGCGAAGCTTCAGGTTCTGAATCAGCCTGCATCGGCAACGCTGACTCAAGGTGCGAGCCGTCAGCTTCGTAATTACGGCCTTGGAGCAGCAATATTGCGTGATCTTGGTGTTGGCAAGATGAAGATTCTTGCCCAGCCGCGAAAGATGCCCAGCATGATGGGCTTTGGATTGGAAGTAACCGGCTACCGTGGAGGAGACAACAATGAATGAATTGCGAATGGATCTTGAAGGCGAAGGCCTGCGTGTTGCCATTGTGCAGGCACGTTTCAATGCCGACATCGGCGACCGTCAGCGTGAAGCCTGCGTGGATGAGCTTCTTCGTCTGGGTGTTGGTTCAGACGACATCGTGGTGGCCAAGGTACCAGGCGCACTTGAAATTCCGCTCACCTTGGCCCAGCTTGCGGAAACTGGACGATTCGACGCCCTGATTGCCTTGGGCGCCGTGATCCGTGGCGAGACCTATCATTTCGAGGTCGTCTCGAACGAATCGGCCGCAGGCATTGCCAAGGTGGCGCTGGAATTTCACATTCCAGTCGCCAATGGCGTGCTCACGACTGAAAACGATGCACAGGCGCAGGAACGCGCTTCCGACAAAGGTCGAGACTGTGCCCGTGTGGCCGTAGAGATGGCTAATCTATTGTTCGCCATCGATGATCAGCTCAGTGGTGACAATGAGTAAGTCATCGGCGGATTCGAAACCTGTGGGTGCAGAATCGGCGCAAGCTCCCCGGGTCGACCGGGTGGCGCGAGGCACCCGCCGTTCATCCCGCAGCCTGGCTGTTCAGGGTATCTATCAGTGGCTCTTGTCGGCTGAAGATGCCGGCGCCATTGATGCCTTCATGCGTGAGCAAGAGGCCTATGCCCGTTGTGACCAAGATTATTTCGACGCGCTTTTCCATGGTGTTTTGCGCAAAGCCCCAAGCCTTCGAGAGACCTTCAGCGCGCAGCTGGACCGCCCCATTGAAGAGCTCTCTCCGGTGGAACACGCCATCTTGTTATTGGCGACCTATGAATTTCTTCACCTGCCCGAGGTTCCCTATCGGGTGGTCATCAACGAGGCCATTGAACTTGGCAAATCCTTCGGCGGCACGGATGGACACAAGTACATCAATGGTGTTTTGGACAAGCTCGCGGCTCAACTAAGACCGAATGGCTAGCTCGAAAGAGTTCGATGTCATCGACCGCCTGATTCGACATCAGGCCGCGTGGGGCCAGCCCTTTCATCAAGATCCTCAGGCCCTGGGCATTGGCGATGATGCCGCGCTGATTCCGCCACTGCGTGATGGCGAACAAATGGTGGTCTCCACGGACATGTTGGTGGAAGGCCGACACTACCGTGCATCGGTGGACCCTCGGTCGCTGGGACATAAGGCGCTTGCTGTCAACCTTTCTGATCTCGCAGCCATGGGCGCAAGACCCGTTGCGTGCACACTTTCTGCGGGGCTACGCGACATTGACGAACCCTGGATCACCGCTTTTCTCGAAGGCTTCCTCGCGCTCGCTCGTGAGGTTCAATGCCCGTTAATTGGTGGTGACACCGTTGGTGTGCCTGTGGGTTCACCCCAGATCTTCTCAGTGACCGTGATGGGTGCCGCACCACTGCCCAACGTGGATGGCCAAGGCGGCGCACTTCGAAGGGATGGGGTCAGGCTTGGCGATGATCTCTGGGTGTCGGGGGCGCTGGGTGATGCGGCCTGGGCTGTGCAGAGTGGAGTGTCCGACGTTCGATTGGACTGGCCTTCACCAAGGCTTGCTCTTGGCCTGGCACTTCGCGCGAGTAAGACGGCTCATGCGGCCATTGATGTCTCTGACGGATTGACTTCAGAGATTGGTCATCTGTTGAAGGCTTCGTCTCAGAAGCAGGGCGCATTGATGGGGGCAAGGCTGCAGTGGTCGGCGCTGCCCTTGGGGGATCGATTACGCGCGTTGGTGGATTCCGGTCAGATGTCCTGGAATGAGGCGCGTGTCTTGGCCGCAGCGGGCGGCGACGATTACGAGCTCTTGTTTTCTGCGCCACCTTCGGCGCGCGACGAATTGGTCGCGCTGTCCAATTCACTTCGCCTTCCGCTGACACGAATTGGTGAGATCATTTTGTCTGATCAATCATTTCATCTGGACTGGCGTGATGACCAACAACAGCCGCTTTCTTCGCCATATCTTGACGCCATCCGCGCCCGTGGCTTTCATCACTTCTCAGACCAGCAATGATTAGCTCGCCCGGAAAAATTTTCTGGCGTCATCCCGCCCACATGATCGGGCTGGGATTCGGAAGTGGCCTGTCGCCCTTTGCCCCCGGAACCGTGGGAACGCTCTGGGCCTGGATCAGTTTTATCGTGATCGACCCCTGGATGTCGGACGGCGCTTGGGCCGCCGTCTTGGTGTGGGGCTTTCTGATTGGCATCTGGGCCTGCACGCGTACGGGACGGGCACTCGGCGAGGCCGATTCATCGTCGATTGTGTGGGACGAAATTCTTGCATTCTGGTGTGTGCTTTGGCTGCTTCCAAATGCCCGCGACCCTGCGGGATTTTTCGCCATGGGCCCGGTGCCTGAGTGGCTGATTCAGCTGACTGCGTTTTTATTGTTCCGATTCTTCGACATCGCTAAGCCTGCGCCGATTCGCCAGATTGATCGGGCAAGCACCGATGGATGGGGTGTCATGCTGGATGACCTTGTCGCTGCGGCGTACACACTGATTAGCTGCGCCATTCTTTTGCGGCTGATTCAACTCTGGGGGCCTTGGCCATGACGAATCGCTCGGCGGACTGGGGGCTGCTGATGGCTCTTGCCACGGGCTTTGTGCTTCAGAAACGGGGCATTCGTCTCATGACGGCCGAATCCTGCACGGGGGGGCTGGTCAGCCACTGGCTGACGCGGGTTGGCGGATCAAGCCAGTGGTTTGATGGGGGCGTGGTGAGCTATTCGAATCAGGTGAAGGTGGCCATGCTTGGGGTGGGGCAGGACACGCTTGACCGTCACGGCGCGGTGAGCCTGGAGGTTGCCCAGGAGATGGCTATGGGGCTCATGCCAAAGACAGATCCGGGGCGAGCCTCCCTTTCCATCACCGGCGTCGCGGGGCCCCAAGGGGGAACGGTCGAGAAGCCCGTGGGTTTGGTCTGCTTTGCCTGGGCTGGGCCTTTTGGGGTGAAGTCTGAGAAAAAGCTTTTTCAGGGTGATCGGAATGAGATCCAAATGAAGGCGGCTATTTTTTCTTTATCCAATATTTGTAGTTATTTAACGAACAGTGATCACTCACATCAATAGGTTTTAAGGGCCTAGGCAATCCCGCTAGTAGTCAAACGGGTTTAAGGGTTTCTACAATCAAAATTCGCTTGAAAGCTGTTTTTTTATACAGTAGTATTCCCCTCATGCCTGCCCCAATCAAAGGAACCTGACCATGCAAGACAAACAAGACAAAACCCGCGCAGAAAAGGCCAAGGCCCTAGCCGCTGCCCTCTCCCAAATCGAAAAGCAGTTCGGCAAAGGCTCGATCATGCGCATGGGGGAAAACGAAGTCGCTCCCGACATTCAAGTGGTCTCAACAGGCTCTTTGGGGCTTGACCTAGCCCTGGGCGTGGGCGGCCTGCCTCGCGGCCGAGTCGTGGAAATTTACGGTCCGGAATCGTCGGGCAAAACCACCCTCACGCTTCAGGTCATTGCGGAAATGCAAAAGATTGGTGGCACATGTGCCTTCGTTGACGCGGAACACGCGCTTGACACCCAGTACGCGCAAAAGCTTGGCGTCGACCTAAGTGACCTTCTCATTTCCCAGCCAGACACCGGCGAGCAAGCCCTCGAAATTGTGGATGCTCTGGTCCGTTCGGGGTCGGTCGATCTCATCGTGGTTGACTCCGTCGCTGCGCTTACCCCGAAGGCTGAAATCGAAGGCGAAATGGGCGACTCTCTCCCCGGTCTTCAGGCCAGACTCATGTCTCAGGCGCTGAGAAAACTCACCGGAACGATCAACCGCACCAACACACTCGTCATCTTCATCAACCAAATCCGTATGAAGATCGGTGTCATGTTTGGCAACCCGGAAACCACCACCGGCGGTAATGCCCTGAAGTTTTATTCATCCGTTCGCCTTGATATCCGTCGCACCGGATCCATCAAAAAAGGCGACGAGGTCACGGGCTCTGAAACCAAGGTCAAGGTGGTCAAGAACAAGGTAGCCCCACCCTTTAAGGCAGCCACCTTTGACATCCTCTACGGCGAGGGAATCTCGCGTGAAGGCGAAATCCTCGATCTCGGCTCCGAGGCTGATGTTGTGGAAAAGTCAGGCGCCTGGTACAGCTACAACGGTGAGCGAATCGGGCAGGGCAAAGACAATGCCCGCGAATTCCTGCGCCAAAATCCAGCGCTCGCTTTTGAGATTGAAAACAAGCTGCGCGAAAAGTTTGGTGTTTCAGCAAGGCAGGCCTCTGAGCTCTCCCCGAAGGCAGCAGCAAAAGCGGCTGAGGCGGCTCAAGCCGCAGAGGCAGCCGCCGAAGAGTAAACCCCAAACGGGCCCGGTTCTCCATGTTGAAAAGCCGTGCCCCATCAGAACCCCTTTCTTCAGCCTCCCTTCGGGGGAGAGCCATCGCGGCTCTCTCTCGAAGGGAATATTCTCGGCAAGAGCTCTTCACCAAACTCTTGCCCCTGGCCTCTGATCACGAACAGCTCGACTCCGTCCTCTCAGACCTCGAGTCTGAAGGACTCCTTTCAGACCAACGCTGTGCCGAATCCATCGGTCGGGTAAGGGGCGCGAAATACGGCGCCGCTCGGGTAAGGCACGAGCTTCAGCAAAAAGGCATTGAGGGCGGCGCGCTTGACTCGGTCGTGGATCAGCTTCGGGCCTCAGAAACAGATCGCCTGCAACAGGTCTGGAACAAGAGGTTCGGCACCCCCCCCAGCTCGGCCGACGAGCGGATAAAACAGCAACGGTTCCTTGCCCAGCGGGGCTTCTCGGCCGAAGCCATCGGCCAATTGTTCAAGGGGCTGCGTGATAAACTCTAAGGGTTAATCAGGGGGCTCTCATAATGAAAATTCACGAATACCAAGGCAAGGAAATCCTGCGCAAATATGGTGTGTCTGTTCCGCGCGGAACACCCTGCTTTTCTGTAGATGAGGCTGTCAAAGCAGCCCAAGACCTCGGCGGCCCAGTTTGGGTGGTCAAGGCTCAGATTCATGCCGGTGGTCGCGGTAAAGGTGGCGGCGTCAAAGTGGCCAAATCACTCGATGAAGTGAAAACCTACGCCAGCAACATCCTGGGCATGCAGCTGGTCACCCACCAAACCGGTCCCGGTGGTCAAAAAGTCCGCCGCCTTCTGATCGAAGAAGGCGCGGACATCAAGAAAGAGCTCTATGTCGCCGTGGTCACTGACCGGGTCACCCAACGTGTTTGCCTGATGGGTTCGAGCGAAGGCGGCATGGACATCGAGGAAGTGGCCGAGAGCCACCCCGAGAAAATTCATAAGGTATTTGTCGACCCGGCCACGGGCCTGACCGACGCCGATGCCGACAGCCTGGCCACCAAGATCGGCGTGCCCGCAGCATCGCTGCCCCAGGCGCGAACCATTCTGAAGGGCCTGTATCAGGCTTTTTGGGACACCGATGCATCGCTTGCAGAAATCAACCCACTCATTCTGACGGGCGACGGCAAAGTGATTGCGCTTGATGCGAAGTGGAACTTCGATTCCAACGCACTCTATCGTCATCCAGAGATCGTCGAGATGCGTGACCTCGACGAAGAAGATCCTGCTGAGATCGAAGCCTCGAAGTTCGATCTGGCCTACATCCAGCTTGACGGCAACATCGGCTGCTTGGTGAATGGTGCTGGCCTGGCCATGGCCACCATGGACACCATCAAGCTCTTCGGCGGCGAGCCCGCCAACTTCCTTGACGTCGGTGGTGGTGCTACCACTGAAAAAGTCACCGAGGCTTTCAAGATCATGTTGGCTAACCCCAATGTGAAGGCCATCCTGGTCAACATCTTTGGCGGCATCATGCGCTGCGATGTGATCGCCGACGGCGTGGTTGCGGCATCTCGTGCCGTGGGCCTGAAGGTTCCGTTGGTGGTGCGGATGAAGGGAACCAACGAAGACCAGGGCAAGAAAATTCTTGCCGAATCCGGTCTGCCCATCATTACCGCCGACACCATGGCCGACGCGGCCAAGCAGGTTGTCGACGCCGCCAAAAAAGCCTGAGCCCAGGGGAGCAAATCAACATGTCAATTCTGATCAATCAAAATACCAAGGTCATCACCCAAGGCATCACGGGCAAGACCGGTCAATTTCACACCCGCATGTGCCGTGACTACGCCAATGGAAAAAACTGTTTCGTGGCCGGTGTGAACCCAAAGAAAGCGGGTGAAGATTTCGAGGGCATTCCCATCTACGCCTCTGTGAAAGACGCCAAGGCAGCCACAGGCGCGACGGTGTCCGTCATTTATGTTCCACCTGCCGGTGCCGCTGACGCCATCTGGGAGGCCGTCGAAGCGGATCTCGACCTCGCCATCTGCATCACAGAAGGCATTCCCGTTCGCGACATGATGGTGGTCCGTAACAAAATGCGCGCCATGAACAAAAAGACCCTGCTCTTGGGCCCCAATTGCCCAGGGCTGATCACCCCCGAAGAAATCAAGATCGGCATCATGCCCGGCCACATTCACCGCAAGGGCCGCATTGGCATTGTTTCCCGATCCGGAACCCTGACCTATGAAGCGGTGGGCCAGGTGACCGAAATGGGTCTTGGTCAGTCATCGGCCGTGGGCATCGGTGGCGACCCCATCAATGGCCTAAAGCACATCGATGTTCTGAAACTCTTCAATGACGACCCCGACACGGACGCCGTCATCATGATTGGTGAAATTGGTGGCCCCGACGAGGTCAATGCCGCGCAGTGGGCGAAGGACAACATGAAAAAGCCCGTGGTCGGCTTCATTGCTGGGGTCACTGCGCCCCCAGGAAAGCGGATGGGCCATGCAGGCGCTCTGATTTCCGGCGGTGCAGATACAGCGCAGGCCAAGCTTGAAATCATGGAAGCTTGTGGCATCAAGACCACCAAGAACCCATCCGAGATGGGCAAGCTTTTGAAGTCGGTCTTGTGAGTCCAGAATGAACCCACCCAACCAGAACTCAAAAACTATCCTCAAGACCATGGGCGTCATCGCCCTGGTCGCCTTCGTGGTGGCGGTACTTATCCGCTAGTCACCACCCCCGATCTTTTAGATCTCGAGGTTGTCAATGAGGCGAGTTTTCCCAAGCCTGGCGGCCGCCAACACCACCAGCTGATCGGGCTTGGCCAGGTCTTCCGTGGTGGGCTGCTTCAGGTCAACACGTCGACGAATGGCGATGTAATCGCTAAGCCATCCCCGCTGGCGAAGATTCTGAATGGCTGCCTGTTCAAGTTCAGCCAGGTCGTTCACGCCCAGCGACATCGTGGACATGCCGCCCCGAACTCGCTCAGCCACCTGCTGAAGGGTTTTCGAAAGCCATACGGCCTCACGACGTTCGTCTGAATTCAGGTAACGATTGCGCGACGACATGGCCAGACCATCGTCCTCTCGGACGGTCTCGGCCGGAATGACCTCTGTGGGAATTGAAAACTGCTGACACATTCTTCGGATAATCATCAGCTGTTGGTAATCCTTCTTGCCGAAGACGGACACCTGCGGCTGAACGCACTGCAGAAGCTTCATCACCACGGTGGTGACGCCAATAAAAAACCCCGGTCGAAATTCTCCTTCCAAAATATCGCCAAGGTCATGGGGAGGGCTGATGCGATAGTCCTGCGGCACCGGATACATCTCGGACTCATCCGGCGCAAAGAGCACATAGACCCCTTCCTTTTCCAGCTTGGCAATATCGTCTTCCATCGTCCGCGGATAGGTGTCGAAATCTTCGCTGGGGCCAAACTGCAGGCGGTTTACAAAAATTGAGGCCACCACTGGGTCCCCGTGATTGGCCGCCAGTCGCATGAGCGACAGATGCCCCTCATGCAGATTGCCCATGGTGGGGACGAAGGCTGTGCGAAGCTGGCCACGAAGCTGTGAACGAAGCTCCGCAATGGTTTTGACGATCTTCATTGCTTGAATTCCCGCTTAGAAGTCATTGAGCGAATTGAAATACGCTCGGCGACCTTTGAAGTTGGCGATCTGTTGAATCAGTACCGAGAAATCTTCTTCCCGTTCGATGGGGTTGAGCTGGTCCGTGTTGACAATCAACACGGGTGCCTGCTCATAGTGGTGAAAGAAATGGGTATAGGCCTCGGAAAGGCTGCGAAGGTAGTCCTCGGACATGTACTGTTCCATGGGAATGCCTCGTCCGCGGATGCGTTCAATCAGCGCATCGGCCGAAGCCTGCAAGACCACCACCAGATCAGGCGTGGGGGCCTGAGGTTTTTGCACCTCGAAGATCTTCAGATACAAGGAAAGCTCCTCCTCGGAGAGCGTGAGCCGGGCAAAGAGGGGGTCTTTGTCAATCATGAAGTCACTGATCACTGTCTCCGAAAAGAAATCACGCTGGGTGATGTCCCTCAACTGATCAATTCGCTGAAACAAGAAAAAAAGCTGTGTGGGCAGCGCATAACGTGCGCTGTCTCTGTAAAACTTGGCGAGAAAGGGGTTCTCTTGGGGCGCTTCAAGCAAGGGCGTGTAGCCAAAGCGTTCAGAAAACTTTCTGGCCAGGCTGCTCTTGCCCACGCCAATGGGCCCCTCGATCACGATGGATCGAAACCGCTCAGCCCATGCGGGCCGGCTGTCGGAGTCGGGCAGGACAGTGCTCATGAACGCTATTGTCTCACCATGGAGAGACCTCGCCCAGTGATGCTGGGCTCAGAGAATTCAGCCAGGCCTGTGCGCTCTGGGCATTGCCGCCGTTCACTTCGCCAATCATCAGACTAGGTTCAATGTCACACAGGGGCACCAGCACAAAGGCGCGTTCGTGCGCGCGAGGGTGTGGCACGGTCAGCTGTGAGCTGATGATCCGAACCGAGTCATAGGCAAGAAGATCAAGGTCAAGTGTTCGCGGCGCATGCCAGCTGTCACGCGTTCGGCCGAAAGCCTGTTCGGTGGCAAGAAGAAGTTCGAGCAGCTGAATGGCCGAAAGCGATGTCGCAATTTTTGCTGCCGCATTACAGAAGTCGGGCCCTTTGGCATCAACTGGCTTGGTGCGGTAAAACGGCGAACAGGCAATGAGCTGAATGTCGGGGTGTCCAGCAAGCTGATCCAGCGCCTGCCGAAGGGTTGGCGCAGGATCACCAAGATTGCCGCCCAGCCCGATGTACGCCAGATGAGTCAAGTCTCGCTTGCCTTGGGCTTGCGCCGGCGTCGACGCGATTTGCTGGCGGGGGCCGAGCCTCGCGCGGAAGCTGCCTGGGAAATCAAAGCGGCACGACCTTCGGTGTCGGCATCGATGTAGTCTGTCCACCATTGGGCCAGTTCAGCATCGCATTGACCCGATTGCGCACGAAGCAATAAAAAGTCGTAGCCGGCGCGGAATCGAAGGTGCTCCATGAGGCGGGCCACCGTGGCCGACTGGCGCTTTTCAAACCGCGGCTGCATCAGCCAGATGTCGCGCATGTCGGCGACATAGCGTTTTTGAATGGCCAAGGCCTGCAGCTGCTGATCCACCACCTCGTCAATGGCCTGATTCAGCATGGGAATGCTGTGACCGCCGGCGCGAAGCAGTTCCTGCCATCGTTCCCAGACCAGATTCCACAAAAGGGCTGCAAAAAGAAAACCGGACGACACTGGCTTGCCGTCATGGATGCGTGCATCGGTGGCACGCAACGCCAGCGTGACAAAGGCCTCGGCCTTGTCGTCGGCATGATCGAAGATCATGTCAAGAAGCGGCAGGCATCCGTGGTGGAGACCTTCGTCACGAAGTTTTTTCAGACCAGCGTAGGCGTTGCCGGAATGCAAGAGCTTGAGCATTTCATCAAAAAGACGTGCGTTGGGCACATTGCGGATGAGATCGGCCAAAGGGCGAATGGGGGCAAGGGTGCCGGGCTCGATGGTGAATTCAAGCTTGGCCGAAAGGCGAATGGCTCGAAGCATTCTGACCGGGTCCTCTCGGTAGCGGTGATCGGGGTCACCGATCATGCGCAAGACTTTTTTCTTGAGGTCTTTCACCCCATGGTGGTAGTCCAGCACCTTGTCGCTGAGGGGGTCGTAATAGAGCGCATTGACGGTGAAGTCCCGGCGGGTGGCGTCCTCGTGTTGTTCGCCAAAGACGTTGTCACGCAGCACTCGGCCGTGTTCGTCAATATCAAGATCGTCGGCCTGAAGCGCTCGAAAGGTGGAGACCTCAATCGTCTCAGGGCCGAACATGACATGAACCAGTCGGAAACGCCGGCCAATAATGCGCGCGCGTCGAAAACAGCGCTGGACCTGTTCAGGCTCGGCATCCGTGGCGACGTCGAAATCCTTGGGTCGAATACCCAGCAACAGATCGCGCACCGCCCCACCCACCACGAAGGCCTGAAAGCCGGCTTTCTGAAGCCCTTCCACCGTGCGCATTGCCGCATTCGACACCAGCCGTGGGTCAATCCCAATCTTGTTGCCCTTGTAAACCTCGGGCTCGTGGGGAACTTGTTCCGAG
The DNA here is from genome assembly GCA_964460315.1 of uncultured Bordetella sp. Taxonomy (GTDB): domain Bacteria; phylum Pseudomonadota; class Gammaproteobacteria; order Burkholderiales; family Burkholderiaceae_A; genus Lacustribacter. The sequence continues at coordinate 17,441 of CAYWPQ010000010.1, read as the reverse complement.
GCTCGTCTTGCGGCCTTGGGAGAGAGCTTGCCAGGCGCCAGTCGTGCAAGGCTTTTGAAGATCTTTCGAATCATGGTTCGGGATGGGCAAGCCTTTGGGTGACGACCGCTTTAGTCATCGGTGGTTTCCGTGCGCTCGAAGAGCTGCAACACCTGCCAGCCCTGAGCCTTTGCGTGCTTAGCCAGCTTGTCGTCGGGGTTCACCGCCACCGGGCGGGTGACGCGAGCCAGCAGGGGCAGGTCGTTGAATGAATCACTGTAAAAAACCGAGACTGCGAAATCAGAGAGACCAAGGCCTTGCATGGCCAGCCATTGCTCGACCCGGGTGACCTTACCTTCACGAAAACTGGGAAGACCCGTGGGCTTACCGGTGAACTCGCCGTTGGCGTCAATTTCAACTTCGGTCGCAATCAGATGCTCAATACCAAAGGCGCGTGCAATGGGCCCGGTAATAAACGAATTGGTCGCGGTGACAATCGCGCAGAGATCGCCCTGAGCCTGGTGCTGCTGCACAAGGGCCAAGGCCTTCGGATGCAGACTGGGGGTGATGACTTCGCGAATAAACTGTTCGCGCCAGGCCAGCAGCTGGCTTCGGGGGTGCTGTGCCAAGGGGGCCAGCTGGAAGGCCAGAAACTCATCAATGTCCAGAGTGCCCGCACAGTACTGAGCATAGAAGTGGTCATTGCGTTTCGAATACCAATCGGCGTTCACCACTTTTAGGTCCACCAGGAACTGTGCCCAAGAGACATCGCTGTCAATGGGCAACAGGGTGTTGTCAAGGTCAAAGAGTGCGAGCTGTTGCATGGCGTTGGTCGAGCAATTCTTTCAACAGAGGAATGGTGGGCGGACGTTGTTTGGCCAAAGCGTAATCATTGAATGCATCCAAGATCGCGGCAAGCCGGCCAAGATCTCTTGGAAGATGGGTGAGCATGTAGTGAATGAATTCATCGGTAATGGGCAGTGTTAGATGTTCCGCCCGATCTTTCAGGGCGGTTCGTTTTTCGTCGTCGTTCAGCTCATGCAGCTCAAAAATCAGCCCCTGGCCCAGTCGGGTTCGCAGGTCATCTCGCAGATTGAGCCGCATCGGTGCAGACTGAGCTGACGCGATCACTACACACGCTGACTCTCGAGCCGCATTGTAAAGTCGAAACAGGGCCTCGACGGTTTTGGGCCCCGCCCGATCAATATCGTCCAAAAGCCAGATGGCGGAAGCCAACGAGGTGGGCGTCGCGTTTTGGCTGCTGAGCGGGTCATGGGTGTCATGCAAGGCACGCACGGCCGCGTCCATGGTGCTGGCGATCGCCTCGTCACGCTCGGCATGAAGGTCGCCGGCGCAAGACAGGACCGTGGCTCTTTCGCCAAGCGCATGGCCCCAGGCATGCAGCCAGAAGCTTTTGCCCGACCCCGGCGCTCCCCAGAGGACCATGGTGGCGTAGTGCCGTGGGCGATCTGCCGCGACAAGCCCAGCGAGGGCTGCAAGCGCAGCCTGATTCCGACCTTCGACGCCATTGTCGAGTCGTGGGCTTGGGGGGTCGATCAGATTTAAGGCGAGTTGCATGGTGATCATTGGGGGCGCGTTTGGCCCATAACTTCCCTAAAATAGCGGTTTTCACGAGAAATCCGCCATGAATTCACAAAAGCCTCCCGTTGCAGCCACCCCGATGACCTACCGCGAGGCGGGTGTCGACATTGATGCAGGCGATGCTTTGGTCGATCGTATCAAGCCTTTGGCAAAAAGAACGATGCGCCCAGAGGTTCTTGGCGGAATTGGCGGCTTTGGTGCCCTGTTCGAGGTTCCCAAGCGCTACCAGGAGCCGGTGCTGGTCTCCGGCACCGATGGCGTGGGCACGAAGCTCAAGCTTGCCTTTTCCCTTGATCGACATGACACCGTGGGCATCGATCTGGTGGCGATGAGCGTGAATGACATTCTGGTGCAAGGGGCCGAACCCCTCTTTTTTCTGGATTACTTCGCCTGTGGAAAGCTCTCGGTGGACACGGCCGCTGCGGTGGTCGCTGGCATCGCCAAAGGCTGTGAACTCTCAGGCTGTGCGTTGATTGGTGGTGAAACCGCCGAGATGCCGGGCATGTACCCCGAAGGCGAGTACGACCTTGCGGGGTTTGCGGTGGGGGCCGTTGAAAAAAGTCAGATTCTTGACGCGAGCCGCGTCGCTGAAGGGGATGTACTTTTGGGCCTGGCCTCGAGTGGCTTTCACAGCAATGGCTATTCCCTGGTTCGAAAAGTCCTGGAGCGCGCCTGCGGCGCATGCACCCCAGAGGCCCTGGCCAAGGTGTCGATTCCAGGCAGCCAGCAATCTCTCGCCGATCTCGTGATGGCTCCCACCAAGCTTTATGTCCGTTCGATGCTCTCGGCGCTCTCGAAGCATCGTGACGGAATCAAAGCGATGGCCCACATTACGGGCGGTGGTCTGGTTGGGAATGTGCCGCGCATTCTTCCTGATTCCATGACTGCGGCGATCAAGTCGTCAAGCTGGACAAGGCCTGCGGTGATGAACTGGATTCAATCACAGGGCGCCATTCCGGAAGATGAGATGCATCGGGTGTTTAACTGCGGCATTGGCATGGTGGTGGTGGTCAAGCCCAGCGAAGCCGAACAGGTTGCCGCCCTTCTCACCACCCAAGGTGAGGTGGTCTATCGTATTGGTGAGATTCGTCGTCGGCAGGGGCAAGAGGCCCAGACAGTCATCAGCTGACTCAATCGGTTCAGCTCAGTTCAGCTCAGCTCAGGAAAAAGCTCGGAGAGCTTGGGTGTCTGAAGCAAGGGGTCGATGCAACGCAGCCCTTGAAAGCTTCGTAGCCAGGTGATCTGTCGTTTCGCAAGCTGACGTGTCGCCGCGATGCCCGCGGCCATGAAATCATCCATACTGGTCTTACCTTCAAGGTGTTCCCAGGCCTGTCGATACCCCACGCAGCGCATGCTGGGAAGCTCTGGTGTGAGATCTCCTCGCTTCATCAATGCCCTCACTTCGTCGAGAAGCCCTTGGCTGACCATCATCTTGAAGCGCTCTTCGATCCTCTTGTGCAAGAGACTTCGGTCTTGGGGTAGCAAGGCAATGGTTTGCAGAGCAGGCCGCGCACCATTGACGCTGGTCTGTCTCGGTCCGCTTTCCGCAATCAGGGCCGACATGGTTTTACCGGTGAATTCAAACACCTCAAGAGCCCGAGAGATTCGCTGCGCGTCGCTGGGCGAAAGCCTTGCTGCTGTCGTCGGGTCAATCTTGGAAAGCCTGGTATGCATGGCGGGCCAACCCAGCATTTCAGCGTCCTTACCGACCGCCTGACGAATCGCAAGCGGTGCGCTGGGAAGATCATCAAGGCCTTCGCAATAAGCTTTGAAGTAGAGCATCGTTCCGCCAACCACCAGAGGAATACCTCCCCGATCCGTGATTTGTTGAGCGGCCTGAACTGCGTCATGCACAAATCGTGCTGCGGAATACGATTCGCTTGGGTCGAGGATGTCAATCAGATGGTGCCGCACCTGACGACGTTCCAGGGCGGTGGGCTTGGCGGTGCCAATATCCATCGAGCGATAGACCAGGGCAGAGTCCATGCTGATGATTTCAATTCTGGGGTGGCGGTCGGCAAGGGCCATGGCAAGACCCGTTTTGCCGCTGGCCGTTGGACCAATCAGGCAGAGCATCACTGACCGCGAAGGAAGAGCTTGTCCAGATCCGAAAGTGAGAAGGCGAGCCAGGTCGGCCTGCCGTGGTTGCACTGATCGGCTCGATCGGTTCTTTCCATGGCTCGGAGAAGCGCGTTCATCTCGGGGATCGTGAGTGATCGATTGGCCCGAACTGCCGCGTGGCAAGCCATCTGCGCAAGCAGCTCATTGCGTTGTGATTCCACTTCAAGTGCTGCGCCCTCCTGGCCTAACTCGGCCAGCGTGTCGCGTAAAAGGGCGATCGGATCGCTGTCGGCCAGCATCACAGGCAGGCCGCGAATGGCAATCTGCTGTTCGCTGATCTGACCCAGGTCGAACCCAAGCTGATGCAGTGCAGACTGTTGGAACCTGAAGGTTTCGATTTCTAATGGGCTTGCCGAGAACACCGCAGGGCTGAGCAGAGATTGGCTTGATGCCTCAGCCCGAGTTCCGTCGAATTGTTTTTTGAGCGCTTCGTAAACGACCCGTTCGTGGGCTGCATGCATATCCACCAGAATCAGCCCGTGTTTGTTCTGCGCCAGGATGTAAATGCCATGAAGCTGACCAAGAGCAAAGCCTAAGGGGTGTTCCTCATTGCCCTGGGCTCCCCAGTCGTCGGTGCGCTTCAGGCTGTCGATGCCGGGCTCGCGAGCCGAAAAACCCGATGCCGCCCGAATGGGCGCGGTGTCCCATTGCAGTCCCAGTGATGCCGTCTGTCCGCTGCCAACCGAGGGGCTCCATGGCTGCAGCGACGCACCCCTTGCTGATTTTGATTCGG
>CAYWPQ010000010.1:2901-12906 GCA_964460315.1 uncultured Bordetella sp. | reverse complement strand
CCAACCGAGGGGCTCCATGGCTGCAGCGACGCACCCCTTGCTGATTTTGATTCGGATTCATCACGGCTTTCTGGCATCAACGCACTGATCGCTAAGGCGTCTCGTATGGCCCGGAACACGGCCTGGTGAACGGCAGGGCTCTCACGAAAGCGAACTTCGTTTTTGGCTGGATGCACATTGACATCCACGAGCTCAGGGTCAATTTCAAGCGCCACAAGAAAAGCCGGCTGCCGGTCACTGTGTAAGACGTCTTGGTAAGCCGCCTTCACCGCATGCATCAGCACCCGGTCGCGAACAGGTCGCCGGTTGACATAAAAGTACTGGTCATCGGCACGGGTACGAGACTGGGTTGGTGGCACAAGCCAGGCTTGAATGCGCATGGGGCCGGCTTGAACATCCACGACGCGAAGATCGGTCTCTGTGGCATTCAGACAATGCGCAATCCGTTGCGTGGCTGACCCAGCGGGGTAGCGAATCACGGGCTTGCCCTGATGGCTCATCAGCCACTGGATCGAGGGCTGGATCATGGCGATTCGATTGAAGATTTCTTTGCAGTGATTCAGTTCGGTGGCGGGCGATTTGAGAAATCGCTTTCTTGCAGGAATCTGGTCAAACAGGCCTTCGACATCAATATGGGTGCCGTTGGGGCCCGATGCTGGGCTCACCATCCAGGCACCGTCATGGTTGTCGATGCGCATGGCATGAGCCGCATCCGCGGTTTTGCTGGTCACCGACATTCTTGCGACCGAGCCAATCGCCGCAAGGGCTTCACCGCGAAAGCCGTGGGTGGTGACTCTGATCAGGTCGTCTTGGCTGGCAATTTTGCTGGTGGCATGTCGCTGTACGGCCAATTCCAACTCGCCGGGGGGAATGCCACAGCCGTCATCGCGCACCCGAATGGCACGAACACCACCGTCATCGAGCGCCACATGAATCTGCGTCGCTCCAGCGTCGACCGCGTTCTCCATGAGTTCTTTGATGACCGATGCCGGGCGCTCGACCACCTCGCCGGCGGCGATCTGGCTGATCAGGAGATCGGAAAGTAGACGAATAGGCATGATGAAAGCGCAAAGCCTACATCATCTTGGACTTGGCAAGCGGTGGGTTGGCCCGAAAATAGCGCCGAATGCCGGCCACCAGGGCCCGAGCCATCTGGTTTTGGTAGTCCTCGTCTCGCAGGCGTAGCTCTTCATCAGGGTTGCTGATGAAGGCGGTTTCGACAAGGATGGAAGGAATGTCTGGGGCTCTCAGTACCGCAAATCCTGCCTGCTCGACCCGGGCCTTGTGCAGGGTGTTCACATCCTTGATTTCTTGGAGCACCGACTGGCCAAGCTTCAGGGAATCCTTGATCTGGGCGGAAGTGGACATGTCCAGAAGCACCTCGGCCACGGTTCGATCCTTGTGGCGAATATTCAATCCGCCGATCATATCGGCGCTGTTTTCTTTGTTGGCCATCCAACGGGCCGCGCTGCTGGACGCCCCTTTTTCCGAAAGGGCATAGACCGACGAGCCTCGAGCTTTGGGGGAGATCCAGGCGTCCGCATGAATCGATACGAATAGATCGGCCTGAACACGACGTGCTCGTTGGACACGAACATGGAGGGGAACAAAGTAATCGCCGTCGCGGGTGAGGTAGGCACGCATATTGGGTTCGGCGTCGACCAGACGTTTAAGTCTTCTTGCAATCGAGAGCACCACATCCTTTTCAAAGGTGCCACGTTTGCCAATGGCCCCTGGGTCTTCCCCGCCATGTCCTGCATCAAGTGCAATTGTCACGAGTCGGCTCACCACCGGCTGACGAGCGGCCGCATCGGGTGGTGCTGGGCGCTTGGCGTTGGGATCCGTGATCTCTGGCGCCCGGGCCACGGACGGTGTCTGGGCTTTTTCCTTTTCATAGCTTGCAAGGAAATTCATCAGAGGGTCGTCATCCACCAGGGGAAAAAGATCCAGCACCAGTCGGTGCTGGTATTGGGCAACGGCCTGCAGGCTAAAGATCTCGGGCTTGATCGGCTGTTTCAGGTCCAGCACGATCCGTACGGTACGAGCTTGGTATTGCGCTACCCGAATGGCGTGAATGAATGGGTCATTGCCACTGACTCGTGCGGTGAGATCACGAAGCGAATCATTGAGCAGTGAGTCTTCAAGATCAATGACCAGTCGTGTGGGGTTGTCTAAAAGCTTTGTGCTGTAACGAAGACCTTCCGTGTCGTGCTCCAGCGTGATGCGTGTGTAATCTTTGGCGGGCCAGATTCGTACGGCAATCACCTTGGCCGCGTGGGCTGAGCCTGTTCGAAGCCCAAGCAAAAGCGTTGCGCCTGCGGCCAGAGTGATTTGGCGTCGCGCTCGATTGCTCGGAGACTGACGGGTCATGACGCATCACTCACTGCTTGAAGCGCCGATGGAACTGCTGAAAGGTCAAGTCCGTCGTGTTGATCATGAATCACGAAGGACAGACTTCGTGGCCCTTCAGGCTGAGTGCGGTCTGCCCAGTCAATCTCGATGGTGAGATGTGGACCAGGCATGCCTTGCGCGTGTTCAGGCCATTCTATGAGTGTGACACCGGGTTCGGAAAGCACGTCTCGGATGCCGCCGTGCTGCCAGGCTTCGGGCTGATCTTGTCGATAAAAGTCAATGTGATGAAACTGAAGGCCCCGCGCGTCATACGACTCAAGAATGCTGAAGCTGGGGCTTTTAATGCGCCCGCGAATGCCGCAGGCCTGCAGGAACGCCCTTACCAAGGTGGTCTTTCCGGCCCCAAGCTCACCGCGAAGATGAATCCGCAGGCTTGGCGGGCGAGAGGAATCTTGGGTTGGACGAAGCAGCTCCAGCAAGATCTTGGCGAGCGTGGCAGCAACGGCCTGGGTGATCGACTCATCAGCGTTGTGGATGGTCAGCCTTGAGGCCTTGCCTAACGGTGATGGGTTTTGGCGCATACTTTTGCGTATGGAAGTTGCAGCGGACGACCTCATTCTAATCGCCAAGTCACTTGGTTTTCATCGCGTGGGCGTGGTGGATCTGGATGAAAGAGACAGCCTCTCGGCTGAAATGGTTCATTACCGTGCATGGCTTGCCAAGGGGCACGCCGGTGAGATGGACTACCTGCATCGTCATGCCGACCTTCGTGCCAACCCGCGTGGGCTGCTTGCAGAAGACTCTCCTCACCTGCGAGCCATTGTGGTCACAATGAACTACCTGCCTTCAACCCAGAGTGACTGGCGAGACCGTCACGCCAAGGCCGTGGCCGACCCTGCGCGTGCCGTGGTGTCGGTCTATGCCCATGGACGTGACTATCACAAGGTGATGCGACAACGTTTGGTGAAACTTGCTGAGGCGCTGAACCAATGGGCGAGTGGCACTTACGAATTTCGTGCCTGTGTGGATTCAGCACCCGTGCTTGAGGTGGCACTTGCCTCGCGTTGCGGGCTGGGCTGGCGAGGCAAACACACGCTGCTTTTGAATCGCACCCAGGGTTCGATGATGTTTCTTGGGGTGCTGCTGACATCGATGCCCATTCCTGCCGTTCGTTTTGAAGATGCGTTGGAAGAGTCCGGCGAGGGCCATTGCGGGAGCTGCATCCAATGTCTGGAAGCCTGCCCCACCCAGGCCTTCGTTGGCCCCTATGAACTGGATGCCAAGCGTTGCATCGCTTACCTCACGATCGAGCTTGCCGGCAGCATCCCTGAACCCCTGCGGCCACTCATCGGTAATCGGGTCTATGGCTGTGACGACTGCCAGCAGGTTTGTCCTTGGAATCAGTTTGCCAAGGTTGGCACAGTCGCCGATTTTGACGTGCGTCACGGCCTGGATCACGCAACCCTTGCGGATCTTTTTGCCTGGACAGAAACTGAGTTTCAAGAGCGCCACCAGGGTAGTGCCATTCTGCGCATTGGCTATGAGCGTTGGCAGCGTAACCTGGCGGTGGGCATTGGCAATGCCTTGGCGTCGAATACCCTCTCGCCATCCATGCGTGAAAGGCTTCGCGAGGCGCTGATTTTTCGGCGGCCATCGGCCTCGCCCATGGTGGCCCAGCACATTGACTGGGCTCTGGCCCAGCCTGAAATGTCTTAGGGAAGGTGTTGCAGCAGGGCGTACCAGCCCGTGATGGTGGCCATGGAGACCAGTGTTGAGAGTGACACCATACCTGCGGTCAGCGGCCCATTGCCACCCATGCGAGAGGCCAGAATGTAAGAGCTTGTGGCCGTGGGCATGGTTGAAAACAAAATGGCCATGTCGCGTTGAACACCATCCACGCCAAGGGCACGACACAACAGCCAAGCCACCACCGGAAGAATCAAAAGCTTAATGGATGTGATGGACGCCGCCTGAAGCTTCGCGGTGGCACTTCGAATGCCTTCAAAGTTCAGCCCTGCACCCACGCACATCAGGCCCACGGCCAGTGATGCGGAGCTGGCTCGATCCAGCACGCCGTAAATCAGGTCGGGCGGGGTCAAGGCCAACAGATTGGCCACAATGCCGGCGATGGTCGCCAGCAACAGCGGATTGCGCGAAAGCTCTTTGAAGAGCTTCACAGGGTTAAAGGTGTTGGCAAGAAACGAAACCGCAAAAACGTTAGCAAGCGGCACGGTAAAGCCAACAATCACGGCCATCAGTGCCAATCCTTCGCTTCCTGCAGCACGTGTTGCCACAGCAAAGGCGACATAGGTGTTAAACCGAAAGGCGCATTGAACGCCCGACGCCCAGTCCATGCGGGTCATCTTGGGGATCCAGCGGGTGGTCAGACCCAGAAGCGCACCCATGCAAAGGGTGATCATGGCCACCTGAACCATCAGCCCAGTCTGTCCGGCTGAGAAGTCGCTTCGGGTGATGGCGGCAAAAAGCAGCGCGGGAAAGAGAACAAAGTAGACGAGTCGCTCGCAGCCTTCCCAGAAGGAGCGCTCAAGCCAACGCGTACGCATCATGATGTAGCCTGCGGCAATCATGGCGAAGTCGGGGAAAAGAAGTGAAAATCCGTTCATGAGCACTCAGAAAAGTCCACAGTCTACTCTTGCCAAGACGCCAGAGGCAGCGTCTCTTCGTGACGAGGATCGGAACGAGATTGATCAATTCTGCGATGCACTCTGGCTTGAAAGCGGGCTTTCCAAAAACACGCTTGCGGCCTATCGGCAAGATCTGTCTGACCTTGCCGGCTGGCTTGCCCGGCATCATGGGGCGCTGGTGTCGGCCTCTCGTGAGCAGGTGAGTCGATATTTTTCGGAGTCGTTTCGCAGCATTCGCGCAAGTACCGCGAATCGAAGGCTTTCATCCATGCGTCGATATTTCGCCTGGCTCATGGTCAATGGCCGCCGAGATGACGACCCCTGCCTGCTTTTAAAAAGTGCCAAACAGCCTAATCGCTTCCCGAAGGCACCGATTGAGGCTCAGGTTGAGAAGCTTCTTCATGCCCCTGATGTGACCACCGACCTTGGTCTTCGAGACCGGGCCATGCTGGAGATGATGTATGCCGCAGGCCTTCGCGTGAGTGAGCTCATTGGCCTGCAGAGCCTTCATGTCTCGATGAGTGATGGTGTGGTTCGAGTGATAGGCAAAGGAGACAAAGAACGCATTGTTCCGCTCGGCGAAGAGGCCATGAGCTGGCTTGGTCGTTACATGGCCGAAGCCCGTCCCAGGCTTTTGCGTGGCCGAAGTTCAGAGGCGTTGTTTGTGACCGAGCGCGGCGAGGCCATGAGTCGGCAGCGATTCTGGAAAATCATTAAGGTCTATGGCATTCGCGCGGGGCTGGCCATGACGCTGTCGCCCCACACACTGCGACATGCGTTTGCAACCCATCTTTTGAACCATGGCGCGGACCTGCGTGCGGTTCAGATGTTGCTTGGCCATGCGGACATCTCAACCACTCAGGTCTATACCCACGTGGCCAATGACCGACTCAAAGCGATTCATGCGAAACATCATCCCCGGGCTTAAAATTCGGTAATGTCCTTCGAACACATCATTGGTCTTACCGCCATCGCAGCCTATCTTGTTGGGTCTATTTCTTTCGCCATTGTGGTGAGCCGCCTGCGTGGCATTGCGGACCCGCGCAGCTACGGATCGAACAACCCGGGGGCTACCAATGTGCTGCGAAGCGGTGACAAAACCGCGGCCGCACTCACTCTTCTTGGCGATGCGCTGAAAGGTTTTGTGGTGGTCTTGCTGGCCGACAGCCTGACCTCGAATACCCTCTCTGCTGAATGGCGAGAGCTTGCTGTGGCCGTCGCTGGATTCTTCGTGTTCGTAGGCCATCTCTTTCCGGTCTATTTCCGATTCCAGGGCGGCAAGGGTGTGGCCACAGCATTTGGCGTTCTTCTGGCCATGGACCCATACCTTGGGTTGGCAGTGGCCGCCGTCTGGCTTTTGGCTGCCCTTGGCAGTCGTATCTCTTCACTTGGCGCGTTGAGTGCCGCTGTGGCTGCGCCCCTCATCACCGCATGGATTTTTAATTTTGGCGTGATGTTCTGGGCTGTGCTGGCCATTGCAGTACTGCTGATTCTTCGTCACAAGAAAAACATTCAGCAGCTGCTTGCTGGCCAAGAACAGGCCTTCAAGAAAAAAGATTAACCCAGTGGCCAGCGCGGCCGAACATTGAATGACCCGGCCGACTGGGGCTCGGTGCCGTTCAGTAGCCGAAGCCCTGCAGCCCAGGCGATCATCACGCCGTTGTCGGTGCACAGGCTTGGCGCAGGAAAGAAAACCTTGGCGTTGAGTTGGCCCTGCATTTCTGCCAACTGTTGGCGCAGCGCCTGGTTGGCGCTGACCCCGCCTGCGACCACCAGATTCGAAATACCGGTCTCTTGAATGGCTCGGGAACACTTGGCCACCAGCACATCAACAATCGCCGCCTGAACCCCCGCGGCCACATCGGCCTTGGTGCTGTCGTCCAAGGGGGCTTCTCGCGTGAGCTTCTGAACCTGGGTGAGCACGGCTGTTTTGAGCCCGGCAAAGCTGAAGTCGAGCGTAGGGCGTTTGACCAGCGGCCTTGGAAACATGAATCGATCAGCCTTGCCTTTGGCGGCCCATTGGCTAATGGCAGGGCCCCCAGGGTAGCCAAGACCCAGAAGCTGAGCTGATTTGTCGAAGGCCTCACCGGCGGCGTCGTCGATGGTTTCGCCCAGAATTTCATAATCGCCCAAGGCCTTCACCTGCATGATCTGCGTGTGGCCGCCACTGACCAATAGTGCAAGAAATGGGAACTCCAAGCCCGCTGCAGCGGGGTCCAGGAGCGGAGACAGCAGGTGTCCTTCAAGATGGTGAACACCAAGAATGGGCTTACCCAAGGATTCGGCAAGACCCTGAGCCGTGCTGGCGCCGACCAGAAGCGCCCCAGCAAGCCCTGGACCTTCCGTGAAGGCGATCGCGTCCACCGCGTCCCAGTTCAGCCCCGCCTCGGCCATGACTTTTTCCGTGAGTGGAACCAGCCGAAGAATGTGATCTCTGGAGGCAAGCTCTGGCACCACCCCGCCATAGTCGGCGTGCATGGCAATTTGGCTGTGCAGGGCCTGAGCCAGGATCTCACCCTTTGGCAGCGGGTTCGGTGTGTTCGGGGCCCTTGGGGCGCCAGGGGCGTGATGGACATTCGGGGACAGTCGAACCAGGGCCACGCCGGTTTCGTCACATGAGGTTTCAATGCCCAATATCGTCAGGTGGGCCTGGCCTGCCGGGCCATAGGCGCCATTCGCTTGCCAGAACGGCCGAACTCCGCGATACTTGTGGGTTCTCTGCCAACCCTTTTGGACGATTTTCACCATGCCTCTTGTTCGATTAAAAGAAAATGAGCCCTTCGAGGCCGCGCTTCGCCGCTTCAAACGCACCATTGAGAAGATTGGTCTTCTCACGGAACTGCGTGCCCGTGAATTCTATGAAAAACCCACGGCTGAGCGTAAGCGTAAAAAAGCTGCTGCAGTGAAGCGCCACTATAAGCGCGTTCGCAGCATGATGCTGCCCAAGCGCAAGTACTAATCAAGCACGAAACAAGCGCTCGGAAAGTACTTTTCAGTACTCTCATCGAGCAGAAAGCATCTCACCCTGGGCGGTGAGCAAAGCCTTGATTAAAGCGACCCTCCAAGAAGACATCAAAACGGCCATGCGGGCCAAGGACGGTGACAAGCTCACCACCTTGCGCCTGGTGACCGCGGCCATCAAGCAAAAAGAAGTCGACGACCGCGTTGAACTTGATGACGCAGGCGTCCTTACCATTTTGGAAAAAATGGTCAAGCAGCGTAAAGACTCCATCAGCCAGTTTCAGGCAGGCGGGCGTCAAGATCTGGTTGAAAAAGAGCAGGCGGAACTGGCGATCATTGCGGCCTATATGCCCGAGCAGCTTTCCGAAGCAGAAGTCGCCAAAGCCGTCGACGCCGCACTTGCCCAGGCGGGCGCCGTGGGCCCTCAAGACATGGGCAAGGTGATGACCATCCTCAAGCCCTCTCTTGCCGGCAAGGCCGACATGGGTCTTGTCTCTCAGATGCTTAAAGCCCGTTTGGCCAAGTAATCATTCGGCCAACTCATCGTTCGACCATCACGACCGGCCTTAAACTTAGGCCATGATTCCCCAACAGTTTATTGATGATCTGCTCCGGCGCGTTGATGTCGTTGAAGTGGTGGGTCAATACGTTCAGCTCAAACGCACGGGTGCCAATTACTCGGGGCTTTGCCCCTTTCACACCGAGAAAAGCCCTTCGTTTTCGGTAAGCCCCGCCAAGCAGTTCTATCACTGCTTTGGCTGCGGAGCCCACGGCACGGCTTTGGGTTTTCTCATCGAACATCTGGGGCTTCCGTTTCCTCAGGCGGTAGAAGACTTGGCAAGGCGGGTCGGACTGGAGGTGCCGAAGCAGTCGCCCGACATCAATCCCGAGGCCAAGAAAAAAGAGACTGACCATCGCGCACGGCTTCGAGATTTATTGCTTGAGGCTGCCAAGTTCTATCAGCGACGACTCAAAGACTCTCCGCATGCCATTGATTATTTGAAGCAGCGAGGGCTCTCGGGGGAGGTGGCCGCGAAGTACCACCTTGGCTATGCCCCCGAGGGCTGGCAGCCTTTGCAGTCAGTCTTTGGCGACTATCACAACAAAGACCTGGTGGATGCGGGCCTGGTGATTGAAGGCGAAGGTGGTAAGCGCTACGACCGGTTTCGAGATCGCATCATGTTCCCAATTCTGAGTGGCCGCGGAGAGGTTCTTGGCTTTGGTGCCCGCACGATTGGCAAAGACGAACCCAAGTATCTGAATTCACCCGAGACTCCAGTATTTTCAAAAGGCTATGAACTTTATGGCGTCTTCGAGGCAAGACCGTCGATTCGCGCGGCGGGTCAGGTCTGGATCGTCGAGGGCTACATGGACGTGGTTGCACTGGCTCAGCATGGCCTTGGCCATGCCGTGGCGACACTGGGTACCGCGACCACGCCACAGCACCTGCAGCAGCTGCTCAGGCTAAGTGACCACCTGGTCTTCATGTTTGATGGTGATGCGGCCGGACGCCGAGCCGCTGCGAAAGCTCTTGAAGTCGCGCTACCCCTGGCGTCTGAAAAAAATCGAATGGATTTCGCCTTTCTTCCTGAAGAGCATGACCCTGACAGTTTTGTTCGAGAGCATGGTGCCGAGGGCCTCCAGGCTTGGGTTCGTAACGCCACCCCGCTTTCAGCGTGGCTTTTGGAATTGGCCTCGCAGGGGCTGCAGCTTGATATTCCGGAGGGTCGTGCTGCAGCAGCAAGCGAGGCGCAGCGTCTTCTGAGTCTGATGCAGCCCAATGGCTTGCGGGCCCAGATCATGCGGGAGGTGATGCGCCGGCTCGACCTGACCGAGATGTCGCTTAGCTTCAAAACCGGCGGCAACGATCAAGGTTCAACTGGCATGGCTGCCGGGTCAGATCAGCGGTTCAGGTCAGCTGATGCACCAACGTTCCCGTCCTCTGGGGCGGGATTCGGGGCGGGCGCGGCGGGCTCAACGCGCTCGGGGTCGAAGTATTTTGCAAAAAATCGTCATGGAATCATGCCGATTCGACTGCCTCGACCGG
>CAYWPQ010000010.1:0-2801 GCA_964460315.1 uncultured Bordetella sp. | reverse complement strand
CCGGCAGGTAAGGCAGGCGCAAAAGTGGCCGTGTCGACGAACGCGAAGAGTACGAAGGGCGCAAAGAAGCCTGTCGCGAAGGTGGTGTCGAAGCCAGCAGCGAAGCCAGCAGTCAAAGCGAAATCGATCAAAGCGACGAAGGCGGTTAAGCCCACAGTAAAGCCGCCCGCGAAGAAGACAACAAAGAGCACCCCTGCTGCTAAGAAACCAGCTTCGAAAGTTTCAGCCGTAAAAAAACCTCCTGCAAAGCCGGCAGCCAAGCCCACGGTAAAACAAGCGAAGTCTGCAGCGAAGGCGACAGCGAAGCCTGTCAGCAAGCCGGGCGCTAAAAAACCAGCAGCCACCAAGCCCGCAGTTAAAAAGCCGCTTGGAAAAAAGCCTGAGACCAAAAAAATTACAGCAAAGCCCGCGGGCAAACCCGTGACTAAACCGGCGACTAAACCCGCAGCGAAGCCCGCCAAGCCAGCCGCCAAGACGCCTGCAAAAAAAGAGACCAAACCCGAGGCCAAGCCTGCGAAGCCAGCGGCCAAAGCTACTCAGCCAAAACAACTCGAACCCAAAGCGGCCAAGCCCAAAGACGCTGAGCCCAAGATCGTCAAACCGAAGGGTAAACCCGGCCGTCCTCCGAAGAAGTCTCCTGAGCAGATCGAAGCCGAAGCCAGTGGCCTTGATGACACCGTGATCGATGATGTGGACGGTTCCGATGCCATGGAGCCGCCACCCCCGCCGAAAAAAGGCTCGGCCCGTCGAGCACGCGACCGTGTGCTCAAAGAGTTTCTTCCCGCCGGAGGCGCTGCCACCCCAGAAGAAATTGAAGCGCGCAAGACCAAGCTCAAGACACTCTTCAAGCTTGGCAAAGAGCGTGGCTACCTGACCTACGCCGAGATCAACGACCACCTCCCCGAGAACGTGGTCGAGACCGAGCAGATCGAAACCATCGTCGCCACCTTCAGCGACATGGGCATCTCGGTTTACGAGCAGGCCCCTGACACCGAAACCTTGCTTTTGACAGGCCATTCGCCTGCAGCCGACGACGACGATGCTGAAGAGCAGGCCGAGGCCGCGCTTCAGACCGTTGATTCTGAGTTTGGCCGCACCACAGACCCGGTTCGCATGTACATGCGTGAAATGGGCACGGTCGAACTGCTGACTCGGGAAGGCGAGATTGTGATTGCCAAGAAGATCGAAGAAGGCCTTCGTGACATTGTCATGGCCATCTCCGCATGCCCCGTGACGATTGCCGAGGTTCTTGATTGCGCCAATAAGATTCGTGAAGGCACCATGCCCATCAGTGACGTGGTGGACGGCATCGTTGACCCCAACGCCCCCGAAGAAGATTTGCTGTCATCCACCGAAGCGGAATTTGCGGCCATTGAAGCCACCGAAGAAGTGGACGATGACGGCGCTGCCGCCGCGGCAGCGAACACCGCTCGTCTTGAAGAGCGCAAAGTTGCAGCCGCCGAAAAATTTGAAGTCATTCAAAAAGCCTATGACAAACTTTTGAAGACTGTTGAAGCAGACGGCTACAAGACACCTGCCTACAAAAAGCTTCAAGACACCATCAGCAATGAGTTCATGAGTCTGCGTTTCTCCGCCAAGATGGTGGAGCGCCTTGCCGAGACACTTCGTTCTCAGGTGGAAGACGTTCGAAAAATCGAACGGAAGATTCGCACCATTGCCGTTGATCGGGTTGGCCTTTCTCAGGAATGGTTCATCAAGGAATTCCCCGGCAATGAGACGAATCTATCGCTCTTTGAAAAGAAGATCGGCTCGGCTGGGGCGTCAGCTCCCCTGCTTCAGCGCAACCTTCCTGCGCTTCAGGAGGAACAGCAAAAGCTGATCGATCTTCAAACCAAGGTGATCCTGCCCCTGCCGGATCTGCGCGAGATTCATAACCAGATGACGGCCGGCGAACGTAAGGCGCGTGCGGCCAAGAAAGAAATGACGGAAGCCAACCTTCGACTGGTAATTTCAATTGCCAAGAAGTACACCAATCGCGGGCTTCAATTCCTTGACCTGATTCAGGAAGGCAATATTGGCTTGATGAAGGCGGTGGATAAGTTCGAATACCGCCGTGGCTATAAGTTTTCAACCTATGCCACCTGGTGGATCCGTCAGGCCATTACCCGTTCGATTGCTGATCAGGCTCGGACCATCCGAATCCCAGTTCATATGATCGAAACGATCAACAAGATGAACCGCATCTCTCGGCAGATTCTTCAGGAAACCGGCAAAGAGCCGGACCCAGCCACGCTGGCCATCAAGATGGAAATGCCGGAAGACAAGATTCGAAAAATCTTGAAAATCGCCAAAGAGCCCATTTCTATGGAAACCCCCATTGGTGACGACGACGACTCCCATCTTGGCGACTTCATCGAAGACACCAACACTGTGGCGCCCATGGAAGCGGCGCTGCAGGACTCCATGCGCGATGTGGTGAAAGAGGTGCTTGATTCTTTAACGCCCCGGGAAGCCAAGGTCTTGCGCATGCGGTTTGGTGTCGAGATGGCAACCGACCACACCCTCGAAGAGGTTGGCAAGCAGTTTGATGTCACCCGTGAACGAATACGTCAGATCGAGGCGAAAGCCCTGCGTAAGCTGCGCCACCCCAGCCGCAGCGACAAGCTGAAGAGTTTCTTGTCGGACACGCAGTAAATGAAAGGCCTGGGGAACCAGGCCTTTTTTCTGTGGGCTTCCCCGGGCCCATGGCGGTTTCACCCAGGGGGCCGTTAGCTCAGTTGGTTAGAGCAGAGGACTCATAATCCTTTGGTCGCTGGTTCGAGTCCAGCACGGCCCACCAA
>CAYWPQ010000009.1:0-50582 GCA_964460315.1 uncultured Bordetella sp. | reverse complement strand
GTGGGTGAATTCACGGCAGGACGGCTGAGCGAGACCGACTTCAAAGAAATTGAAAAGCGTTCCTGCCCCGGGTCGGGCTCGTGCGGGGGCATGTACACCGCCAACACCATGAGCTCGGCCTTCGAGGCCCTTGGCATGAGCCTACCTTACTCATCCACCATGGCCAACGAGGACCAAGAAAAGATCGATAGCGCCGCGGAATCCGCTCGGGTGCTGGTGGAGGCCATTAAAAAGAACATTAAGCCGCGTGACATCATTACCCGAGAATCAATCGAAAACGCGGTGAGCGTGATCATGGCGGTGGGTGGGTCAACGAACGCTGTCCTTCACTTTCTGGCGATTGCTCACTCGGCCGAGGTTCCCTGGACGATTGACGACTTCGAACGCATTCGTCGTCGTGTCCCGGTGATCTGTGACCTGAAACCTTCGGGCCGCTTTGTCGCCACCGATCTTCACCGCGCAGGCGGCATTCCCCAGGTGATGAAGATTCTTTTGGATGCCGGGCTCATCCACGGCCACTGCATGACCATCACCGGCAAGACCATTGCCGAAATGCTGAAAGACATTCCAAGCACACCCGCTTCAAATCAAGAAGTGATCATGCCCATCAGCAAGGCGCTTTACGCGGAAGGCCATCTGGCCATTTTGAAAGGCAACCTGGCACCCGAAGGTTCGGTGGCCAAAATCACCGGTCTGAAAAATCCAGTCATCACCGGCCCCGCTCGCGTCTTTGATTCCGAAGACGCAGCCATGGAGGCCATCATGGCCCGCAAGATCAAAGACGGCGACGTCATGGTCATTCGATACGAAGGCCCTCGTGGCGGCCCCGGCATGCGTGAGATGCTCTCGCCAACATCGGCTCTTGTGGGCCAGGGGCTTGGGGAAACCGTCGGCCTGATCACCGATGGACGGTTTTCAGGCGGAACCTGGGGAATGGTCGTGGGACACGTTGCCCCGGAGGCAGCCGTTGGCGGCCCCATTGGCCTGGTGAAGGAAGGCGATTCGATCACCATCGATGCCCATCAGCAGCTCATTCAGCTTAACCTTCCCGAGGCCGAGATTGCCGCGCGAAAAGCCGCCTGGACGCCACCCAAGCCCCGCTACACCCGGGGGGTGCTGGCGAAGTTCGGCAAGCTGGCTTCAA
Organism: uncultured Bordetella sp.; assembly: GCA_964460315.1. Classification (GTDB taxonomy): domain Bacteria; phylum Pseudomonadota; class Gammaproteobacteria; order Burkholderiales; family Burkholderiaceae_A; genus Lacustribacter. The sequence continues at coordinate 49,438 of CAYWPQ010000009.1, read as the reverse complement.
GCGCCAGCCGGGGTGCCGTCACTGACCCCGAACTTTCCCAGCCTGAGTAACCCCAAGAACGAAGAATGCAGGAATCTTGAAGAACGCTCAAAGTCCCGCCGAAGGAATGAATTTAGGGCTAGAATCTCGTGCAATCCGTTGCTTGGGCACCGGATTTCCAACCGATCGGAAACGGAACGGTTTTTAACTTAGGAGACGTCCATGCGTAAGTTTGTTGCCCTCTCAATTGCTGCTGGCCTGATGGCCTCTGCCGGCTCTGCTGTTGCCTCGCAAGATATGCTGAAGAAGTACAACTGCACGGCATGCCATGCCGATGCCAAGAAAATGGTTGGCCCCGCTTACAAAGATGTTGCTGCCAAGTACGCCTCGGATGCTGGTGCAGCAGCCAAGCTTGCCACCAAGATCAAAAAAGGTGGTTCCGGCGTTTGGGGCCCAATCCCCATGCCTGCTCATCCCCAGGTGTCTGATGCTGACGCGCTGGCGCTTGCCAAGTACATTCTGACCAAGAAGTAATTGGCTCGGGATGCCGCGCGAACGTCGCGCGGTCATCAAACGGAAAACCCACGGCTTATCCCGTGGGTTTTTTTTCGGTATCGTGTGGCCATGGCCCTTCCCCGAGAATTCCGACGTCTTCGCTTAAGCCTGATTGGCTACGGCGATGTTGCCCAGCGTCTCCTTGCACGGCATTCAAAGCATCGACAGCATGGTCCGCGCTGGCTGCTCATCGGACGATCGGTTGGCGCCAACGGGAATGCAGCGTATGACCCTTCCAGGCATGCCCGTCTCGCATGGGACTTGGATCAGCCTTCCAGCGCAATCCGAATTGCAAAGATCACTCAGGCCGCCATCATGCTTGCGCCCCCCGCGGAATCCCCTTTGATCACGAAAGACAACCGGTCGCGAAGACTGGCCGCTGCAGTTCGCGGCGCGATGCTTCGGCCACTCTGGGTCGCCATCAGCACCACAGGCGTCTACGGCGATCACCAAGGCGAAGAAGTCGACGAAACCACCACCTGCAAGCCCACGCAAGCGAGGTCCAAGCGAAGGCTTGATGCTGAACGCATTTTTCGTCCGCTGGGCGCCCACATTTTGCGAGTCCCAGGAATCTATGGCCACGACCGTTTGCCCACCGCAAGGCTTACCGCCCAGCAGCCCGCGCTTCGTGCTGAGGACGATGTCTTCACCAACCATATTCATGCCGACGATCTTGCCGACATCTGCTGGATTGCGCTCTTTCGGGGTCGACCCGCAAGGGTCACCAACACCGTGGATCAAAGCGAACTCAAGATGGGCGATTACTTCGACGCGGTGGCCGATGCGACCGGGCTTCCTCGGCCACCCAGAATCTCAAAAGCAGCCATGCTGGAACTTGGCCGAGAGGGAAAGATCCATCCCATGATGCTGGGGTTTTTGAGTGAGTCTCGCCGTGTCACCACACAGCGATTGCATCGTGAACTCGGCGTGACGCTGCGCTATCCCACGGTTCATCACACCCTAAGTACGTTGACCAAGCCTTGAGGCAATCATCGCCGAACAGAGGCCCAACAGAATCGCCCACTCGATGGAAATCAGAACAGTCGCCAAGGCGGTGATCACCATCGGTACCCAGGCCCCGGGGCCCGCACGCCATTCCTGCCGAATCTGATTCGGGCTGATTAGCCCCCAGGCCACGGCCAAAAGAAGTGCCGCCATCACGGAATAAGGCAGATGCCGTGACAACGGTGACACCAGCAAAAGAATCAGCACTAAAAACACCGCCGCACTTGCCGCTGACAAGGGGGTTCGGGCTCCGGCCGCGCGGTTCAGACCGGATCGATTGAATGAACCGCTGGCCGGATAGGCCGAGAAAAATGAACCGCCGATATTGGCCAGCCCCTGGCCAATGAATTCCTGATTGGCATCGTGGCTCTCACGGTCACGCATCGCCATGGCCCGCGCAATGGCCATGGCCTCGGTTGATGCAAGAAGAACCATCACCATCACGGGGCCAAAAAGCGTCTGCAGGGTGTCGAGCGACAAATCAGGGAAGGACAGCGGTGGCAGTGCACTCGGAATCTCTCCAACCCGCGCAAGTGGCTCGGCCAATGGGAACAAAAGCTCGAGGCCTGGCGCCACCGCACTTCCCACCAAAAGCGCCGCCAACATGGCAGGAACGCGCTGGTTCAGTGGTCGCCACAGCCAGAGCGTAAGAAGTGTCACCCCAACAGAAATTAACGGCACCCAATTGGCGCCATTCGACATGAATGCATGAATGATCGTAGGAATGGTCTCAGCCACGCTGCTGCCACGGGGTATGGAAACACCGAAGAGCGTGCCCAGCTGACTGTTGATGATCAGCACCGCCGCACCGACCGTGAACCCAACAATGACCGAATGCGGAACCCGCTCAATCCATCGACCTACGCCTCCCAGGCCGAGCAAAATTTGCACCACGCCAACCAGAAAACTCATGGTCAGCACCAGGCTGATGTATTGATCAGAACCGGCCAATGCAAAGGGGGTCACCAAGGCCATGGTGGTCAGCGAAATCGCATTGGCCGGACCAGTCACCATCTGTCGACTTGACCCAAACAAGGCCGCAAGTAGGCAAGGAACAACCGCAGCGTAAAGGCCGTAGTGCGCAGGCAAGCCCGCCAACATCGCAAAGGCAAGCCCCTGCGGAATCACCACCACAGCGCCGGTCAGCCCTGCCAAAAGATCCGTGCGAACCACCCCCGGCTGACGCCACTCGGGGAGCCAGCGCATGAAGGGTAAAAAGCCTGTCCGAATCTTCATCGCGTCCTTAAATCGCTTAGTATTTCACAGGTGCCGATCCACGATCCTACTGCAGACCCAAGCCCCGAGGGTCACGACATCAAAACCACCACCTGCTACATGTGCGCATGTCGCTGTGGCATTCGAGTGCACCTTCGCGACGGCGAAATTCGTTATATCGACGGCAATCCCGAGCATCCGCTCAACCAGGGTGTGATCTGCGCGAAGGGGTCGTCGGGGATCATGAAGCAGAAGTCTCCTGCCCGAATCACCAAACCCCTGCGGCGAATCCCAGGCCGCGATCGCGGCGACTCGGCGTTTGAAACCATCGAATGGTCTGAGGCGCTCAGCATGCTGGAAAGTCGGCTCGCACATCTTCGTGCCACTGACCCCAAAAAGTTTGCGCTCTTCACCGGTCGCGACCAGATGCAGGCCCTCACAGGGCTCTTTGCCAGACAGTTCGGCACGCCAAACTATGCAGCCCACGGAGGCTTTTGTTCGGTGAACATGGCGGCAGGCATGATCTACACCATCGGCGGAAGCTTCTGGGAATTCGGTGGTCCCGATCTTGAACATGCCAAGCTTTTTGTGATGATGGGTACTGCGGAAGACCACCACAGCAACCCCATGAAAATCGCACTTTCCAAATTCAAACGTGCGGGCGGCCGGTTTATCTCCATCAATCCCATTCGAACTGGCTATTCAGCCATCGCCGACGAATGGATTCCCATTCGCCCTGGAACGGATGGCGCTTTACTTTTAGCGCTTGTGCATGAACTCATCGCCTTCGATCAGGTGGACCGGGAATTTCTGCAACGTTATTCCAACAGCCCTGATCTGGTCATTCTCGACGACGGCATAGATCACGGTCTTTTTCTGCTTGACCCCGATCGACCCGTGGTCACCGAAGACCTTCCCCAGAATAAATTGGCATGGTGCCTGCGCAGCCAGCGTGCCGTTCCTCGTGAAACCAGTGAGGTCGGTAACTTTGCGCTTGAAGGTGAATTCATCATCCCAGATGGTCCCCACAAAGGTCGGCGGGTCGCGCCCAGTTTTGAACTGCTCAAGCGCCAGGTTCGCGAGGCCACACCCGAATGGGCGGAATCCCAAACGGGTATTTCCGCAGCACGCATTCGGCAGCTGGCCAAAGAACTGGCGCATGCGGCCTTTGAACAGGCGTTTGAACTTCCCGTCGCCTGGACCGACGCCTGGGGCCAAGAGCACTCCAGCGTGGTGGGTCGACCCGTGGCCTTCCATGCCATGCGCGGCCTTGCAGCACACTCCAACGGCTTTCAAACGGTGCGCAGTCTGGCCATTCTGATGAGTCTTCTTGGCACCATCGATCGTCCCGGTGGATTTCGGCACAAGGCGCCCTACCCTCGTCAGACTCCGCCTCGAGTCCGTGTGACCTCCTCCGAAGATCAAATTCAGCCCAACACGCCTTTGGCTGCCGCCCCGCTTGGATGGCCTGCACGGCCAGAAGATCTGGCGGTGAACAACGATGGCCAGCCCATTCGAATCGACAAAGCGTTTTCTTGGGAGCACCCTCTGTCCGCCCACGGGCTCATGCACAACGTCATCACCAATGCCGTTCGAGGAGATCCCTACCCCATCGACACCCTGATGATCTTCATGGCCAACATGGCCTGGAATTCGACGATGAACACCATGGCCGTGCGTGAGATGCTGAACGCGAAAAACGACCAGGGTGATTACAAAATTCCTTTTCTCGTGGTGTGTGATGCCTTTGACTCCGAGATGGTTGCCTACGCTGACCTGGTCCTCCCGGACACCACCTATCTTGAGCGGCATGACTGCATGAGCCTTCTCGATCGGCCCATCTCGGAATTCTCCGGGCCCTGTGATTCAGTGCGTGTGCCCGTGGTGCCCCCCACCGACGAGTGCCGCCCCTTTCAAGAGGTGCTGATCGAGATTGCATCACGGCTGAAGCTTCCTGCATTCACCACCCCTGAAGGGGATCGCAAGTTCAAGGACTATCCCGATTTCATCACCCGATTCGAAACCGCGCCGGGATCTGGAATCGGGTTTCTTGCGGGCTGGCGTGGCACCCATGGTGAGCTGTCATTAAAGGGGCCTCCCAACCCCAATCAGTGGGAGATGTACAAACAAAACAACTGTGTCTTTCACTACGAACTGGATCCTTCGCTGCAGTACATGCGCAACTGGAACCAGGGCTATGCAAAATTCGCCAGAGAACACGGCATGCGTCAAAAGGAAGACCCCATTCAGATCGCGATCTACTGCGAACACCTTCAGCACTTCAGACTTGCTGCCCAAGGCCTGCGCGAGGGTCGGCAGCCACCAGAATGGCTGCGCGAGCGGGTTGCCACCTATTTCGACCCTCTACCTTTTTGGTATGCGCCACTCGAAGAGCATGCGACCGATCTTGCGCAATTTCCCCTGCATGCGCTCACCCAGCGGCCCATGGCCATGTACCACTCTTGGGACTCGCAGAACGCTTGGCTTCGACAGATTCACAGCCACAACTACCTTTTCGTGAACCCAACCACGGCAGGCGAGGCAGGCGTGGCCGATGGTGGATGGCTCTGGGTGGAATCCCAATGGGGACAAGTGCGTTGCATGGCCCGCTACTCGGAGGCCGTTGAGCCGGGCACCGTCTGGACCTGGAACGCCATTGGGAAATCTGAGGGCGCCTGGCGGCTTGACCCCTCGGCCGATGAATCCCGCAAAGGCTTTCTGTTGAATCACCTCATCAGCGAAGAACTCCCTGTGAAAGGTTCATCGCAGAAAATCAGCAACTCCGACCCCATCACCGGCCAGGCCGGCTGGTACGACGTTCGCGTCAGGATTCGTCCTGCGATGGCCGATGAGGCCAAGGAAATCTCCCCGCGCGCCATCACCCCACCAAGCCCCGGCGCCAAACCTCTTCCCAAAGTGCTGCGCTACTTCGTGTCATGAGTTCAAAGAAACAACTCGCCCTGGTGATTGATCTGAATGTCTGTGTGGGCTGTCATGCCTGTGTGACCTCATGCAAGCAGTGGAACACTTCGGGCGCCGCCGGCCCACTCAGTGATCAAAACCCTTATGGCGCCGATCCCAGCGGAACATTTTTCAACCGTGTGCAAACGTATGAAGCAGGAAGCTTTCCGCTCACCGAGACCGTGCACTTTCCGAAATCATGCCTGCACTGCGAAGAACCTCCGTGCGTCCCCGTCTGCCCGACAGGCGCCAGTTACAAACGCAAAGAGGACGGCATTGTTTTAGTGGATTACGACAAATGCATTGGCTGCAAATACTGCGCCTGGGCATGTCCCTATGGCGCACGCGAGCTCGACGAAAGTCGCCAGGTTATGACCAAGTGCACGCTCTGTGTGGATCGCATCACCAGCACCACGCTGCCCGAGTCAGAGCGAAAGCCCGCATGCGTGATGGCCTGTCCCACCCAGGCCCGGCTATTTGGCGACATCTACGATGAAGACTCCGAAGTCGCCAAGGCCATTCGCGATCGTGGCGGCTACGCGCTCATGCCTGAACACGGGACCCAGCCCGCCAATCACTACCTACCCAAGGGCATAACCGAGATCATCGAGGCCGCCAAGCGCGACTTCCCTTCATCACCTCATCATTCATGAATCCAGCTTTTTCCGTGATCAGCTTCACCACGCTACTGGGGGCTTCCCAGGGGCTTGTGGTAACCCTTGCTTTGCTTCGCCTGGCTCAGGTCGAGGTTGCTTTTCTACCCGAACTTTTGCTCACCGCCGTCGCGCTCTTGGTGGCAAGCCTTGGCGCCTCGTTTCTGCATCTGGGCCACCCTGAGCGTGCCTGGCGGGCTGCAGCGATGTGGCGCACCTCTTGGCTTTCACGTGAGGTCATCCTTCTTCCCATCTTTATTGGTCTCACCCTGCTCTGGGCGTTTTATGAATACCAGCGTCTTCATGCCGGCTGGCTGATCTTGGCACTCTTGGTGACGCTGATCGTTCTGTCGTTCGCACTCTGGATCTGCACTGCCATGATCTATGCCTGCATCAAGTTCATTCAGGAATGGTCCAACCCACTCACCATCGTGAACTATGTCCTTATTGGATGGGCTTCGGGCCTAGTATTAACTTCTTCGCTTTTGGCCTTTCAGGGTCAGGCGATGCTTCTGCAGAAGCTGCTTCCTCTGGCCATGTTGTCCACCCTTGTGGCGGCACTGGTCCGCTGGATCAGCATTCGTCGTAATCAGGCGCTCTCACCCAAATCCACCCTTCAGTCCGCCACCGGTATCCGTCACACCAAGATTGAGCAGAAGTCCATGGGAATGAGTGCAGGCGCCTTCAACACCCGAGAGTTCTTTCATCATCAGTCCGATCGATTTATTCGGAATATTCGAACCATCATGCTGTTCTTTGGCCTGGTGATTCCCGTCGCGCTACTTGCTGCCGGAGGGTTGTTGGACGTTCACGCCCTTGTGACGCTGGCCTTCCCCATACAGGCGCTTGGCCTGCTTGCCGAGCGATGGTTCTTCTTCGCCCAGGCACGTCATCCGCAGAATCTTTATTACCAGACCGTTTCTTAGTTGCGCTTTGATTGCGCTTTAGCCGTGCTTTAGTCGTGCTTTAGGCCAGTCTTGGCCGCAGCCTCGTTTACTTTTCCACGAAAGCCCGCTCAAAGACATAATCGCCAGGCTGACCAAGGCTTGGAGAAACCTTGAATCCACGCGCATCCAGCATCTCCGAGGTTTCCTTCAGCATCGCGGGGCTGCCACAGATCATGGCTCGATCCACCGCCGGATCGAAGGCGGGAAGGCCAATGTCCCGAAAGAGCTGGCCGGTTTCAATTGCCGTGGTGAGACGGCCTGTGTGCTTGAACGCCTCACGCGTGACCGTGGGGTAATAGATCAGCTGCTGGCTCACCATCTCGCCAAGAAACTCATGCTGGGTGAGCTCATCCTTGATGTAATCCGCATAGGCGAGCTCGCTCACTAGGCGCACACCATGAATCAACACCACTTTTTCAAAGCGCTCATAAGTTTCCGGATCGCGAATGATACTCATGAAAGGCGCAAGCCCCGTTCCAGTGCTAAAGAGGTAGAGATGCTTGCCGGGGTTCAGGTCGTCCAGAACCAGTGTGCCCACGGACTTCTCGCTCACCAGGATGCTGTCGCCCACCTTGATGTTCTGCAGCCGTGACGTGAGTGGGCCGTTGGGTACTTTGATGCTGAGGAATTCAAGGTGCTCTTCGTAATTGGGGCTCACCACACTGTAGGCCCGCACTAAGGGCTTGCCCTCCACCTCGAGTCCGATCATCAGGAAATGACCATTGCGAAAGCGCAGACCTGCACGACGGGTGGTTTTAAAACTAAAAAGGGTGTCATTCCAGTGATGCACACTTAACACCGTTTCATTCAGGTATTTCGACACGCTCCGTCTCCCATCGGTGGCTGATTTCGATTGATTGATCTTGTCATGGTTTGCGCAGCCAACTGTCTGGCCCAACGGCGGCGCTTAAACATAAGGATTCGACTGACGCTCATCACCAAAGGTGCTCATGGGGCCGTGTCCAGGAACAAAGGCCACGTCATCTCCCAGGGGGAAAAGACGGCTGCGAATCGAATGAAGAAGGTCTTGATGGTTACCCCGGGGGAAATCGGTTCGTCCAACCGACCCCGCAAAAAGAACATCGCCCACGAATGCAAGCCGCTCACCTTCGTGAAAAAACACAACGTGCCCGGGTGTGTGCCCAGGGCAATGAATCACCTGCATCGACTCATCACCCACCGTCACCACATCGCCGTCATTGAGCCAGCGGGTGGGCTTGAAGCTGCGAGCCCCTTCCATGCCAAACATGGTGCCTTGCATGGTAAGGCCATCAATCCAGAAGGCGTCGTCCTGATGGGGGCCTTCGATGGGCACACCCAGACGTTCGGCGAGAATGCCCGCCTGACCGCAGTGGTCGATGTGGCCATGGGTAAGGAGAATTTTTTCGACCACGACACCAGCTTCGGCAACAGCCTCTTGAAGTTCGTCAAGGTTGCCGCCCGGGTCGATCAGGGCCGCCTTTCCGCTGGCCTGGCAAATGACCAGGGAGCAGTTCTGTTGGAAAGCCGTGACGGGATGAATCTCAAATCTCATCCCGGGATTATCTCAGAAGGGCTTAGCCCGGAGAGGCCGCCTGCAGGGCGTGGTATTCAAGGTCAGCAAGAGCGATCACGTCCAGCGCCCGCTCATGGGTGGATTCAAGAATCACCGGAGGCGCCAGGCCAACTTCGGCTGCTTCACGCCAGCGCGCCGCACAGAGACACCATCGGTCTCCCGCCTTAAGCCCGGGAAAACCGAACTGAGGGTTGGGCGTGGAGAGATCGTTGCCGCGGTCCTTGGAGAATTCAAGGAAGGCGTCGGTCATCTGGGCGCAGACCGTGTGCGAGCCATAGTCATCGGCCGAGGTGTTGCAGCACCCGTCTCGATGAAAGCCGGTCAGCGGGTCAAAGCTACAGGGGGCCAGTGGCCCCCCGAGAACATTCTTTGCGGTCATGAACGCAGCGATCGATTAACTCAGGTCCTTCACCAGCGAGGCCCGAGTTTCTGCAGAGACGGGCTCAACAGCCACCTTGTAGTTGGGATGGTCCACTCCCATGGAGAGGCTCACGCCGTATTTCAGCGCCTGCGCCATGTCTTCGTCAAGCTCGAAGCGCATAAAGTGGACTGAGGAGGTCTTCTCTTCATTTTCACGCTCGAGATCTTCGTCGGCAATGGCGTAGACCTTTTCCCGCCCTTCCACTTGAACCCAGACGCGATCTTCCACGCCCTTCAGTTTGCCAAGCTCAACCTTGCGAACCGCTGGATCGGAGTACTCAATCATCATGGTGCACTTGAAGTTACGGCCCGTTGGAATCAAGGGGTTGTAGGCATCAAGCTCGTCCTGAATGCCGGACTCTTCAAAAGTCTTCTCGATGCGAAGCATTTCCTGGATCTGATAACGAATGGTCTTCTCATCCTCGAAGAAGAGGGTGATGTGTTCACCAAGCGGAACCTGGCGCACGCGCTTGTGGGCCATCACCTCTTGACGGAACTGGTTGCGAATGCGCGAGTAATGCTCGAGCGTCCAAAGAGAATCACGTGAAATCGATGCCATCATTTTTTTCTCCAATGAAGAACTCATTAATAACCATAGGCCTTCGCCAGAAGCGAAAGCGGGTGCTCAACCTTGCCATCGCCTTTGCCCGCCATACCCTGTTCGATATGGTGGCCGGCAAGCTGGCAGTCTGAGGCCACGAAGTCAGGCAGTCCGCCTTGGCCGCCATTGGCCTTGGGATGCTCGGACATCTGACGAAAGACCGGACGACCAATCTTCATCGCGATCTCGTGGAATTCCTGTTTCACGCCCCAGGTGCCCGCATGTCCAGAGCAACGCTCCACCGTGTTCACAGCGGTGTCGGGCACCATTTCTAGCATCTCCCGGGTCTTCTGACCCACGTTCTGGACGCGGAGATGGCAGGCGATGTGATACGAGACATTACCCAGGCCCGTTTTGAAATCCGTTTTCAAAAGGCCGTCTTTGTTTCGATTCACAAAATATTCGAAGGGGTCAAACATGGCTGCTTTGACCGCTTGTGCATCGGCATCGTTCGGGAACATCAAGGGCAGTTCCTGCTTGAACATCAAGGTGCACGATGGGATGGGCGTGATGATGGCGTAGCCTTCACGGGCCAGTTTGGCCAGTTGGGGAAGCGTGACTTTCGCAAGCTCAGCTACGGAATCAAGGTCACCCAGCTCAAGCTTGGGCATTCCGCAGCAGGCCTGCTTGTCCACCACGACATACGGAATTTCGTTGTGCTCGAGAACCTTGATCAGATCATGGCCAATACCCGGTTCATTCCAATTGACATAGCAGGTGGAATAAATCGCCACCTTACCGGGCGTCTTGGCGCCGTCTTTCACCGCCCAGGCGTGGGATGTGGCGTGCGATTTCTCGAAGGTCTTGCTGGCGAAATCAGGCACCCAGGCGTCCTTGTGCACACCCAACACTTTTTCGCCCAAGGCGCGAGCAGTCTTGTTCTTCGCCAACGCATTCACGGTTTGAACAACGATGGGGATCGACGCAAGCTTGCCATTCGCGGCCGTATTGGAGAGCACCGAGTCACGAAACTTGGTGGGTGTGCCTTTCTTGTAGCTGATCGCTTTGGCGCGCAGCATCAGGTGGGGGAAATCCAGGTTCCAGGGATGGGGCGGGACATAGGGGCACTTCGTCATGTAGCAGACATCGCAGAGGTAGCACTGGTCCACCACATCCATGTATTTTTCACGAGGAACGCCGTCCATCTCGCCCGTTGGGCCTTCATCGATCAGATCGAAAAGAACCGGGAAGGAGTTGCAGAGACTGACGCATCGACGGCAGCCATGGCAGATGTCGAAAACTCGCTCCATCTCGTCATAGCAGGCCTTTTCGTCGTAAAACTCTGGATTGGTCCAGTCAATCGGATGGCGGGTGGGCGCTTCGAGGGATCCTTCGCGAACGGTCATGTTGATGTCTCTTACAGGTTCAATTAAAAAATGAGCGGAATATCTGAGGAGTTTTTGCTCCGCAGGGCCCCATCGAAATGAGGCCCTACAGATCACTAACTTCCCGTCAAACGTCGACGACTTGGCAATTAGGCTGCCAGTGCGTCAAGCGCTTTCTGGAACTTGTTGGCGTGCGAACGCTCGGCCTTGGCCAAGGTCTCAAACCAGTCAGCGATTTCATCAAAGCCCTCTGAACGAGCGTCTTTGGCCATGCCAGGGTACATGTCGGTGTACTCATGGGTTTCGCCAGCAACAGCCGACTTCAGGTTGGCTTCGGAACCACCAATGGGCATGTCCGTTGCGGGGTCACCCACTTCGGCCAGGTAATCGAGGTGGCCGTGTGCGTGGCCGGTCTCGCCTTCTGCGGTGGAACGGAACAGTGCTGCGACTTCGGTGTAACCCTCGACGTCAGCTTTGTTCGCGAAGTACAGATAACGACGATTGGCCTGGCTCTCACCTGCAAAAGCATCTTTCAGATGCTGGTGAGTCTTGGTACCTTTGAGTTGAGGCATCACTTCTCTCCTTTAGTTAAACAACGTAAAACCACTTTCGAAAACGGTATTGCACCGGTGCCGACTCCTGAACCATGGGCGGTCATCGCCGCTGATTTGGAAATCGAACAGAGTGCATACTAGGGTGCGCAATTAGTTAGGTCCAATTGAAAGTTTCTTATCCATTGATAAGACCAATCAATGATGCGTCCTAGACAGAGTCTGGACGCGGGTTCAGTCTCGGTTGGCTGGTTCAGCCCTAGAATAGGGGAATTCCCTTTATCGAGCGGCCAAAAACTATGTTGACCCCCAAACACAGCCCTCAACACCTTGCCGACCTGCGCAAAGACTATGCCCAAGCGTCCCTAGACATTCAGGATGTCCAGCCTGACCCCGTGGCCCAGTTTCAACACTGGTTCAAAGAGGCTCTTGACTCCGAGGTGCTTGAGCCCAACGCCATGACCCTTTGCACCATCGACCCCGACGGCCGGCCTTCTGGTCGAATCGTCCTCATTAAAGGCATTGATGACCAGGGCGTGAGTTTCTTTACCAATTACCAAAGCCGAAAAGGCCAGGCACTGGCGGCCAATCCTTTTGCCAGTTTGGTCTTCTTTTGGCCCGAACTCGAGCGTCAGGTGCGAATCGACGGCCGAGTCAGCAAGGTCTCGCCGGAGGAATCCGAAGAGTATTACCGCTCTCGCCCCCTGGGCAGCAAGCTTGGTGCCTGGGCCTCACCACAGAGCGAGGTGATCCCTAATCGAGAGTGGCTCGAGCTTCGACAAAAGACGCTGCAATCCAACTTTCCAGCCGAGAGCTCCGTCGATCCTCCGCGCCCCGAACACTGGGGCGGCTACCGGCTGCGACCCGACCAGTTTGAGTTCTGGCAGGGCCGCCCATCAAGACTTCACGACAGAATCCGCTACCGCCAAGTGAAGGCGCTTTTTAAGCCCGCCGAATGGGTTATCGAGCGTCTGGCACCTTGATCAAAGCCTGAAAGGCCTGCTCGGCCTTAATGACTTTCGGCGCAACCACAAAGACGCAGTAGCCTTGGTATGGGTGGCGGCGGAAGTAGTCATGATGTTCCGGTTCGGCTGGCCAGAACCTGAGCAAAGGATGAGGGCCCAAGACCTCGGTCACCGCCCCTGAAATGGCCTGTACCGCTGACTCCGCCTGACCACGCTGATCAGCATTGGTCGCCACGATCATGCTTCGGTACTGGGGGCCAACATCATTACCCTGTCGATTCGGCGTGGTGGGGTCATGAATTTCAAAAAACACCTCCAGCAGCTGGGCGTAACTGATTTCCGTCGGCTGAAACTGAATTCGAACAACTTCGGCATGACCGGTGGTCTTGTTGCAAACCTGCTCGTAGCTTGGGTTGTCGAGGTGCCCACCCATATAGCCGGACATCACGGAGCGAACCCCTTTGATTCTTTGAAACACGGCCTCAAGGCACCAGAAGCAGCCCCCTCCGAAGTAAGCCTCGTCCAGGGTTTCGCCGGCCACCAATGCTTGGTTCATGAGTCACGTCCTTTTTCAACACATCGACTGCGGGTTTTGGAAGGGCCGCCCAAGACCTGTCGGGCGACTCCAAAGAATGAAAAGGATTGCACAAATATCGCAAAGAAAACCCTTCGATCTCCGATATCCTCTCCTCCTTTGACCTTGATTGCCCGCCTTTCTTTGCCGGAAATTGCAGCCACCATGAACAACTCATTCGCACCCCTTACCTCCCCTGATCAGCGCCAGTCGCTGCGGTCTCGGTCGCTTCTTCAGCTTTTGATGACGGTCGTCATCGGCCTTGCCCTTGGAAGCTTCACCAACCCTGGGCAAGCATCCAATAAGCCATTGGTGACCCCTCAGGAGCTCAAAAGCCTCATCGACCGGAAAGCCGTTCGGGTGTTGGATATCCGCGAAATCTTTCAAAATGATGGCAAAACACCCAACTACGCAGCCGGCCATATCCCTGGCGCCGTCGCCGCGCCCTACTCCAGCATTCGCGGACCAGAGTCCAATCCCGGCAGCATGATCTCGGAAGCAAAACTCTCGTCGCTGTTGAGCAAATGGGGGATCACGCCCGACACTCATGTGGTCATCGCCTCCAGTGGTTCCGACGGGACGGATTTCGGCGCAGCAGCACGCTTTTACTGGACACTGAAAATTTCCGGAATCAAAAAGATTTCCATCCTTGAAGGCGGTCTCGGTGCATGGGGTGCCATGAAGCTCCCGCTCGAGACCAGCACCCCATCCGTTCCCGCCAGCAAGATCCAGGTGAAGTTCGATCGTCAGCAGATCGTCACCACCCAAGAACTAGCAAAACTGATTCAAGAACGAGACGCAGGACGCCGCAAGGTGCTCTTGTCCGATTCGCGCTCCGAAGACTACTTCAGCGGCAAGGACCGCCATTCATCAGCAGCCCGTGGCGGAACGCTGCCAGGAGCAAAAAACCTTGACCACGAAGAATGGTTTCAGCTGAATACGGGCAAACTTCACCCCGCCAAACAACTCGAGTCCATCGCCAAAAGTGAAGGGCTCCTCAGCACCAATGAGGTGATCAGTTTCTGCAACACCGGGCACTGGAGCGCCACCACCTGGTTTGTTCTCTCCGAGGTCTTGGGAAGGCCCAATGTGAGGATGTATCCCGAGTCCATGATCGGCTGGGCCAAAACCCGAAACCCCATGGACAACGAATCAGCTCAGCAAAACCGGCTTGATCAACTCAAAGGCACATTGAAAAAATAATGGCTCGATTTCTATTGATTGCACCCGCCGTTGTTGGCCTCTTCGCGGTGGTCTGGCTTGCCGGAATTCGCGCGGGGTTTCTGCTGCTCCTCGGCCTTGGGTTTGGCGCAGCCTTATCAGCCTCAAGATTTGGCTTCACCACCGGCTGGCGTAATCTGATCACCCATAAAGACCCATGGGGAATGGTGGGGCAACTCGTTTTGCTTGCCTTGTGCGCAATTTTTTCTCTCTGGCTGATTCACCAATTCGGCAGCGAAATCTCTGGAGCCGTCGCGCCCATCACCTGGGGGCTGATCATTGGGTCACTGGTGTTCGGCTTTGCCATGCAGCTTGCGGACGGTTGCGGATCGGGCACCCTTTACAAGGCAGGTGCCTCCTCGCCAACGTCCTGGGTGGTGCTACCCGCTTTCATCGCGGGAAGCTTCGTGGGTGGCTCGCATCAGCTTGCCTGGGAATCATTGGGTGGCCCGCTGGTGACCCTGGGCCTTCAAGACGAAGCAACAGGCATCGACCTCTTGCAATCCACCGGCCTCACCGGAGCCCTGGTCATCACGCTTTTGCTTTGCCTGCTCGTTGGCGTGGTGAGTGTGGGCTATGCAAAACGCTACGCCAACAGCCACAAGATTACTCTTCCGTCGGTGCCTCAGCGTTGGTTATGGGGCGCGGTCCTCATTGCCGTGCTTTATGCATTCCATTTGATTGTCGCCGGCCAGCCCTGGGGAATTGTCTATGGGCTTGGTTTATGGGGCGCGAAGTTCGTCAGCTTTCTTGGTGCTGACCTCAGCCACGATACCTTCTGGGGCGTGGCGCCGCACGCTGACCGAATCCTTGAGCCCGTACTTTGGGATGTGACCTCGGTCACCAACATCGGTCTCCTCTACGGCGCACTGGTGGCAAGCCGTTGGAATCAGCCGACTCAGAAATCCATCAGCTGGCCAGAGCCATCGAAGCTTCTCATCAGCGTGATTGCGGGGCTCTTGATGGGTTATAGCTCTCGCATGGCCTATGGATGCAATGTCGGTGCATATCTGGGTGGCGTTGCCTCGGCAAGTATCCACGGATGGGTATGGTTTGTCTTTGCCTTCATCGGTTCCATCGTTGGCGTGAAGGCCCGACAGAAAGCGGGGATCGCATGACTCGGGGCGTCATTATTTTCTGGGCAGTCTTCCTGCTCTTGATCGGCATGGATTATTCCAAGACGCATTACCCACGACCCGAGCCCGCTCCGCTTGCCTTGGGTAGCGGTGAAGCCTCAACCGGTGGCCACTGTTCTGGAAAATAATGCCCATGGCTGATTCACACACTCAATCCACCAGCGGTTCAGAGACCTCCTCGTGCAGCCTTTGTCACGAGGATGGAGGAAGACTGGTCTGGCGAAACGCCTTCTTTCGGGTGGTCGCCATTGATGACGCTGGATATCCCGGTTATGTCAGGGTCATTCTGAATCGGCATGCCGCAGAACTGAGCGACCTCTACGAGACCGAACAGCGAATGCTCATGAAACTCTTGGTTGAAATTGAGCGATGCATGCGCGAAGTCATCGCGCCCCACAAGGTGAATGTCGCAAGCCTTGGGAATTACACCCCCCACCAGCACTGGCACATCATTCCTCGATGGAAGGATGACCCCTGCTTTCCTGACTCCATCTGGTCGGCGCCCCATACCCGCCCCACAACAAGCCAGCACGAGGACCGAGCCGCCAAGGCGCGCCTCTTCCTTCAAGCGCTTCCCAAAGTCTGCGCAAAAGCGAGTTATTAGCGCACGGGTCGCCGTGCCTGCCAGTGGTTCACCCGTTAATGAGCGGCCCGGTTTAAACGATCAAGCACGGCTTCCCAGGCTGTTGCGCTGGTTGACCGGTCTGTGTCCGGAAGTTCCACCAAAAGAATGTCGGCGCTCAGTTCATCCGCACGATGAAACTGTCGATACATGACTTGCCCATACGTCGCAGCGTCATTGGGCATCTGGGAAACCTCAACGGCACCGGCAGGAATATCGTTTCGGGTCATGGCCATCACCATGATTCTGGCCAAAGGATGAGTTTTTAATCGGGTGGTCAACTCATCTTGAATCGACCCTTGCCGCACCAGAATCACCCTGGCCCGCGGCGCGTAATGCGACTCCAGCGCACCCGACACCCGAGGGACGGTTTCATGCGGGGGCCGCTCACTGTACGACGGATTCACCCAGGGTAAGTCGCGCCCCAATACCTTCTGAATCGCCTCGCGTGTCAACCCGCCAGGACGAAGAACTCTTGGCGAATCCGATGAGAGATCAATGATGGTGGATTCGAGTCCCACCGCAGCATCGCCGCCATCCAGAATTCGATCGGCAGGATCAAGATAATCACGAAGCCCCTTCACCACATCCTCGGCCCGAGTTGGACTGACTGCACCGAATCGATTCGCCGAAGGCGCAGCAATCACACCACTACCCAGCTTTTGAAAAGCCCGCAGAAGTTCAAGTGCAACAGGGTGGGAAGGAACACGAACGCCAACCGTCTCTTGCCCACCCGTGACCGCCAGGGGCACATGAGACGCCCGCTGAAGAATCAGCGTCATGGGCCCGGGCCAGAATGCCTCGGCGAGCATCCTTGCCTCTTGGGGCCAGTCGCGAACCAGCGCCTGTGCTGCTTTGGTGTCGCTGACATGCAAGATCACCGGATGATTGGAAGGCCTTCCTTTGGCCAGAAAAATTTTTGCGACCGCGTCAGCATTAAGGCCGTCGGCACCCAGGCCGTAAACGGTCTCCGTCGGGAAGGCCACAAGGCCTCCTTCTTGGAGCCGTCGCGCAGACGCTTGAATGGAGGCGGGCGTTGCCGGTTCAGACGAGCGCAGCACCGACATCCAGCCCAAGGATATCCGCCACCACTTCGGCACGGCGACGTGCCTCTTGAATCGTGCTCCCCAGGCAGGTGACATGGGCCATCTTTCGGCCGACACGCGGCTCCGACTTACCGTAGAGATGCAAGAACACACCGGGCTGCGCCTGAACCGCCTGCCAGTCGGGCTCCTCGGGGGTGTCCGATCTTGCCCACCATGCATCACCCAAGACGTTCAACATGACTGCTGGTGAAAGAAGCTCGGTTGAACCCAAGGGAAGGCCCGCACAGATGCGAACCTGCTGCTCGAACTGACTCGTCTTGCAGGCCTCAATGGTGTGGTGTCCGCTGTTGTGAGGCCGGGGAGCCATCTCGTTGGCGATGAGACGATCGCCCGAAAGAACAAAAAACTCCACGCAGAGCACGCCCACATAATCCAGGGCAGCAATAATTTTTCCAGCGGACTCGCGCGCCCGTTGCTCAAGCGCGGGAGAGACTCTTGCCGGCAGCTGGGTTACGGCAAGAATGCCGTTTCGGTGGGTGTTCTCGCCCACGGGAAAGATCTCGATCTTCCCTGTGGCATCGCGTGCGCAGATCACGGAGATTTCGCGCTCCAGCGGCAACATTTTTTCCAACACACAGGCCACCGAGCCCATCGACTGAAACGCCCGACGCAGCTCGATCGCGTCATGCACTTTGGCTTGCCCCTTGCCGTCATAACCAAGCGTGGCCGACTTCAAAATGCCCGGGAAAAGCGTTGGCGAAATATCGTCGCAGTCATCAAGCCGGGTGATCACGGCATGGGGTGCGACATCCACCCCAGCCGCAGCGATAAACCGCTTTTCGTCGATTCGATTCTGGGCAATGGCCACACTCTCGGCCGTGGGCATGGTGGGTGCCGACTTCGCAAGAAACCGGAGCGACTCCGCAGGAACATTTTCAAACTCGGTGGTGAAGACCGTTGCTGCAGAGGCAAGTTCAGTAAGCCCAGCAATGTCGTGGTAGTCCTTCGCAATGACACGGTCCGCAATCTGCGCCGCCGGGCCTTTGGCATCGGGGTCAAGCACGGCCACTTTCAGATTCAATCGGTGTGCAGCCTGAATCATCATTCGGCCAAGCTGGCCGCCCCCGAGTAAGCCAATCATGGTTTAAACCGCCGACTGCCCCAGCATGGCATTCATGGAATGCGCTGCCTGGGTCTGGTTGGCACGGAAATCGGCCAAGCGGTCACGCAGGGATTCGTCCTCGCAGGCCATCGTGGCAATGAGGTGCAAGGCGGCATTCGCTGCACCGGCCTCGCCAATGGCAAAGGTTGCGACCGGAATGCCTTTGGGCATCTGCACAATGGAGTAGAGCGAATCCTCGCCACGAAGATACTTTGAGGGCACCGGCACTCCAAATACGGGCACGGTCGTCTTTGCGGCAAGCATGCCGGGCAGATGCGCGGCACCACCGGCACCGGCGATGATGCCCCTCAGACCACGCGCCTGTGCGGCTTCGGCATAGGCATAAAGAGTGTCTGGCATTCGATGGGCAGACACCACTCGGGCCTCATGGGGAATGCCGAACTGATCAAGGATAGCCACGGCGTGCTGCATCACTTCCCAGTCCGACTGCGAACCCATCACCACACCGACCACCGGAAGTCTGACGCCTGCGATTCGAAAAAGCGCCTCGCGATACTTCGCAGCCGTGCGTTCCACAACGTGATCAGGCAGCGGGGGTGCGGGCGGGGCCTTATCCCAATCCAGAGTTTCAAGATAATCACGAACAAACTGTTTATCAAAGCTTGGGGGGCTGATGCCTTCTTGGTATTCATCGGCCGGCCAAAAACGCGATGAATCGGCAGTGAGCACCTCGTCCATCAGATGCAAGACACCTGAATCATCCAAGCCAAACTCAAACTTCGTGTCCGCAATGATGATGCCCTGTTCAAGCGCGAACTCACTGGCCTCCTGATACAGCCGAAGGCTGATCTCACGAATCTTTTCCGCCAAGGGCGCGCCAATCTGTTCGCACATCGTTTCGAACGAAATGTTTTCGTCGTGCAGACCCATCTCGGCCTTGTGCGCTGGCGTGAAAATGGGCGCTGGCAGCTTGGCGGCTTGCTTCAGACCCGCTGGAAGTGCAATGCCACAGACACTCTGGGTGTCTTGATAATCCTTCCATCCAGATCCAATCAGATAGCCCCGCACGACCGCTTCGACGGGCACGGGCTTCAGACGCTTGGCCACCACGGCACGGCCTCGCACCTGGTCGATCTCTGATTCCTCAACGACCGATTCAGGCGCGACACCGGTCAGATGGTTGGGAACGATATGCGCCAGACGTGAAAACCAGAAATCGGTCATGCGGTTGAGCACCACGCCTTTTTCTGGAATGGGCCGGGTCATGATGACATCGAAGGCGGAGAGGCGGTCGGTGGTGACCATCAAAAGCTTGTCGTCACCCACGGCGTAGATGTCTCGAACCTTGCCGCGAGAAACCAGCGGCAGGGACCGAATCGAGGATTGAAGGAGTGCCGACATTAATTGACCACTTGGGAGAGGGTTCCAGACTGATACCGCTTGGCGATTTCCGCAAGAGACACCGGCTTGATCTTGCTGGCTTGTCCTGCGGCACCGAACTGCTGGTAACGAGCCATACAGATCTTCTTGGCGGCCTCACGAGCGGGCTTCAGATAGTCACGAGGATCAAACTTCGACGGATTCTCGAACATATATCGACGAATGGCCCCGGTCATGGCCAGTCGAATGTCGGTGTCGATATTCACCTTGCGAACACCGTACTTGATCGCCTCTTGAATCTCTTCGACAGGCACACCATAGGTTTCTTTCATGTCGCCGCCGAACTGACGAATTTCAGCCAGAAGTTCTTGGGGCACCGACGAGGACCCATGCATCACCAGATGGGTGTTGGGAATTCGCTTGTTAATTTCCTTGATTCGCTCAATGGCAAGAATGTCGCCCGTGGGCTTGCGTGTGAACTTGTAGGCGCCATGGCTGGTTCCAATGGCAATGGCCAAGGCATCCAGCTGAGTGCGCTTCACAAAATCAGCGGCCTGCTCGGGATCCGTCAAGAGTTGATCGTGAGTCATGACGGAATCGGTACCGTGACCATCTTCTTTGTCACCCTTCATGGTTTCCAAAGAACCCAGACAGCCAAGCTCGCCCTCCACCGACACCCCGGTGGCATGGGCCATCGCGACCACCGTCTTGGTGACCTCGACGTTGTAGTCATAGCTGGCGATTGTCTTTCCATCGGCTTCGAGGGAGCCGTCCATCATCACGCTGCTAAAACCCAGCCCGATCGCACCCTTGCAGACATCGGGGCTTTGGCCGTGATCTTGATGCATCACAATCGGCACCTGAGGATAGGACTCCACTGCAGCTTGAATCAAATGCTTCAGGAACGTTTCCCCCGCGTATTTCCGTGCCCCGGCGGAAGCCTGCATGATGACCGGAGCATCCACCGCGGCCGCGGCCTCCATGATGGCCTGAACCTGCTCAAGGTTATTCACATTAAATGCCGGAATGCCGTAGCCGTTTTCCGCGGCGTGATCGAGTAGCTGTCTCATTGATACCAGAGGCATATGGGTCTCCCTTTTTTAGATGTTAAGCATGTTTCTGCGCACCCACCGAGACAATTTTCATGGTGTTGGTGCCACCTGATTGACCAATCGGTTCGCCAATCGTGATGATGATGAGGTCACCAGACTGCACAATGCCTTGATCAACCAGTCGTGCCTCCGCTTGAGCCAAAACCTCTTCTCGCTCGCGGGACTTGTAATCAAAAAAGACAGGGGTGACATCGCGATAGAGCGACATCTTGCGGCGGCTGGCCTGCACAGGTGTAAGCGCATAGACCGGCACCCCGGAATTAAGACGCGAGAGCCAAAGCGCGGTCGAGCCCGATTCCGTGAGGGCCACGATCGCCTTCACCTGCAGATGGCGTGCAGTAAACAGCGACGCCATAGCGATGGATTGATCAACACGATCAAATGTGCGGTGAAGGAAATCCGTGTCCAGCGTGATCTGAGTCGACTTTTCTGCCTCCAGACAGACCCTTGCCATCGACAAGACCGTCTGCACCGGAAACTGACCGGCCGCGGTTTCCGCCGAGAGCATCACCGCGTCCGAGCCATCGAGTACGGCATTGGCCACATCCGAGACCTCAGCACGCGTGGGCACCGGTGAACTGATCATCGATTCCATCATCTGCGTTGCAGTGATGGTGATTTTGTTGGATTCGCGGGCCATGCGAATCATTCGTTTCTGCAGCGCGGGCACCGCAGCGTCACCCACCTCCACGGCGAGGTCACCTCGGGCCACCATGATGGCGTCGGAAGCGTCAATGATGTCTTGAAGGTTGGCGATGGCCTCAACCCGTTCGATCTTGGCCACCGTGGCCGCATGGCCACCCGCCTCGCGAATAAGCTTTCTGGCCTGATGCATGTCCGCAGCATCTTTGGGGAAAGACACCGCAAGAAAGTCCGCCTGAATCTCCGCGGCCACCCGGATGTCCGCCATGTCTTTGTCGGTCAACGCTGGCGCGGAAAGCCCGCCGCCTTGACGGTTAATACCCTTTCGATCCGAGAGCACTCCGCCTTCTAAAACAGTGCAACGAATGGTGGTGGCCCCAACATCATCGACACGCATCGAGATCTGGCCATCATTGAGCAGCAAGGTATCGCCCGAGACAACGTCGTGCACCAGTTCGGGATAGTCCAAGCCCACCCGGTGGCCATCACCCAACGTGCAATCAATATCGAATGTGAACTGAGCGCCGGTGGCTAAAGTAACTTTACCGTCTTGGAATTTCCCAACCCGAATCTTGGGCCCCTGAAGATCGACCAACACCCCGACATCCACACCGAGCTTGACCGAACTCTCCCGCACCATTTGGGCTCGGGCCTTGTGATCATCAGCCGAGCCATGAGAAAAATTAAGCCGAACCACATTCACGCCCGCGACGATTAACCGCTCAATCATCTCGGGAGTGGATGTCGCTGGGCCCAGCGTTGCAACGATCTTGGTGGCCCGGGGGTGCTGAGATGTGGTCACTTCGCGGTCATGAGTGCAATGGTCGTGTCGAGCATTCGGTTTGAGAATCCCCACTCGTTGTCGTACCAAGAAAGAATCTTGACCAGCTTCCCGTCTGGCGAGACACGCGTCTGCGTGGCATCGAAAATGCTTGATCGCGGATCATGATTAAAGTCGATCGACACCAGGGGGTCGGTGTTGTAGCCCAACACGCCCGCAAGCGCTCCTTCACTTGCCGCTTTGATCAGGGCGTTCACCTCGTCGACCGAGGTGGCTTTTTTCGAGGCAAAGCTGAGGTCCACCACCGACACGTTGATGGTGGGTACACGCATGGCAAAGCCATCAAGCTTTCCATTGAGATCAGGCAAAACCAGCCCGACTGCAGCCGCTGCACCCGTCTTGGTGGGGATCATGGACATGGTGGCTGAGCGCGCACGCCGCAGGTCTTCGTGATAAACATCGGTTAAGACTTGGTCATTGGTGTAGGCATGAATGGTGGTCATCAGACCGCTCTCGATACCCAGGTTTTCGTGAAGCACTTTCGCCACCGGGGCCAGGCAATTGGTTGTGCACGACGCATTGGAGATCACGGTATGGGAAGCCTTCAAGACACCCTGGTTCACACCAAAGACCACGGTGGCGTCCACATCTTTGCCTCCCGGTGCCGAGATGATGACCTTTTTCGCACCACCCTTCAGGTGAGCCGAGGCCTTTTCTTTGCTGGTAAAGAAACCGGTGCACTCAAGCACAACATCCACGCCCAGTTCGCCCCAGGGAAGTTCGGCGGGGTTACGGTTTGCCAAGACTCGAATTCGATCGCCATTGACCACCATGCTGTCTCCATCCACCGTCACGGTGCCAGGGAACTTGCCATGAGCCGTGTCATAACGAGTCAGGTGGGCGTTGGTATTCGGATCACCCAGGTCGTTGATGGCGACGATCTGGATGTCATGTTTCTTGCCGCCTTCGTAATGGGCACGAAGAATGTTTCGTCCGATACGTCCATAACCGTTAATTGCGACTTTAATCGTCATTGCTGCGTTCTCCCTGACTGGTGAGTGATATTGATGGTGAAAACCAACTTCGATAACGTGAACCCAACGACCTAATTCAGAACGGCGTTTGCGGTCGCGACCAGTTCGTCGACAGTGATGCCGAAGTACTTGAATAGGTCACCCGCGGGTGCCGACTCACCGAACCGATCCAGACCCAGTACCGCCTGCGGCTGATACTTCCACCAGAGGTCCGTCACGCCGGCCTCCACGGCCACGCGCGGCACATCATGAGGAAGCACCGAGGTCTTGTAGGCGACGGACTGTTGATCAAATACGGTGGATGACGGCATGGACACGACTCGCACCCGACGCCCAGCGTTCTGTAAGACCTTGGCGGCTTGCATCGCCAGCGCAACTTCCGACCCACTGGCCATCAGAACAATTTCCGGGTTTCGGTCGGTGAAGAGAACATAAGCGCCCTTCGCGGCGTCAGACGCCATGGAGGCTTTGCAGATCTGGGGTGGCAGATTTTGCCGTGACAGCAAAAGCGCCGTCGGGCCGTCTGCCCGCTCAAGGGCCGCCTGCCAGGCCACCGCGGTTTCTGCGGCGTCGGCAGGGCGCCAGACGTGAAGATTCGGAATAAGACGCAGCGAGGCGGGATGCTCGACCGGCTGATGGGTTGGGCCATCTTCACCCAGGCCGATGGAATCGTGGGTGAAGACATGGATAACTCGAATCTTCATCAAAGCCGCCATGCGAATGGCGTTACGGCTGTAATCCGAAAAAGTTAGAAACGTTCCACCAAAAGGAATGAAACCGCCGTGAAGCGCAATGCCATTCATAATGGCCGCCATACCGAATTCACGGACACCATAGTTGATGTGGGCGCCCGCCGAGATGGCCCCCTTCGCGTCCACCCGCAGGGAGGCCACCCCTTTCCAGTTCGTCAGATTCGAGCCCGTAAGATCAGCCGATCCGCCCAGAAGACCGGGCGTGCGTGGGCCAATGTCATCAAGCACGATCTGCGACGCCTTGCGACTCGCCACGGTCAGATTTTCCGACACAAGACGCTCAACAAGCGCCTTCGATTGCGCAGCGAAATCGGTGGGCAGCTGGCCCTGCATGCGTCGATTGAATTCTGCTGCTTGGGCGGGATAGCGCGCAGCGTATGCACGCATGAGCTCGTTCCATGACGACTCCCGTTTCTGGCCTTGGGCTGTTGCGTCCCATGCCGAGCGGATGCTCTGGGGAATTTCGAACGGTGGGTGAGGCCAATCAATGGATTCTCGAGTCAGCGCAATCTCTTCGTTCCCAAGGGCCTCACCATGGGCCTTGGCCGTGCCTGCTCGGTTTGGCGAGCCTTTTCCAATCTGGGTTTTACAGATGATCATGGTGGGGGCAAGCCGGCCTTGATTCCCCTTCACAGCCCACTCGCGAGCCTGGCTGATGGCACTGCTCACTGCACGGATGTCGTGCCCATCGATCGGGCCAATCACATTCCAGCCATAGGACTCGAAACGTTGACGGCTGTCATCGCGAAACCAAGCGTCCACCTGGCCATCAATGGAGATGCCATTGTCGTCATACAACGCAATAAGCTTGGAGAGCCCCCAGACACCCGCAAGTGAACAGGCTTCATGAGAGATGCCTTCCATCAGACACCCATCGCCAAGAAAGACGTAGGTGTTGTGATCGACGATTTCAAGATTCGGACGGTTGAATTCGGCAGCCAGGAGTTTCTCGGCCAGTGCCAGACCCACCGCATTGGTGATGCCCTGACCCAGCGGGCCTGTGGTGGTCTCCACACCCGGGGTCATGCCGTATTCAGGGTGCCCGGGCGTTTTGGAGTGAAGCTGACGAAAGTTTTTGAGCTCGTCGATCGGCAGGTCGTAGCCTGCGAGATGCAAAAGACTGTAGAGCAGCATCGAGCCATGCCCGTTGGAGACGACAAACCGATCACGGTCGGCCCATTGCGGATTCTTGGGGTTGTGCTTCAGATGACCTGCCCAGAGAGCGACGGCCATATCGGCCATGCCCATGGGCATGCCAGGGTGGCCTGAGTTCGCCTTTTGCACGGCGTCCATGGAAAGCGCCCGGATCGCATTGGCCATTTGAGTCGCTTGGGGGTGAAGGTCGGCTGCTGGAAATTGCATAAGAAATGTCATCCAAAAAGGGTTTTAGGGAGATACCCTAAGACTCTAGAAGTCCTGATCGTTAAGTTAAAGTCACTATTCTTGAATTCATTCGTAAGCCGAACTTACCTGCGGACTCATCCCGCACCAAGGCTGACTTCAGCGTCGACGCCGAGCCTCAAAAACTGTAGATTTTACCCCGCAAACCCACCTCTCATGCAGCCCAGAATCCACTTTCCAAGCCTATCCCTCGGGAACAACCAGCTCGACCCCGAGAGCAGCCACCACCTCGCCGTGGTGCTTCGCGCCAAGCCCGGGGAGCGCGTCGTGCTGTTTGATGGGAAAGGACAAGAAGGTGTTGGCGTGATTCGCCTCGGTGACCGATCGGCGGTCTGCGTCGATATTGAATCGATTGCCTCCGTGGACCGGGAGTCGCCGGTCGACATCACCGTGGTCCAAGCCCTATGCACTGGCGACAAGATGGACTGGGTGGTTCAGAAATCCACCGAACTCGGCGCCAGCCGGATTGTTCCTCTGGTGGCGGCGCGGAGCGTGCTGAAACTCGAGGGCACACGGGCGGAGAAGCGCATCGCCCACTGGCAGGCCATCGCAGAATCGGCCAGCGCCCAGTCGGGACGCACTCGAGTGCCACAGGTGACATCCATCCAGAGCCTTCAAAGCGTCTTGGATGAATGGGCCAGAGCCCGCAGCGAAATGGGCCCGGAAAGGATGAGTGGCTGGCTGCTTGATCCTTTCGGGAGAGAGCAACTCTCGAAGGTTCCGCTGACATCTTCCGTGACCCTGTTGATCGGGCCAGAGGCCGGCTGGACAGATGACGAGGAAACTCTGGCCAAGCGCGCGGGGTTCACCGGCCTTCAGGCTGGGCCCCGAATACTTCGAACCGAGACCGCAGCCCTCGCCGTGTTGGCTGCCATCGCCACACGCAGCCAAGAGTTCTAAATTCCGATCCCTACCCTCACACCCACCAGCGTGATTAACGTGCCTCGCGCTGATTGGCGGCAAGTACCGTCAGCGCCGTCATGTTAATGATTCGTCGAACCGTGGCCGACGAGGTAAGAATCGAGACCGGTGAATTGCAGCCCAGAAGAATCGGGCCAATGGCCACGCCATTACCGGCCGCAACCTTCAAGAGGTTGTAAGCGATATTGGCGGCATCAATGGTGGGCAGCACCAAAAGGTTCGCCTCACCCTGAAGGGTGGAATGCGGCATGATCGACGCGCGCAGCTCGGGGTCGAGCGCGACATCGCCATGCATCTCACCGTCGATATTCAGGTCGGGGCGCTTCGCACGCACCAGCGCCAGTGTTCGGCGCATTTTCTCTGCAGAGGCCGTGTTGCTGCCACCGAAATTCGAATGAGAAAGCAAGGCCACGCGGGGCTCAATCCCGATGCGTCGCATCTCTTCGGCCGCCATCAGGGTGATCTCGGCAAGCTGCTCGGCAGTTGGGTCGGGGTTAACGTGGGTGTCGACCAGAGCAACCGAACGATTCGGCATCATCAAAAGGTTCATCGCGCCATAAACGTTGACACCCGGCTGGTGGCCAAGCACCTGATCCACGTAATGCAGGTGCAGGCTATGGCTTCCGAAAGTGCCACAGATCAGCCCGTCAGCCTCGCCTTTATGAATCATCATTGAACCAATCAGCGTGTGACGGCGTCGCATTTCAAGCATGGCGTACTGCTGGGTGACACCTTTGCGGTCGGTCATGCGGTGGTAGGTCTCCCAGTAGTCTCGATAACGCGGATCAGATTCCGGATTCACCACCTCGAAATCAACCCCCGCCTTAATCCGCAGGCCATAACGCTCGATGCGCTGCTCCATCACCGCAGGCCGGCCAATCAGAATGGGCGTGGCGAGCTTTTCGTCAACCACGCCCTGAACGGCCCGAAGCACACGCTCTTCCTCGCCCTCGGCATAGACGATGCGTCGTTTCTCAGCGCGTTTGGCGGCAGAGAAAATCGGCTTCATGAAGTTGCCGGAGTGATAGACAAATTCCTGCAGGCGATCGATGTAAGCGTCGAAATCCTGAATGGGGCGCGTGGCTACACCGCTGTCAATGGCCGCCTTCGCCACCGCAGGCGCGATCTTGATAATCAGCCGGGGATCAAATGGTTTGGGAATGATGTATTCGGGGCCGAAGGACAGGTGGCCCGAGCCATAGGCTGCAGAGACCACCTCGCTTTGCTCCGCGCGGGCCAGTTCGGCCACGGCATGAACCGCTGCAAGCTCCATTTCCCGAGTGATCGTGGTGGCACCCGAGTCCAGCGCACCTCGGAAAATAAACGGGAAGCAGAGCACGTTGTTCACCTGGTTTGGATAATCCGTGCGGCCGGTGGCCACGATGGCGTCACTGCGAACTGCCTTGACATCGTCAGGAAGAATCTCTGGGCTGGGGTTGGCCAAGGCGAAGATCAAGGGCTTGGGTGCCATTTTGGCCACCATATCTTTTTTCAAGACACCGCCTGCCGAAAGGCCAAGGAAAATGTCGGCGTCAGTAATGACATCCATCAGGGTGCGGGCCTCGGTCTTTTGAGCAAAGCGCTCTTTCTCAGGATCCATCAATTCCTTGCGCCCCTCATAAACCACGCCGGCAAGATCCGTCACCCAGATGTTTTCCTTGGGCATGCCCAGATCCAGCAAGAGGTCAAGACAGGCCAGTGCGGCGGCGCCCGCCCCAGAGACCACAAGCTTCACCTTTTTGATGTCTTTCCCCACGACTTTCAGGCCGTTGACAAATGCGGCGCCCACCACAATCGCCGTCCCGTGTTGGTCATCATGAAAGACAGGGATCTTCATGCGTTCGCGAAGCTTGCGCTCGACATAGAAACAATCGGGGGCCTTGATGTCTTCAAGGTTGATTCCGCCAAAGGTCGGCTCAAGGGCCGCAATCACCTCCACAAGGCGATCAACATCGAGTTCGTTGATTTCGATATCAAAGACATCGATGCCTGCGAACTTCTTAAAGAGCACCGCCTTGCCTTCCATCACGGGCTTGGAAGCAAGGGGACCAATATTGCCCAGTCCAAGAACGGCCGTGCCATTGGTGATCACGCCCACAAGGTTGCCGCGCGCGGTGTAACGAAAGGCATTCACCGGATCATTGACAATCTCTTCACAGGCGGCCGCGACCCCAGGGGAATAGGCCAAAGCCAGATCGCGCTGGTTCACCAGCTGCTTGGTGGGGGTGACGGAAATTTTTCCCGGTGTTCCCTTCTCGTGATAATCCAAAGCCTGCTTACGAAATTGCGGATCCATGTGCGCGCCTAATCAAAGATGACAACAATGAGAAATGAAAAGCGAGAGAAACGACGACTGATTCATGCTTTGACAGTCGAACGAGAAAATTATCCCACGCCTAGTGCCCGAGCAATCGCCTGGGACACATGAACCGCCTGACGACTTGCTCCATCCGCGATCTGATGTCGGCACGAGAAACCGTCCGCCACCAGCAGGGCTTCGAGGGGGGCTTTTCTCACCTCTGGAAGAAGCTTGGCCTCAGCCATGGCCATCGACACGTCTTGATGGCTTGCCTCGTAGCCAAAACTTCCCGCCATGCCGCAGCAGCTTGATTCAATCAGCTCTGGCGCATAGCCAATCGTTCGAAGGGCCTCCAACGTGGGGGATATCGCCCCCATGGCTTTCTGATGACAGTGGCCATGAATCAGCACAGGCGGCAGAGACGCACTTGGCTTTTGCCGAGTCATTCGATCGGGGTTGGCTTTGAACTCACGCATCCACCATTCCTCGAACAACAGTGCTAGGCCCGAAAGTTTTTGAGCCGATTCACCAAGGTTCATAGTGAGCCATTCATCTCTCATACTTAAAAGACACGATGGCTCCAGCCCCACCACGGGAACCCCTCGAGAGATCGCTGGCTCAAGCGCTGCGAGCGTGCGCTGAGCGTGGATTTTCGCTTCGTTAATCATGCCTACGGAAAGGGAAGTCCGGCCGCAGCACAACGGTTCCTGTGCAGCCGCCCCGGAAAGCGCCACCCGATAGCCCAGCGACTGCATCACGGCCAGTGCCGACTTGAGATGCTCGGGCTCATAGGCGTTGTTGAAAGTGTCGGCCCACAGCACGACATCGCAATCGGCAAGACCCGAAAGCCCTCCGCGGCCACGCATGGCACGAGCAAAGGAATCAGACCGCCACTTCGGCAGATTGCGCTTGGCTGCAAAACCCAGCCAACGCTCACCGAGAGCACGCAGCAGCGGCGAGTGGTTTCGCAGGTTCAAGAGAGTGGCCAGGCCAGGCACTCGAGCCACCCAAAGGGCCATCGAAGGTAGCCCTGCGATGATTCGATCTTTGATGGAAAAGCCATGGTGTCTTCCGTACTGATACTGCGCTTCAATTTTCATGCGCGCCATATCGACCCCGGTTGGGCACTCGCGCTTGCAGCCCTTGCAGCCCACGCATAGATCCAGCGCCTCTCGAACTTCATTCGAATGCCATGCGTCCGAACCCAGCTGGCCAGTCACCGCAAGACGCAGCGTGTTAGCACGCCCACGAACCGAATGCTGCTCGTCACGGGTGACCCGATAGCTTGGGCACATGGTGCCCGCGTCAAACTTTCGGCAGTGGCCATTGTTGTTGCACATCTCGATGGCCTTCGCGAAACCCAGCGATGGGTCGCCGCCTGAGCCCGGCGGCGAGATGGCGATTCCGAACGTGCCGGGATCCCCGCGGGTGGAGGGGTCGTTCTGAACATTCCAGGCCGACCAGTCCAAACCGGTTGGCATGGGCTTGGCCGAGTGGCCGGGGCGATAACGAAAAAGACGGCTGTCGTCCATCTTCGTGCAGCGGACGATCTTGCCCGGGTTCATTCGATTGTCCGGATCAAACGCATCTTTCACCCGCTCGAAGGCATGGGTAATGTTTTTGCCGAACTGCCACTCAACCCATTCGCTTCGCACCAGGCCGTCACCATGCTCACCTGAAAAAGCGCCTTTGTAGCGGCGCACCAGGGCACCCGCCTCGTTGGCAATGGCGCGCATTTTTTCAGCGCCGTCTCGTCGCATATCCAGAATGGGCCGTACGTGCAATGTGCCCACCGAGGCATGGGCGTACCAGGTGCCCTGGGTGCCGTGTCGGGCAAAGACTTCGGTCAGTTGAGCGGTGTAATCGGCCAGGTGTTCCAATGGAACCGCGCAGTCTTCAATGAAGGAGACGGGCTTGCCGTCCCCTTTCAGCGACATCATGATGTTGAGACCTGCCTTGCGCACCTCCCATAAGGCGGATTGACTCTTTGGGTTGTCCATCGACACCACGGAACCGGGAAGACCAAGATCCGCCATGAGGGTTTCAAGATCCGCAAGCTTGCGAAGAAGCGTCTCGCGATCATCGCCCGCAAATTCCACCAACAGAAGCGCGTCGGTCTCCTGGCCTTTCACTCGGGTGAGCGCCGTTTCAATCACCGGGGCAAACAGCGGATTGGCCCGAGAGAGCTCAATCATCGTGCGGTCCACCAGCTCCACCGCGGTGGGCTTAAGCCGGACGATGTGTTGGGTCAGCGCCATCGATTCATGGAAGGTTGGGAAGTTCACCACGCCCAAGACTTTCTCTTTTGGCAGAGGCGAGAGTTTGAGCTTGATTGATTCGAAGTAGGCGAGCGTCCCCTCTGAGCCCACCAAGAGCTGACCGAAATTCACCATGCCCTTGGGCGTGCCTGTCATGTAGGGGCGTTCACTCTGCGGATAAAAGATATCCAGGTTGTAGCCACCCACCCGCCGCATCACCTTCGGCCAGACGGTTTCAATTTCGGTTTTTACCGACGCCGCGATCTCAAAGAGCTGCGGTATCAGGCTATTCATCCGCGCGTTCGCAAGGGTCATGTCACCGCCGTCGCCAAACCGTCCGAAGTAAGCGCAAGTTCCATCGGCGAGTACGGCATTGACGCCTTCCACGTTGTGCACCATGTTGCCGTAATAAAGCGAGCGTGAGCCGCAGGAATTATTGCCCGTCATGCCACCGATGGTGCACTGGGCTGAAGTCGAAACATCGACTGGAAACCAAACGCCGTGGGGCTTGAGAAAGGCATTCAGGTGATCAAGCACCATTCCGGGCTGCACGGTCACGGTCATGGCCTGGCGATCAAACTCGAGAACGTTACGCAGGTGCTTGCTGTTGTCGATCACCAATGCCGCACCCACCGTCTGGCCACACTGCGATGTTCCGGCGCCACGCGGCAAGACGGGAACTTTTAAGTCCCGCGCGACGTCGAGCGCAATCCTCGCGTCCAGATCGGTCTTGGGAACGACCACGCCCAAGGGCATGATTTGGTAGATGGAGGCGTCCGTGGCGTAACGCGCCTTGGCGCCAAGATCAAATAAGACCTCGCCCTGAACCTCTCGGCGAAGGCGATGGATGAGCCTCTGATGCAACGACGAGAGGTTGGGTTCGCCTGCCAAGAAGGCTCGGCGCCCGGCACTTAGATTGGACATGTCTGGAATAACCCGGGTCGAGCCTGAGGACGTCTGAGGGTGGTGAGGGGAAAGTCTTGGACTGTCACTTAGGGTTTTATCGGTTGGCGGAAGGTATTCGAAAGAGCGTAATGTAAAAACAAATCAAAAAACCATTCGGAGTTTCATCTATGCATCGCGATTCCACCTACGCTCATGTCTCGCCGATCAACCCTCGCTCGGCGCTCAACCGGATCGGTCAAGGCCGACATTTTCTGCAGATTCCCGGCCCAACCACGGTTCCTGATCGTGTGCTGCGCGCCATGGACTTCCCCACCATCGATCACCGGGGCCCCGAATTCCAGCAGATCGGCCTTCGCGTGCTCGAGGCCATTAAACCAGTTTTTGGCACCACCAACCCCGTCATCATCTACCCAGCCTCCGGTACGGGCGCCTGGGAAGCCGCCCTGGTGAACACCCTGTCCTCTGGGGATCATGTCCTGATGGTCGAGACCGGCCATTTCGCGACGCTCTGGAAAAAGCTTGCAGAGAAACTGGGGCTGAAGCCTGAATTCATTTCCGGCACCTGGCGTCAGGGCGTGAATGCTGCCGACGTCGAAACCCGACTCCAAGCCGACACACAACACAGCATCAAGGCCGTCTGCGTGGTGCATAACGAAACTTCCACCGGAGTCACCTCGGATATCGCCGCGGTCCGTCAAGCCATCAACAACGCCAAGCACCCCGCGCTCCTGATGGTCGACACCATTTCGTCCATGGGCAGCGTCGAGTTTAAGCATGATGAATGGGGAGTGGATGTGACCGTAGCCGGTTCACAAAAGGGCCTGATGCTGCCGCCGGGACTGTCATTCAATGCCATCAGCGATAAAGCGATTGAGGCGAGCAAGACCTCCAACCTGCCGAAGGCCTACTGGGGCTGGGAAGAAATTCTCGTTGCCAACAAAAACGGGTTCTGGCCCAGCACACCGGCCACGAATCTTCTCTACGGCCTGGCCGAGGCGCTGGACATGCTCTACGAAGAGGGCCTCTCGAATGTCTATGCACGCCATCACCGCCACGCGGAAGCGGCCCGACGTGCGGTGCGAGCCTGGGGCCTTGAGATCCTCTGTGAAAACCCCAGCGAATACAGCCCCGTGCTCACCGCTGTCGTGATGCCCAAAAAAGCCGATGGCAGCTATCACAATGCCGATGACTTCCGAAAACTGATTCTAGAAAAATTCAATATGTCGCTGGGCATGGGTCTCAACAAGCTCCAGGGCTGGGTGTTCCGAATTGGGCACCTCGGCGACTTCAACGATCTCACACTGCTCGGAACCCTGGGCGGCGTTGAGATGGGGCTTGCAGCATCTGGCATTCCCCATCAAAAAGGAGGCACTCAGGCGGCCATTGATTACCTGGCCAAGGCTTGATTCGATTCCGGTTTTTCATAACAACACAAAACAGGAGACTCACCATGATTAAGGCAATCTCATCCACGCGTCGTACCCTGCTGTCCTCACTTGTGGCCTTGAGTGTCGGCGCAGCAACCGCACTAGGAACCAGTGCGGTCTCAGCCCAGGAGCTCGAAATTAAGCTTGGCCACGTGGGCAATCCAGGCTCACTCTTTGCGCAGTCCGCTGAAGAGTTCGCCAAGCGAGCCAACGCCAAGCTTGGCGGCAAAGCCAAGGTCACCGTGTTTGGATCCAGCCAGCTTGGTGGCGACAAAGAACTGGTGCAAAAACTGAAGCTCGGCACCGTTGACCTAGCTCTGCCATCCAGTGTGATGACCTCGGAATCGGATCTTTTCGGTATTTTCGAGCTTCCTTACCTGGTTGCCGACCGTGCCCACATGCAGCGGATTGAGAGGGAAATCTTCTGGCCTTCGCTGGCGCCTGAAGTTGAAAAGAAGGGGCTGAAAGTCCTCGCCGTCTGGGAAAACGGCTATCGCCACATCACCAACAATAAAAAGCCAGTCGTTGTTCCGGCCGACTTGAAAGGCATCAAGCTGCGTGTTCCAGAGGGCAAATGGCGAGTTCGGATGTTCCAGGAATATGGCGCCAACCCAAGCCCCATGAGCTTTAAAGAGCTCTTCACCGCGCTGCAAACGGGCGTCATGGATGGCCAGGAAAATCCTTTCACGCAGATCTATTCCGCCAAGCTGCACGAAGTTCAAAAGTTCATTAGTCTTTCAGGCCACGTCTACACGCCCGCCTACCTCACCGCAGGCTCAAGAAAATGGGCCACCCTGCCCGCCGATGTCCGTAAGGTTCTTGAAGACACCGCCAAAGAAACCCAAGGCTTCGTCTACAAGCTTGCTGCCCAAGAGGACAAAGATCTTCTTGAAAAAATCAAGGCTGCTGGCACCAAGGCCAATGAGGTAAACAAGAAAGCCTTCGTGGACGCCAGCAAAGAGATCTATGCTGACTTCGGCAAAGAAGTGGCCGGTGCGCAGCCGCTCATCGACAAAGCCAACAAGCTTCGTTAATTCGTTTTTTAAAAGGAGTAGCCCCGATGTCCCAGACTGCTTACGCACCTGCGGACCGGGGCGGCTTTCGAGCCGCCTACGGTAAATTTTTGGAATGGTTGGTCGGAATCTTGATGGTGGTGCTGTTCATCGAAGTGACCGCCGGTGTCGTGTTCCGCACGCTAGGCAGTCCACTGGTCTGGTACGACGAAGTGGCCTCCATGTTGCTGGCCTGGCTAACCTTCTATGGCTCGGCTCTGGCCTCATTCAAACGTGGTCACATCGGCTGCCCTGAAATCATCGACATGCTCCCCCCCACCACGAAGCGGGTCTTTTCCATCATTGCCCAGCTCGTGGTGATTGGCTTTTTTGGAATGATGGGCTGGATGGGTGCCGAGATCATGCCCATTCTGGCCACCGACTTCATGACCAGCGTCCCAAGCATTCCAATGAGCTGGGTTCAGTCCGTCATTCCAATTTCGGCTGTGCTCATTCTGATTGCAGAGTTCATGACACTCGCCGACCTTTTGAAATCTGACCGCACAGGCAAAAACTAATTATGGAAACGATGCTGCTTCTGTTTGGCGCGGTCTTGGTGCTCGTGCTGCTCAACATTCCCATCGCGGTGTCGCTTGGCGTGGTGGCCACCACAGCCATGGTGATGTCCTACGGCACGGCCATTCTGCCTAACCTTCCCGTAGTGGCCTACCAAAGCGCCACCAACTTCCCTTTACTGGCCATTCCGCTTTTTATTCTTGCGGGCGCCATCATGAATTCCTCAGGCATCTCGCAACGCCTTGTCGCGCTTGCGACAGCCTTGTTTGGATGGATTCGCGGGGGTCTGGCCCACGTCAACATTGGCACCTCACTCTTTTTTGCAGAGATCTCCGGTTCAGCCGTCGCCGATGTGGCCGCCCTGGGTTCGGTGCTCATTCCAGAAATGAAGCGTAAGGGCTACTCGGCGCCTCTGGCGGCCGCCGTCACCTCGTCGTCGGCAACCCTGGCCATCATCATTCCGCCGTCAATCCCCATGATTCTTTACGCGGTCATGGCCGAGGCCTCTGTGGTTCAGCTGTTTGTTGCCGGAATTGTGCCTGGCATTGTTGGTGGACTTGGCCTCATGGGGATGGCCTATTACTTTGCCCGTCGCTACAACCTTCCCGTTGAGGAAAAGTTCTCGGGAAGACGTGTCGTTCAGGCCACCAAAGAGGCAGGCTGGGCGCTTTTGCTGCCCGTCATTATTTTGGGTGGAATTTTCGGTGGCGTGGTCACCGCCACCGAAGGGGCAGCACTTGCAGTGCTTGCCGCCTTGGTGATCGGTCTCTTCATTTACCGTGATCTCGATTGGCCCCATCTTAAATCGGCCATCATGGAAGGCGGCATGCAGACGGCGGTGGTCATGCTGTTGGTGGCCACCAGCGGGCTTCTGGGTAACTATCTCACCGAGATCTCAGCACCTCAGCAGCTTGCACAGAAAGTCTCGGAATTCACCTCCAACAAGTACGCTGTGCTGGGCATGCTGAATGTCTTATTCCTGTTCCTAGGAATATTCCTGCACTCTGCAGCGGCCATCATTCTTGTGGTGCCAGTGGTCATGCCATTGGTCTTGGCTGCCGGTATTGATCCCGTTCACTTCGGGCTGATTGTCACCATCAACCTCGGCATCGGTCAGCAGACCCCACCCGTGGCGAGTGTTCTGATGGTCTCCAGCGCCATCGCGAAGTGCAGCGTCTGGGAGACCACGCGTGTCAACATCTACTTCATCGGGGTCTTGTTTGTCATTCTCATGCTCGTGACCTATGTGCCCCTCTTCGGATTAGGCTTGGTTGAGCTGTTCTATCGATGATTGGAATCTCGGATGTCTGACATTCTTTTAGAATCGCGTGAGGGTGCCATTGTCACCCTCACGATCAACCGCCCCGAAAAACTCAATGCCATGACCAAGCCCCTTTGGAAGGGGCTGGGTGACGCTTTCATTCGCCTCTCCGCCGACGACAGCGTACGCTGCATCATCATTCGAGGGGCCGGAGAAAAATCGTTTTCTCCGGGTAATGACATCAGCGAATTCACCAACGAACGCGCCAACAAGGCACAGGCCATTGCCTATGGCGAGATCATGCACCGCACCGTGCATGCCATCCAGGACTGTCGACATCCCGTGATCGCGCAGATCCATGGCATCTGCGTCGGTGGCGGGATGGAGATCGCTGCCCTTGCTGACATCCGTATCTGCGGTGAGTCCAGCCGATTCGGCGCCCCCATTAAAAATCTCGGGCTCGTCATGGCCTACAGCGAGATGGCACCGATTGCGAACCTTGTGGGCAGCAGCAAGGCCCTGGAGATTCTTTTAGAAGGTCGCATCTTTGATGCCGAGGAGGCGCTTCGCATCGGGTTGGTCTCGCGAATCGTCCCCGACGGCATGGTGGCGGAGGAATCGATGGCTGCGGCCCGACGTGTTGCCTCTGGCGCGCCCTTGGTGGCTCGCTGGCACAAGAAATTTGCGCGGCGACTCGCTGATTCAACGCCCCTCACCGACCAAGAACAGGACGAGTGCTTTGATTGCTTTGATTCGGAGGATTTTCGAATTGGCTATCGAGCATTTTTGGATAAAAAACCACCGGAGTTTGTGGGTCGCTAATTCTGGTGAGCGAAGGTTGCACCGCTCACTGAATCTTTCACCCAAGATCTGAATCCATCATGCCCCACTCGACAAACACATCAGGCCCCTTGGGCTCAACGCCCACACCTCGAGGGCCTCTCGCCGGCATCAAAGTGCTTGAACTGGCCCAGATCATGGCCGGACCCACCTGCGGAATGATGCTTGCCGATATGGGTGCCGATGTCATCAAGATTGAAAAGATTCCTGGCGGTGACGACTCAAGAAGTTACAAAGAGCCAAGGGTCAATGGTGTCTCGGCGCCTTTCCTTGTGCTCAATCGAAACAAACGAGGCCTTGCCCTTGATTTGAAAAACCCCAAGGGTCGTGAGGTGCTCAAGCGGATGGTGGCCCAGTGCGATGTTCTCACCGAGAACTATCGACTTGGCACCATGGAAAAGCTGGGGCTTGGCTATGACACCCTGAAGGCCATCAATCCTGGTCTGATTTATTCCGCCGTGTCGGGCTACGGCCGAACGGGCCCGTGGGCTGACAAACCCGGCTTTGATCTGATCGCCCAGGGCTTTAGTGGCCTCATGAGCATCACCGGCCACCCGGGTGGTGCTCCGGCAAAAACAGGCAATTCGGTTGCCGACATCAATGCGGGAATTCTCGCCTGCGTGGGCATCCTCGCAGCCTTGATTCATAAGATGAAAACCGGACATGGTCAGCTGGTGGAGACTTCCCTGATGGAGGCCGCCATGCAGCAGACCTACTGGCAGGCGGCGATGTTTTTCGCCACAGGACTCTCGGCGGGTCCCCTGGGTTCAGCCCACCCCCTCACCGCGCCGTATCAGGCCTTTCGAACTCGCGACGGCTACTTGAATATCGGGGGGGCGAATCAGCCCAACTGGGAACGCATCGCGGACACCCTCGGCCACCCAGAGTGGAAGTCCGACGCAAGATTCGAGAGCAATTCACAACGGATGCAAAACCTTGATGCCCTGACGCAAGCGATTGAATCCGTGCTGACTCAGGAAGATACAGCCCAATGGATTCAGCGATTCGAAGAGGCGGGAGTTCCGGTGGGCCCGGTGAATTCGATCGAGCAGGCGTTCACCCATCCGCAAGCGATCGCACGTGAGATGGTCGTCGAGACCCAACATCCCAGCGCAGGGAAGGTTCAAGGCGTTGGACATCCCATTAAATTTCAAGACCTTCCAAGGCCCGAGCCCAAGCCCGCGCCAGAGATTGGCCAGCACTCTCGTGAGATCTTGCTGGAATATGGATTTCAGAGCGATGAAATTCAGCAGCTGATCCATGAAGGTGTGCTGATTCAGCCCTAACGGCGTCACGCCTCAATTCTTCAGCAAGTACTAAAACAAGTGCTCAAGCGAGTACTCGACCTGCTGCAGCCGCGACCATCAGCTCACGAATGCGCAGCACCCGACTGGGGTATTCCGTGGGCTGCCCCAGGGAACCGACATACGCCTGCAACGCCATCGGTTCAGAACCAAACCGATCAATGTATTCACGAAGAATGGATGCACCCACCTGAAGATTGACCCAAGGGTCAAGGGCCTGCTTCGGACCGCCAAATGCTTTGAGCCGGTCCATATGGGCCTTCGGCATGATCTGCATCAGGCCTACGGCACCGGCGGAGCTCTCGGCCAGAGGATTAAAAGCAGACTCGATCGAGATCACGGCGAGCAACAAATAGGGATCAAGACGAAAATTGGCCGCCGCTTTAAAGCCAGCATCGACGAGCTGCTCGACCGCTCCGCTGGACACGCGGTGACGCTTAGCAATCCATCGAACCACCCTCTGCTGCTCCAGAGTGAGTTCGGTAAGCTTCGATGAATAGAGGGACTTGACTGGCCGGGGGGACAGAGCTTCGGCGGCGAGATTTCCCCAGGCAACCAAGCGCTCACGACCGGCTGAAGAGCCAAGGGTGGCGAGCACCAACACAAGGACAATGACTAACGTGGCGGTTCGCTGTTTCAGTGATTCCCACCCCTGCATGAGAGTGGGATTGATGGCGTTTGGATCAGTCATGCACGGATTGGAACACAGCTATAGAAACGCCGCAATGATTAAAAAACCTTTACAAATCAATGGTTTACTGCCTCAGTTCCGGTAAGCATGGGCCCACTTAACCATGGAATCAATCGCCTCGCGGGCTCGCGGAGCATCGGGGTGGTTGACCATCGCCACCAAGACCACCCAACGGTCTTCAGACGATCTGACATAACCCGCCAAGGCGCGCACATCCCTGAGCGTTCCGGTTTTCATCCAGGCATTCCCCATAACCGCGGCGTCTTTCAATCGATTTTTCACCGTTCCCTCAATACCGACCCTTGGCAGGGTTGCCACCCAGTCATCACCCCCTGGGGTCATCAAGGCGCGCGCCAAAAGAAGCGCCAGGCTCTGAGCAGAAATACGTTCATCTCGGCTGAGACCGGATCCGTTGTCCATCACCAGTTCAGGGAAGGAAAGGCCCTGCGCTGAGAGATGCTGCGTCACCCGTTGGGCGGAAGCCTCGCGAGTGGCCGGCATGCGGTCGGACGCCGAGAGATTCAAAAAGAGTTGTCGTGTCATGACGTTGTTGCTGAGCTTATTCATGTCAGCCACCAATTCAATCAGGGGCCTGGGCGACTCCCAGTCCACGAGCGTGCGTGCATGGTCGGGTGTCATTCCTGACCGCAGTGTCACCTTCATCGAACCGCCTGCATCCCGCCATGCCGACTCAAATGCCGTCATCGCAAACCGAGCATGGTCCATCACACTCACATGGAAATCGACCCCCGAGCATCGCCTGCCCATCGGGCCACTCACCAAAAGATTTCCCTTAGTGTTCATCTGTGCATTGAGTTTCGAGGCCTCACAGCCCCCGTTCACAAGGTGCACGCGCGAGGTGACCTGGCTTTTGGGAATCCGAGGTTCGGTCTCGATGGCCACACGCCGCCCCGACTCGACCGATGCAAAAATTCGTAGGGCCTTGAAGTTAACCATGGCGGCATGAGGGCCAACGTTATACGCAGAGGTTGGTTTGCGATCGAAATCAGCGGGGTCAATTTCGGGCTCGTTGAAGCGGCTTCCATCGACAATGAAATGACCCTTGATCCGCTCAACACCGATGGCCCGCAGTCTTTGAACCATTTCCGCAAGATCTTCGGTGACAAGCTTGGGATCTCCCCCACCCTGCAGGTAGAGGTCTCCCGAGAGTTCACCGGCCAAAAGTGTCCCAGTGGTTGCCAGACGCGTTCGATGACGGTAATCCGGTCCGAGCAGATCCAACGCCGTGCGCGTCGTCACGAGCTTCATCACCGACGCGGGGTTCATCGGCGTCTTGGGATTCAGGCTAAAACTTGCAAGCCGCTCGCCGTCGCGAAGTTTCAAGGGGATGGGCACAATGGCCACTCCCCAATAGGATTCATCAATACCGGATGTTGCGATAACCTGTTTCAGTTCCGCTGGCAGGTTCGAATGTCGAATCTCAAAGACCGGCGCAGACTTCGCCTGCGTCACACCGAACACTGCGGCCGAACTCGCGAGGCAGAGTGTCAGGGAAAACAGCAGGACCCGTGCGCCAGGCGGCACTTCATGAGATATTTTGGCAAACAAGAACAACGGAGACTGCATCATGGCCTTAGAAAAAAACGAAAACTATTTTGAGCTGACCGACGACAGCGATCGGGCATCAGCCATTGAGGCTCAGTTTAACGAAGATGCGCTTGAAGAAGCCCGTCGGAAAACAGCCCCCGAAACGAACCCTGATTTCGACGGTAAACACTGCATCGAATGCGGCGAAAAAATTCCTGCCGCGCGGCTTAAGTTGAACAAGATCCGCTGCATTGACTGCCAGTCGTTGAAAGAGCAAAAAAACCGCTTTTTCGCCGGCTAAACCCTGGCCTATCCCTCGAACCCGACGGGCGATGATGGTCTTGAGCCCGGAAATTTAAGGGTTTACCCTTAGTTTTTCATCCAACGCCCTTGAAAAGGGCTGTCTGCGCCCCTACTATTAGCACTCAAGAGCGGTGAGTGCTAATACCCACCCTCGATATCCCTTTCTAACCCTGTCTTTAACGGAATGGAGCTTTTGAATATGAAATTGCGTCCCCTACACGACCGCCTCGTGGTCAAACGCCTCGACAACGAGCGCAAAACCGCCTCCGGCATCGTGATCCCCGACAACGCGGCCGAAAAACCGGATCAAGGTGAAGTGCTCGCCGTGGGCAACGGAAAGATCCTGGAAGACGGCAAGGTTCGTCCTCTTGATGTGAAAGTTGGCGACAAGGTTCTCTTCGGCAAGTACTCAGGCCAGACCGTCAAGGTCGACGGCGACGAGCTGCTCGTGCTGCGCGAAGACGATGTCATGGCTGTGATCGGCTAATTTTCTCAACCCTTTTTTAACGGAGTCCAATAATGGCTGCCAAGCAAGTTTTGTTTAGTGATGATGCCCGCCACAAGATGGTGGCAGGGGTCAATATTCTGGCCAATGCAGTAAAGGTTACCCTCGGCCCCAAAGGCCGTAACGTGGTTCTTGAGCGCTCCTTCGGATCACCCACCGTCACCAAAGACGGCGTTTCGGTGGCCAAGGAAATCGAACTGAAAGACAAGTTCGAAAACATGGGCGCACAGATGGTGAAAGAAGTCGCCTCGAAGACCTCCGACACCGCTGGCGACGGCACCACCACAGCGACCGTATTGGCTCAGGCCATCGTTCGCGAGGGCATGAAGTACGTGGCCGCCGGTATGAATCCGATGGATCTGAAGCGCGGCATTGATAAGGCCGTCTCTGCCATCACCGAAGAACTTAAAAAAATCAGCAAGCCATGCACAACTTCCAAAGAAATCGCCCAGGTGGGCGCGATTTCCGCCAACTCCGATCAAGAAATCGGCGACATCATCTCGCAGGCCATGGAGAAAGTCGGCAAGGAAGGCGTGATCACCGTCGAAGACGGCAAGTCATTGAACAACGAGCTTGATGTTGTTGAAGGCATGCAGTTTGACCGCGGCTACCTCTCGCCCTACTTCATTAACAACCCCGAAAAGCAAAGCGCCCTGCTCGAAGACCCATTTGTTTTGCTTTACGACAAAAAAGTCTCGAATATCCGCGATCTTCTTCCCGTGCTTGAGCAGGTGGCCAAATCCGGTCGCCCACTCCTGATCGTGGCCGAGGATGTGGAAGGCGAAGCGCTCGCCACTCTGGTCGTCAACAACATGCGTGGCATTCTGAAGACGGTTGCCGTCAAAGCGCCCGGATTCGGTGACCGTCGCAAAGCCATGCTTGAAGACATGGCTATCCTGACCGGCGGAACCGTGATTTCGGAAGAGACCGGCATGACGCTTGAAAAGGCCACCCTTCAGGAACTCGGCCGCGCCAAGCGCGTTGAGATCGGCAAAGAGAACACGACCATCATTGACGGCGCAGGCGACGCAAAAAGCATCGAGGCTCGTGTCAAGCAGATCCGTGTGCAGATCGAAGAAGCCACCAGCGACTACGACCGTGAAAAGCTCCAGGAGCGTGTTGCCAAGCTTGCCGGCGGTGTTGCAGTGATTCGTGTTGGTGCTGCCACCGAAGTCGAGATGAAGGAAAAGAAAGCGCGTGTGGAAGATGCGCTTCACGCAACCCGGGCAGCCGTTGAAGAAGGCATCGTGGCCGGCGGTGGCGTGGCATTGCTTCGCGCCCGTGCTGCAGTCACCGTCAAAGGCGACAATCCCGACCAAGACGCCGGCGCCAAGATCGTTCTTCGCGCTGTGGAAGAGCCGCTGCGCCAGATCGTGGCCAACTGCGGCGAAGAGCCCAGCGTGGTCGTGAACAAGGTGCTTGAAGGCAAGGGCAACACCGGCTACAACGCAGGCACCGGCCAGTATGGCGACATGCTTGAAATGGGCGTGGTCGATCCCACCAAGGTTACCCGCACAGCGCTGCAAAACGCCGCATCCGTTGCAAGCTTGATGCTCACCACCGACTGCATGGTTGCTGAAGCGCCTGCCGACGACAAAGCCGGCGGCGGCATGCCCGGCGGTATGGGTGGCATGGGCGGTATGGGTGGCATGGGCGACATGGGAATGTAATTCCCCTATGGCTTGGTCTGGAACTTCTCTGAAGTTTCCAGATCGAAGCCTTGTTGTCTCCTCCTACGGTTTGAGCCCCGCAAAACACTGCGGGGCTTTTTTTATTTATGATGGATGAATGCACTTCATCCAGCGTCTCGAGCATGCGTGGCAGTCCCAGCAGTCCATGCTCTGCGTGGGGCTTGACCCCGACATTCACAAACTTCCTGAAGGCCTTCGCCAACCTGGTCAAGACCCGCTCGCAGCAATCGAAATGTTCTGTCTGGGCATCATGGAGGCAACGGCGCCGTTTTGTTCGGCCTTCAAACCCCAGATCGCCTACTTCGCCTCCCACCGGGCCGAGAGCGTCCTTGAAAAGCTTTCCGTCATCGCCCGCGACCGTTTCCCGAATCACATCTGGCTGCTTGATGCCAAGCGTGGGGACATTGGTTCCACCGCAGAGCACTACGCCAAAGAGGCCTTTGACCGTTATCAGGCGGACGCCGTCACGGTGAACCCTTACATGGGCACCGACAGCCTCGCACCCTACCTCCAGTATGAAAGCCGGGGCATCTTTGTGCTTTGTCGAACATCCAACCCCGGCGGCGATGATTTTCAAATGCTCTCGACCCAACACCATCATCCGCTCTACCTGGAGGTAGCCAAACAGGCTTCAGAGCGTTGGAATCATCACCAGCAGGTGGGACTTGTGGTGGGTGCAACCTACCCCAAAGAGATCGAAGCCGTCCGGCACATGGCGCCCTCCCTGCCGCTCTTGATTCCAGGTATTGGTGCGCAAGGTGGCGATCTCGTCGCCACCGTACGCGCGGGCAAAAATGCCTCCGGCGGCATGCTGATCAACTCATCGCGAGCCATTCTCTACGCCAGCTCGGCTGGGGACTGGCAGCAGGCTGCGGCCCATGTAGCCCGCGAAACCAAAGACGCCATCAACGATGCACTCTGAAATATCGGTAGCCCCTGCTGGGCAAGCGCTGAAAAGCCAGACGTTGACACCAGACCTTATGCCCATGACACCGGACAGCTCGGGTGTGATGGCCCTTTTGCACAAAGAAACGATGCGATTCGTCAAGGTTGGGGTGCAGACCATTCTTGCACCCGTGATCTCCAGCCTTCTGTTTCTTCTGATCTTCGCCTACCTGCTTGAGGGGCGGCTTGAACCCCACCCGGGCATGAGCTACACCGCCTTTCTGATTCCCGGTCTGATCATGATGACGCTGCAGCAAAATGCCTTTGCCAACAGTTCGTCAAGCCTTACCCAAAGCAAGATCACCGGGAACCTTGTTTTTCTTTTGCTCTCGCCCATGCGCCCATGGGAATGGTTTGCAGGCTATGTGGGTGGCGCCGTGTTACGCGGCTTTGCCTGTGGCCTTGGCGTGTGGATTGCGGCATGGGTGTTTGTGCCCATCTCAGTGTCATCGATTCTTTGGACAGTCATCTTCGCGCTGCTGTCCTGTGTGGTGTTGGCGTCACTGGGACTGATTGCAGGCCTGTGGGCCGAGAAATGGGACCATGTCTCAGCCTTTCAAAACTTTCTCATCAACCCACTCACCTTTCTGGCGGGCGTGTTTTATTCAGTCAACCAGCTACCCCCGATCTGGCAGACGATTAGTCACCTGAATCCTTTTTTCTATCTGATTGATGGATTTCGATACGGCATGTATGGCGTCGCCGATGTCTCGCCGTGGGTGAGTC
Source organism: uncultured Bordetella sp. (assembly GCA_964460315.1). Classification (GTDB taxonomy): domain Bacteria; phylum Pseudomonadota; class Gammaproteobacteria; order Burkholderiales; family Burkholderiaceae_A; genus Lacustribacter. The sequence continues at coordinate 4,689 of CAYWPQ010000009.1, read as the reverse complement.
TTTCGATTTCTTCGGTATCGGCCCTTGCGTTAACCATCATCACCCTAAGACTCATTGCCTCCGGGTGGCGCATTCGCAGCTAGACAAACTGAAGCTTGGCAAGCCTTGCGTAAAGCCCGCCTTGCGCAAGCAGCTGTGAATGGGTTCCTTGCTCCACCACGCGGCCCGAATCCATCACCAGAATTTCATCGGCCTGAAGAACGGTCGCCAGGCGATGCGCGATGGTGAGCGATGTCCGCCCAGGCAGTACCTGGTTTAAAGCCTGCTGGACCTCCTGCTCGGACTCCGCATCAAGCGCGGAGGTCGCTTCGTCCAGAAGCAGAATCGGAGGGTTCTTTAAAATGGCGCGTGCAATTGAAATGCGCTGCTTCTGACCGCCCGAGAGACGCACGCCTCGTTCCCCAAGAAAGCTCTCATACCCATGGGGCAGCGCCCTGATAAAAGCATCCGCATGGGCGGTCTTGGCCGCAGCGACTACTTCTTCATCGGTGGCATCCAACCTACCGTAACGAATGTTGTCCATGGCACTGGCGGCAAAGATCACCGGGTCTTGTGGAACGATTCCCATCTGCCCCCGCAAGGCGTCAAGCGGCCATTCGTGAATGGGACTTCCCATCACCGACACCACGCCAGACTCGGGTGCATAAAAGCGCAAGAGCAGCGCGAAGACCGTAGTCTTCCCCGCACCCGATGGCCCAACGAGTGCCACCCTCTTCCCGCTGGGAACCTGGAAGCTCAGCTCATGCAATGCCGGAGTTCCTGGCCTGGAAGGGTAGGAAAAACGCACTGACCGGAATTCAATGCCCGAGACCGCTGCGCCTGCGTCGAGAGCACTCGATTCAGCCGAAGCCTTGGATGGATTGCACGCCATGCCTGAAAGCGAAAGCTCGGGCTCGGCCTGCATGAGCTCCACCAGACGCTCAGTGGCGCCTGCCGCACGCTGCAGGTCACCCCAGACTTCCGAAAGCGCACCAATGGAGCCCGCCACCAACACGGCATACATCACAAACTGGGTAAGTTCACCAAGGCTGATCGTTCCCGAACTCACCTGCTTCGCGCCGATCCAAAGAACAAACACAATCACGCCGAAAGCCATCATGATCGCCACCGCAGTCAACATTGAACGAAGCCGAATGCGTTTCTTTGCCTCATCGAACGCCGATTCCACCGCCTGATCAAAACGTTGGGTCTCATACGGCTCACGAACAAATGCCTGAACCGTGGGCATCGCGTTGAGCACTTCACCCGCCAAGGCGCTGGTGTCCGCCACGCGGTCCTGACTTGCTCGCGACATCTTTCGAACATGCCGCCCAAGCGCCCAAAGCGGAAGCACAATCAGAAGCAGTAAAGCCAGCATCAGGCCGGCGAGCCAGGCACTGGTGGCCAGCATCATGGCGAGACCGCCAAGGAACATGACCGCGCTGCGCAAGGCAATGGAGATACTTGTGCCCACCAGGGTCTGAACCAGAGTGGTGTCGCTGGTCAGCCGGGAAAGCACCTCACCCGTTTGCAGGGTCTCGAAATACGACGGGCTTTGGCGAAGCACGTTGGAAAAAACCTTGGAACGAATGTCGGCCACCACGCGTTCGCCAAGCCAGGACATCAGATAAAACCGTGCCGCGGTGACCGCCGCAAGGACACACGCCAACGCAAGCAAATTAAGAAACTTCTGGTCAATGGCCTCGCTGGTGAGCCCAGTGTCCACAAGGTCTCGAAAGGCCAAAGGCACAGAGAGCGTGGCAGCGGCCGCCAGAAACAGAAAGAGCAGAGCAAGGAGCCACTGGTTCCGGTAGCGGGCAAGCACCCGGTAATCCTTCAGCCAACGGGTGATGCCAGTAAGTTTTCCTGCCATGGATTGGATCAGCCTCTTCGAGCGCCCATTGTAGGCGGGTTCACAGCCAAGGCTCGTGTTGAGCGGACTTCCCGATTGCCCTATAATTTGAGGCTTCGGCGAATTAGCTCAGTTGGTTAGAGCGACGGAATCATAATCCGCAGGTCCGGGGTTCGAATCCCTGATTCGCCACCAAACAAACAAAAGCCCCTTCAAGGGGCTTTTGTTTGTTTGGACGGTGTTTTCGGGGATTCCCGTCGGGCACCGGCAGAGGACGGCAAAGCCAAACTGAACCCAGCGTTCGAAACGAGCCGCAGGCGAGCTCGGTGCAGGCTAACTTTGCGAAGCAAAGTTACGCCGGAGCCAATCCCTGAATCGCTACCAAAAAACACAAGGTTGTCACGATTTCTCGCTTTAACCGTTCACACTTTTGACGCATTTTCTGTCCGCGGTTCCTGACGCTAATGCAAACTTAAAGAGAGTCGGCGGGATATGGGATGGATCACTCAGGCCACTCTAGAAGTTAGGACATCTCCGCATCAGCTCGCTCAGCAACGCAGCCCTTTTTTACCCATTCCTTTTTAATAATTTGTAGTATCGAGTTATCTGCATAGGTGAACTCGATGCCCCATGATCCCCACTCCTCCTTTGGATCCCAACCCCCAGTAATCACGAGGCCTGCAAATTGCCCACTGGCCAACCAAGCTTTTAATTCGTCACGAGTCTCTTTATTGCCGGCGTATGCCTTGTAGCCACTAGGACCTGCATCGGCACAGGATTTCTTAGCCATAGTTGTAGAACTCCAATGCTCCTGAGGACTCAGCCTCATCGAAATCGAGATCTGAGGGCCAAACCTCGACCGCAAATGCCACTCCTTTGAGCTTAGAGTATCTCTCTAGCTCAGCAAGCAAAGACTGATTCGAGCAAAGCGAGACCCGTTCATCGCTCACCTCAAGATCATCCTGAAACATCTCAAGCGACTCGATCATGCTGGCGAGATCACGAGCTACCTCGCTCGAGTCGCAGTCAATCCCATAACGAAAAGTAGCCAATTCAGATTCCTCTAAGTTTTTATCGATAATGCTATATTTTATAGTCATTAAAGTCAATTAGAAGTTTCATTCGCTAGCACTGGAGTCAATGGACACGGCGAAAAAAGGCAAAATTCAGAGGCCGCTGTTCGACACCGTCGGTTTGAAAACCTAGCCAAGACTCTGCTCGGAGAGCCCTGGCAAGCCCCACTTAGCGAGAGTAAATAATTTAAGGCAGCGAGTATGGACCAAAACAGCTATTTAAAATCCGAACATGTCATTGGATTCACCAATTTTATTGCTGGCTTGATCAGAAGAAGAGGCGACCTCAATCACCAATACACTATCAAGCACCGTATCTGGCTTAAGTACTTGGGTGACCGTATTGGACGTGATCACAAATTTGAAATTCACACTTTTAAAGATGCTCTAGAAAGCTATTTTTGGGTCGTCAATGACAAAGTTAGCGGGGAAGAGGAGGATTCCGATGAGCAAGAGGCACAAACAGTAGAGCTTGAACCCGAGGGGAATCTCTCGAAGAAAGATTTTGAAAGTAATCATGAGGCACTAAGATCGCTTGCTAATCTTTTGAACATGGCATTAAGAGAAAAATCGGAAGAAAAAACTTTTATTGCAGCAACAAGAGTACTTGAGTGGGGACAGGTCTATCGCGGTAGCATTCAATGGCTAATCTCAAAATATGATCAAGGGAAGCTAGTTCACTCAATCAACGATGCGGTTGATGTGTTGACGTGCGATAACGCGAAAGATTGCTTAAAGCGATTCGACCACCGCGACCTGAGAATGGACTCTGGGACAACAAAAATATTTTCGCTGGCTTCAGGCGGCAGATCGATAATTTACGATGACAGAGTGGGCGCAGCACTCGGTTTGTTAGTTATAAGATATCTAAATTCAATTCCCACAGAGAGAAGACCAACTAGTGTGCCCGAAGAATTGAGGTTTATGAGGAGCGACAAGAAGGGAAGGAATCCATCAAACGAGCTTTATAGGTTTCCACGGAGAGGAAAGTATCCGAGCCAAGTTCATGCCTTATCGAATCTTCGAGCGAATTGGATTATTCATTCTTTGGCTGAAGAATTTAGCGGAGAATGGGATCCGAGGAAACTTGAAGCTGCCTTGTTTATGATTGGTTATCGCGTTTAAATTAGTCAGAAATATTTAGGCGGGGGGGGGCAAAGCCGAGTTGGGTTTTCTGGGTGGCTCACTGTGCTCTAAGGAGAATTTCGATTAGAACATCGAGGGGTTGGAGCACATTTGCGAATCCTTTATCTGGATATTTACCGCAAAGAACAGTCTCGCCAACCCTCGACGATCATCAACATAGCAAGAGTATCGAGCTCGCAATACCGGAGAAGTGCAGCCTTAATCTTTTCCCGTGTGTCGGCATTCAAGTCTTCAAACTGCAGTCTCGCAAATGCCATTGCAGCTGCACCACCCTCCGCTATCTCAATATCAAGTGCTTCAAGGTTCTCCGTGCCTGCCTCGAGACTACCAATCATTGCTTGAGTGAATTCTCGCAGTCGCTGATAGGGATCAACAAGCTCGCCGCTGCGTTCCTCCCACCAGCTAAACTTTGAAAAATTTAGACTCGGAATTTCAACCCCATAAACAGGTCGTTGATACTTCTCTTTTAAGTACGGAGATGTTTTTAAAACTGCCGGCAGAACTTTTTTAATCGAAACGCGCCCTTTGGTATCCGGATGAAAATAAGCGCGTTCCGCAATCTTTGCCAAATCGATCATCGAGCGGGGCCCGTCATTTGTAATTTCGCTGATAAAACTGACTAACTCATCATAGTCATCA
>CAYWPQ010000008.1:56469-58293 GCA_964460315.1 uncultured Bordetella sp. | reverse complement strand
GAACCTGTGACCCCTGCCGTGTGAAGGCAGTGCTCTACCACTGAGCTACGCGTCCAAAATGACAATTTCTTAAGACCGCTAATTGCCAAATTCTAACATCGGCCGTCGCTTCTCAAAGCACGCGCGTAACGCGTATGTCCAGTCTCCTCCGGCCCTGACCTGAGAACGCCCCGCGACACTCTGTGGCAGGATTAAGGCCTTAGCAAAGGACCTCAAGATGTTGGTTACCCTGGTTGGATTCGCATTTTTATTCGGCCTCGTTCTTAGCCGAGTTGGCCTGCCGCCGATGGTCGGCTTCCTGTTGGCCGGGTTCGCCTACAACATGGCGGGCTTCAGTCCGCCTGCGGGCTTGGGTCTCATCGCCGATTTGGGCATCACCCTTCTTTTGTTCACGATCGGCCTCAAGCTTGACGTGAAGGCCCTGGGTAAGAGCGAAATCTGGGCCACGTCCCTTGCCCATATCGCGCTGTCCACGTTGCTCTTCACCAGTGTGATCCTTCTTGGGCAAGCACTGTTCCCTCTGCCTCTTTTAAGCGTTTCTTGGTTCGAGGCATTGATCCTGGGGTTTGCCTTCTCATTTTCAAGCACGGTCTATGCCGTCAAAGTTCTTGAAGACAAAGGTGACATGACGGCCTTCTATGGGAAAGTCGCCATTGGTATCTTGGTGATGCAAGATATTTTCGCAGTGTTGTTCCTTGCCATCAGCGAAGGGCAGTACCCGAATCTCTGGATATTTTCGCTTTTGCTTTTGCCGTTCGTGAGGAAGGTGCTTTACAAGCTTCTTGACCAGGTGGGGCATGGTGAGCTGCTTGTCCTGAGTGGACTTTTTTTCGCATTGGCGGCGGGATACGAGTACTTCACTGCGATGGATCTGAAGGGCGATCTTGGCGCGTTGATTCTTGGTGTCATTCTTGCGAACCACCCGAAGGCCAGCGAGCTCTCACGGTCGCTTTTTAGTTTCAAAGAACTCATGCTCGTGGGCTTTTTTCTCTCGATTGGTATGCAAGGGCTTCCCACGGCGACGATCCTTATGGTGTCCGCGCTGATTTGTTTGCTTCTTCCAATCAAGGCGTTTTTGTATTACCTGATTGTTTCAGCGTCGGGCCTGCGGTCGCGCACGTCGCTCTTGGTGTCTTTGAACTTGGCCAACTATTCCGAATTTGGCCTGGTGGTGGCGGCTTTGGGCGCAGCCCAGGGGTGGCTCTCGGTTGAGTGGCTATTAATCATGGCCATTTGCGTGAGCCTGAGCTTCGGTTTGGCAGCGCCCTTTAGCCTTCGCGCCGAAGCGATCTATCAGCGCTACAAACCCTGGTGGGATCGTTTTCAGTCGAAGAAGGTTCACCCTCGCGATCAGGTGATCGATACCGCGGATGCTCGAGTGTTGGTGATCGGTATGGGGCGTGTTGGTACGGGGGCCTATGACGATCTTGCCCCCAGATTTGAACATCGAGTTCTTGGCATTGAGCACGATGCCGAGCGGGTGGATCTGCTGCGCGAATCGGGGCGAAAGGCACTTCAGGGAGACGCCACAGACACCGATTTTTGGAACAAGCTGAAAGCGGGTCGGCATATTGAGATGATTGTTCTTGCCATGCCCAGTCACGGCAGCAATGTCTACGCCGCTCGCCAGATTCGCGCACTGGGTGTCCAGTGCACGGTTGTGGCTGTTGCGAAGTTCCCCGAGGAAGTTGCCGAGCTTGAAGAGCTTCATGTTCCGGCATTCAATATGTATTCCGAGGCTGGGTCAGGTCTTGCGCGACAAGCGGTGTCTGCCCACGAAGCGAAGAGAAGTTAAAAAAACGCCTGCTGGGAGAGGCCAGCAGG
>CAYWPQ010000008.1:7079-56369 GCA_964460315.1 uncultured Bordetella sp. | reverse complement strand
CTGCCCACGAAGCGAAGAGAAGTTAAAAAAACGCCTGCTGGGAGAGGCCAGCAGGCGGGATGCTTTGATGGTGGGGCGACTCTGTTAGTCAAAAATATCGCTCAGCCAAGACTTCTGTTTTTTGTAGTAGCCCTGACGCGGATCGCCGTAGCCACGGGGATCTCCTCGGAACCCCGGTTGTTGCGGAGGGGCAGCCTGGTTCAGCGAAGCTGATTTTTCGATCAGCTTGTCGAGCTCGCCACGGTCGAGCCAGACGCCCCGGCAAGACGGGCAGTAGTCGATCTCGACGCCTTGACGCTCAGAGATTGCGAGCTGTTGATCCTTACACACTGGACATTGCATAGCATTCCTCGTGATTGATTGGGTTGAGATTCATAGACCGGGAACTCCATTCATGAGTTCCCGAAGGAACTCATTCCCCTTTGCGTTCCTCCCTGGGTTCTTTGGCGCCGAACGGGAAGGCCGTTCTGGATTGACCCGCTTTCGCAGGTATGCGAAGGGAAAGAGCCATCGTGATGGCCAGCGTTAACACGGTGAACCCAAGCGACCAGACGATGGGAATTTTGTAAATGTCGATCAACAACATTTTGGTGCCGATAAAGACCAGTACGATGGCTAGGCCATAGGACAGCAGGTGGAACCGTTCATGCATACCTGCCAAGACAAAGTACATGGCCCGCAATCCAAGAATAGCGAAGACGTTGGATGTCAGCACGATGAATGGATCTGTGGTGATCGCAAAAATGGCGGGGATCGAATCGACGGCAAACACCACGTCGACGATGCCGATCAGCAAGATAACCACAAAAAGAGGTGTGGCCATCTTGACGCCATTGACCACGGTGAAAAATTTCTCGCCGTCATAACTGGGCGAGATCTTCATTCTTCGCTTGACCCAGTTTAAGGCCGGGTTGTTGTCAAGATCAGGCTCCTGGCCTGCCGCCCACCACATCTTGACCCCAGTGAACACCAAAAAAGCACCAAACAGATACATCACCCAGTGGAACTGAGAAATCAGCCAGGCGCCAATCAAAATCATGATGGCACGAAGGATCAGGGCGCCAAGAATTCCGATCATCAGCACGCGTTTCTGGAATTCAGCAGGCACCGCGAAATAGGTAAACAGCATCAGGAATACGAAGATGTTGTCCACCGCCAGAGCTTTCTCAACGAGATAGCCCGTGACGAATTCCAACGCTTTGGCTTTGGCCAGCGCACGGGTGACCGGGTCATCGCCCGTTCCGCCCAGGTACCACCAGAGCCAGCCCACAAAGAGAAAGGAGACCGCGACCCAGATCAGCGACCAGATCGTTGCTTCACGAATGCTTACCGAGTGAGCGCCCTGGCGATTGAGGGCAAAGAAATCGATCGCCAGCGCGACCAAAACGAACACAACAAATAACGACCACAACATGGGGGTGCCGATGGAAATCATCGTGACGAGCCTCTCCGCCCAAACCGGCAAGCCTGGGGACAAGATCAATAGGGATTCCTCGCCAGTCTTGCTGCCCGGATGTGGGGACACCCGATTCGCGGCACCGGACATGACGGCGGCCAGGCCGTTCATGCCGTCGTGACGGCACCGCAACACCAAACCATGAGGCCTGATGTCAGCTACTCCCTTTAAGAGGCAGCGCGATTGCACCAAAAATTCACCGTTTCGTCAACCGCGCTGTTCTTCGTCCAGATTTTCGCGTTGACTTGGAAGTTTGGTAACTTCAACAGGACACGACCTAGCCAAGGAGCCGATCATGATCCACCATCTTGACCATCTGGTGCTGACCACAGCCCACGAAACGGAGTGCATCGATTTCTACACTCGCGTTCTGGGTATGACCCTTGAGACATTTGTTGGCGGCACGCCGCCAGTCGAACGAAAGGCATTCCGGTTCGGTAGTCAGAAAATCAACCTGCACATCCAGGGCAAGGAGTTTGAGCCTAAGGCCCAAAAGCCCACGCCGGGCTCAGCGGATCTCTGCTTCATCTCGGATCGGCCACTGGAACAGGTGCAGGAACGACTGGCTGAGGAGGATTGGCCAGTGATTGAGGGGCCCGTCATGCGAACGGGAGCGGTGGGGAAGATTCGCTCAGTCTATGTGCGTGATCCTGATCAAAACCTGATCGAGATCAGCGAATACCTCGCCACATAACCGTGGATCCGCGCAGAGGCGATAAACTCTCGTCAACCACTTCTGCTTGATTTCCCCCAAGGTATTCCTATGGCATCTGTTCGTACCCGTTTTGCGCCAAGCCCCACCGGCTATCTTCATGTCGGCGGCGCGCGCACGGCTCTCTACTGCTGGGCGTTTGCCAGGCATCACGGCGGCGAGTTTATTCTTCGGATTGAAGACACGGATCTCGAGCGATCCACCCCCGAGGCCGTTCAAGCCATTCTTGATGGTATGCAATGGCTTGGTTTGACCCCGGACGAGGGCCCGTTTTATCAGATGCAGCGCATGGATCGGTATCGCGAAGTGATTGCCCAGATGCTTGCGGCGGGCACGGCCTACTTTTGTTACGCCACGCCCGCTGAACTTGATCAGATGCGCGAAGCCCAACGTGCCCAGGGCAAAAAGCCCCGCTACGACGGGCGCTGGCGCCCCGAGGTTGCCCGGGCGGCTGGCCGAACACCGCCCGATGGTGTCAAGCCTGTTGTGCGTTTCCGAAACCCAGAGGCTGGCTTGGTAGCTTGGGATGACGGCGTAAAAGGTCGTATCGCCATTTCCAACGAGGAACTTGACGATCTGATTATTGCCCGCGGAGACGGCACACCCACCTACAACTTCTGCGTGGTGGTGGATGACATGGATATGAAAATTAGCCATGTCATTCGTGGCGATGACCACATTAACAACACCCCTCGACAGATCAACATCATGAAGGCACTGGGTGCTGAAGTGCCGCATTACGCCCACCTTCCCATGATTCATGGGCCGGACGGTGAAAAGCTCTCGAAGCGTCATGGCGCCGTGTCGGTCATGCAATATGACGACGACGGTTACCTTCCGGAAGCCTTGCTGAATTATCTGGCCCGGCTTGGTTGGAGCCATGGTGACGATGAGATCTTTTCGCTCAAGCAGCTCACGGAATGGTTCACGCTTGAGCATTGCAGCAAGTCCGCTGCACAGTTCGACTTCGAAAAGCTCAAGTGGCTCAATAACCATTACCTGCGGCAGCTCACGGGCGAAGCGCTTGCCGCCCGCATTGCCGAGCGCATCCGGGCCGAGGGCCTCAACCTTGACTCAGGGCCGCCTCTGGCTCAAGTCTGCGAGCTTTTGAAAGACCGAGCCAGCACACTCAATGAGCTTGCCGAAGAGGTGGCGATGTTTTACGCCGAACCGGCCGTGAATTCCGAGGCCATTGCCGAAAAGATGCAGCCGGAGGTGGTCGCGGGGCTTAGGAATTTTCTTGAGTCCGCTCCCGCAGCATGGCAGCCCGCAGAACTGTCGGCCGCGCTCAAGGCGTCGCTTGCTTGCTCGGGGCTGAAGATGCCCCAGCTGGCCATGCCTCTTCGACTGATTCTGATGGGGCGCACGGACACACCGTCCATTGACAAGGTGATGGCCGTGCTCGGCGAGGCCTGTGTTCGCCGCCGAATTGAAGCCACGCTTTCCGCTTACGGGCCTTGAAACCGGTAAACTCGGGTCATGTCAGGAAATTCGTTTGGCCATCTTTTTACTGTCACCTCGTTTGGGGAATCCCACGGTCCGGCCATTGGCTGCGTGGTCGACGGCTGCCCGCCGGGGCTCGCGCTTGCCGAATCGGATATTCAGCCTGAGCTCGATCGACGTCGTCCGGGAACCTCCCGTCATGTCACCCAGCGCCAAGAGCCTGACACGGTAGAAATTCTTTCAGGTGTCTTTGAAGGGCGAACCACCGGCGCGCCAATCGCTTTGTTAATTCGCAACCAAGACCAGCGAAGTAAGGACTACGGCAACATCAAGGACACCTTTCGCCCGGGCCACGCGGATTACACCTATTGGCATAAGTACGGCATTCGCGATTATCGCGGCGGGGGTCGATCATCCGCACGTGAAACCGCGGTTCGGGTGGCGGCTGCGGCCATTGCCAAGAAGTGGCTGCGTGAAAAGTTCAACATCCAGATCATGGGCTTTATGGCCCAGCTTGGCGAACATGTGATCCGCTTTGAAAACGAGCAGCACATTCATAACAATCCATTTTTTGCCGCCAACGAATCTCAGATCGGTGCCCTCGAGGCCTACATGGACTCCTTGCGCAAAGCAGGGGATTCCTGCGGTGCACGAATTAATGTCATTGCCACCAATGTTCCGGTTGGCTGGGGCGAGCCCGTTTTCGATCGGCTTGATGCCGACATTGCCTTCGCCATGATGGGCATCAATGCCGTGAAGGCGGTTGAAATTGGGGCGGGTTTCGCAAGCGTGACCCAGCTCGGCTCCGAGCACGGGGACGAACTCACCCCAGAGGGTTTTGTGACCAATCATGCAGGTGGTGTGCTTGGCGGGATTTCAACAGGCCAGCCCATCACAGTGTCGATCGCCATCAAGCCCACCTCAAGCATTCGAACGCCGCGCCGCTCCATTGATCTTCAAGGCGATCCAACCATGGTCGAGACCCATGGTCGTCATGACCCTTGCGTGGGAATTCGCGCAACGCCCATCGCAGAGGCCATGCTGGCCTTGGTTCTCATGGATCATGCCCTGCGTCATCGCGCCCAGAACGCCGATGTTGTGGTGGCCACCCCGGTGATTCCGGGCGCACTTGGCTCTTAAAAGCTTCGCCTGCTTTGAGAAGCCTTTTTGGGCGCGATCACCGTTCAATTTGAATCATTCATCTTGATGGCTTGGTAAGTGAAGGCCACCACTCGTCTCTCCTCATTCTTTGCGGCCTACTTCGCTTATGTTGGCCTTTTCGCGCCTTACCTTTCATTGTGGCTAAGCGGTCGCGGCTTCAGTCCTGCAGAAATTGGAATTCTGATCTCGCCGATGCAATGGGCTCGCGTGGTGGGCCCACCCGCCTGGGGCTGGATGGCCGACCATGTCCGCGGCTCCAGTGGTGTGGCAAGACTGGTTCAGGTGTCGGCACTCCTTGCACTGCTGACCAGTCTTTTGCTCTGGGTGGAGTGGTCGTTTTGGCCGCTCTTCATGGTGCTTTGTCTGATGAGTTTTTTCTTAAGCGGACAGGTGCCCATCACCGAATCGTTGGCCATGCAGGCCAGTCAGGGAAGTCTGAAAACCTATGGACGTATGCGTGTCTGGGGCTCCCTTGGGTTTATCGTCGCGGTGACCTTGGCGGGGCCCTGGTTTGATCGCGTTGGCATTGAATGGCTTCCCGTGACCCTGATGGCCATGTTGGTGCTGGTCTTGCTGGTCACCCTGCAGCTGCCCAGCCGTGAGGTTCACGACCTCTCGCCAAAGCCGGCGTTGATTCGTGACATCTTGAAAGACGGCAAGGTTCAGCGATTCCTTGCGGCCTCATTTCTGATGCTCTTGGCGCATGCACCGCTTTACACCATTTTCTCGCTCTGGCTTTTTGAAAATGGGTTTAGTCGAACCGAGATTGGTCTTCTCTGGGCCCTTGGTGTGGTGGCCGAGATCGTGATGTTCCAGTTTCAGCATCGACTGTTCGATCGTTTTTCAGTGGGGGCCTGTTGGGTGGCCTCATACGGGATCACCGCCATTCGCTTTCTGATGATTGCGTTCTCGGGCGGCTCGCTCTGGGTCATCATCCTGGCCCAGCTCATGCATGCGGTCACCTTCGGTGTGCATCACAGCGCCTCGATGTCCCTGATTCGACAGTGGTTCCCCCAGCAGGCTCAGGCCCGCGGGCAGGCGCTCTACACCATGGCTTCGTATGGTCTGGGTGGTTCTCTCGGCGGGATTGCAGCGGGCTGGCTCTGGGAGGCCGTCTCACCCGAATTCAGCTTCGTGATGGGGGCGGCCGCCGCCATGGTCGGCGTGCTTGTGGCGGTGACAGGTATACGGCTTGCACAGAGGGAAACCTCGCCCTTGTAATCAAGCCCCCCCGGGGCTCATTCGGTTCTCAAGCGGGCATAATTAGGGGTTCTGCAACATCGAGACCCAACTGAAAAGAGGAAATCTGTCATGGCTGGACGTACGCTTTACGACAAACTCTGGGACGAGCATGTGGTGCATCAGGAAGCTGATGGCACGGCGCTCATCTACATCGATCGTCATCTGGTTCACGAGGTCACCAGCCCTCAGGCTTTTGAAGGCCTCGAGATGGCCGGTCGCCCTCTGTGGCGTAATTCGGCCAACCTTGCGGTGGTCGATCACAACGTTCCCACGACCGATCGTTCGGTGGGAATCAGCGATCCCACCTCTCGCCTGCAGGTCGAGACCCTTGACCTCAATGCCAAGAAATTCAATTTGACTTACTTCAACCTGAAAGATCGCCGTCAGGGCATCGTTCACGTGATTGGCCCCGAGCAGGGTGCCACGCTTCCCGGGATGACCGTGGTCTGTGGTGACTCCCACACCAGCACCCATGGCGCGTTTGCCTGTCTAGCCATGGGTATTGGCACCTCGGAAGTCGAGCATGTCTTGGCCACCCAGTGCCTGATTTTGAAAAAAGCCAAACGTCTTTTGGTCAAAATTGAGGGAACCCTTGCACCGGGTGTGACGGGGAAGGACGTCGTACTTGCTGTGATTGGCAAGATCGGCACCGCCGGCGGCACGGGTCATGCCATTGAGTTTGGTGGCAGTGCCATTCGAAGCTTGTCCATGGAAGGTCGAATGACGGTCTGCAACATGGCGATTGAGGCTGGCGCACGCGCGGGCATGATCGCCGTGGACGACAAGACCATTGAATACTTCAAGAACCGCCCCCTGTCGCCCAAGGGCGCCGACTGGGACAAGGCGGTAGCCTATTGGAAAACCTTGCACTCAGACGCTGACGCAACCTTCGACAAGGTGGTGGAAATCGCTGCGGAATCGATTGAGCCTCAGGTGACCTGGGGAACATCGCCCGAGATGGTCCTGGCCGTTGGCGGTCAGGTTCCAGATCCCGCGCGTGAGTCGGACCCAACCCGACGCGAGGGCATGGAACGCGCGCTGGCCTACATGGATTTGAAGCCCAACACACCACTCACGGCCATTCATGTCGACAAAGTCTTCATTGGTTCATGCACCAATTCACGAATCGAGGATCTGCGTTCGGCGGCATCGGTGATCAAGGGGCGATCGAAGGCGCCCAATGTCAAGCTGGCCCTGGTGGTTCCGGGCTCCGGTTTGGTGAAGGCTCAAGCCGAGCAAGAAGGGCTCGACAAGATTTTCAAAGAGGCTGGATTCGAATGGCGTGAGCCCGGCTGCTCGATGTGCCTGGCCATGAATGCGGACCGCCTCGAGCCGGGTGAGCGTAGCGCATCCACTTCCAACCGAAATTTTGAAGGACGGCAAGGCACGGGTGGGCGAACCCATCTGGTGTCGCCGGCCATGGCTGCGGCAGCAGCGATTGCCGGACATTTTGTCGATGTCCGTCATTTCTAAGGGAATCTTTATGAAACCGCTTCAACAACATCAAGGCCTTGTGGCCCCCATGGACCGCGCGAACGTGGACACGGACGCCATCATCCCCAAACAGTTTCTGAAGTCCATTAAGCGCAGCGGCTTTGGCCCTTATCTCTTTGATCGTTGGCGTTACGAAGATGAAGGTGAACCAGGAATGGACTGCAGCAAGCGTCCATTGCGCAAGGATTTCGTGCTGAATCAGGCGCGTTATCAGGGCGCAAGCATCTTGCTGGCTCGCCAGAACTTTGGCTGTGGATCAAGCCGTGAGCATGCCCCTTGGGCTCTCGAAGATTTCGGCTTTCGCGTGCTGATCGCTCCTTCGTTCGCTGACATCTTTTTCAACAACTGCTTTAAAAACGGCGTATTGCCCATTCGACTCTCCGAGGCCCAGGTGGATGACCTCTTTAAGCGAGCCGAGGCCGAAGAGGGTTTTCAGTTAACCATCGATCTTCAGGCTCAAACCATCGCCACGGTGGATGGGTCGTTGGTGATTCCTTTCGATGTCGAGCCCTTCCGCAAACACTGCCTGATGAATGGCCTCGATGACATTGGCCTAACCTTGCAGCATGCCGAAAAAATTAAGGCCTATGAAACCAAGCGCCTTGCCGAGAAGCCTTGGCTTGGCACTGACATGCACGCGGCGATGGGGCAGTGATGGCGAAACACCTCAAGATTGCCCTTCTTGCCGGTGACGGCATTGGCCCGGAAATTACTGAGCAGGCGGTTCGCGTTCTGAATCGGCTCGCCGAGCAAGGCCACTTCAGCATGTCACTCGAAGCGGCGCCCGTGGGCGGTGCCGGTTTTCGTGCAAGCGGCCATCCTTTGCCTGCGGCGACACTTCAGCTGGCCAAAGACAGCGAGGCCATTCTCTTCGGTGCGGTGGGCGACTTCAGCCTGGATCATCTGGCCCGAGAGCTTCGGCCCGAGCAGGCCATTCTCGGGCTTCGAAAAGAGCTTGAGCTCTTTGCCAACCTTCGCCCGGCAATGATTTATCCCGAGCTCGCTGCCGCCTCAACATTGAAGCCCGAAGTGGTGTCCGGAATGGACATCATGATCATTCGAGAGCTCACGGGCGATATTTATTTTGGTAAGCCCCGAGGCATTCGCGTGCTCGAGAACGGTGAACGCGAGGGCTTTGACACCATGGTCTATCGCGAAAGCGAGATCGTCCGCATTGCCCATGTCGCATTTCAGGCGGCTCGCAAGCGCGGCAAAAAGCTCTGCTCGGTGGATAAGGCCAATGTCCTCGAGACCACCCAGCTCTGGCGAGAGGTCATGATCGAGATCGCTAAGCAGTACCCCGACATTGAGCTTAGCCACATGTATGTGGACAACGCGGCCATGCAGCTTTTGAAAAATCCGAAGCAGTTTGATGTGATGGTGACGGGCAATATGTTTGGCGACATCCTCTCGGACGAAGCCTCCATGCTCACAGGTTCGATTGGCATGCTGCCCTCGGCCTCGCTGGACGCCAAGAATAAGGGTCTTTATGAGCCCATCCACGGATCGGCCCCCGATATTGCCGGCAGAAATCTGGCCAATCCTTTGGCCACGATTCTCTCGGCCGCCATGATGCTTCGCTACACCTTTGACCTTGTCGAGGCCGCCGATGCGATTGATGCTGCGGTTCGACGCACCTTGGCTTGCGGCTTTGCCACCGGCGATATCGATCGTCCTGGGGCGCAGCGTGTGGGCACAAAAGAAATGGGCGATGCGGTGCTCGCCTCCATGCAATAGAACGACCAAGAGGGTAATTCCATGAAACGAGTGGGTCTGGTGGGATGGCGCGGTATGGTGGGCTCGGTGCTCATGCAGCGCATGCAGGAAGAAAATGATTTCTCCTGGATTGAGCCTGTTTTTTTTAGCACCTCGAATGCCGGGGGCGCGGCACCATCGTTTGCCAAGTCATCCAGTCTGTTGCAGTCCGCAACAGACATTGACGCGCTCAAGGCCATGGACATCGTGATCACCTGCCAAGGTGGTGACTACACCAAAGAGGTCTTCCCCAAGCTTCGTGCCTCCGGGTGGAAGGGCCACTGGATTGATGCCGCCTCGGCGCTTCGGATGGACAGCGATGCCGTGATTATTCTTGACCCGGTGAACCGCGACGTCATCGACCGTGCTTTGGCGGCGGGCGGCAAGAACTGGATCGGCGGCAACTGCACGGTGAGCCTGATGTTGATGGCCATGGGCGGATTGTTCAAGGCAGGCCTCGTGGAATGGGTAAGCGCCATGACCTATCAGGCGGCATCCGGCGCCGGTGCGCAGAACATGCGCGAGCTTCTGTCTCAAATGGGCAGTCTTCATGCCCTCGTTCAAGAAGAGCTTGCGAATCCTTCTTCGGCCATTCTGGATATCGATCGCAAAATTAGTGATGCGCTTCGCCATGGCAAGCTTCCTGTGGAAAACTTCCGCGGCGTGCCCTTGGCGGGCAGTCTTATTCCCTGGATTGACGTTCCAGTCGCTGAAGGTCAGAGCAAAGAGGAATGGAAAGGCGGCGCCGAGTGCAACAAGATTCTTGGTAAGCCGGCTTTCCGTTCTCCGGGTTCCATTCCAATTGACGGCCTCTGCGTCCGCATCGGAGCCATGCGCTGCCATTCGCAGGCGCTCACGGTCAAGCTAACGAAGGACGTTCCTTTGGACGAGATTCATGCCATGCTGGCCTCGGCCAACGACTGGGTTCGTGTCATTCCCAATGAGCGTGAACGCTCGGAGCGCGAACTGACTCCAGCGGCCGTGAGCGGACAGATGACCATTCCCGTGGGCAGGCTTCACAAGATGGCGATGGGCCCGCAATATCTTGCGGCGTTCACGGTTGGCGATCAGCTGCTTTGGGGTGCGGCCGAACCGCTGCGCCGAATGCTTCGTATTCTTCTTGAGAAGTAATTGCGGCTCGCACTGGGCATTGAATACGACGGCACCGATTGGTTAGGCTGGCAGACCCAGCCGAATCGGCGCACCGTTCAAGACCAGCTTGAGCAGGCGATTTCACAGTTCACGGAAACCCACCACGCGACCCATTGCGCCGGACGAACGGATGCGGGGGTCCATGCCTCAGGGCAGGTGGTTCATTTCGACACCACGATTGACCGCCCAGCCTGGAGCTGGGTTCGGGGTCTCAATGCCTTCTTGCCCAATTCCATCGCTGTTCAATGGGCAACCCCAGTGGCTGATGACTTTCATGCGCGGTTTTCCGCAACCTCACGCCACTATGTCTACCGCATCTGGAATAGCCCCGTGCGCTCACCTTTGATGCATCGCCAGACCAGCTGGTTTTACCGACCCCTTGATGCTGAGCGAATGCAGCGTGCTGCCCAGAGCCTCCTGGGTGAGCATGACTTCAGCGCCTTTCGATCCTCGGAGTGCCAGGCGAACTCTCCCATTCGACACCTGACCAGGTTTGAGGTCTCGCGGGACGGCCCCATGATCGTCTGCCGCCTAAGTGCCAATGCCTTTTTGCACCATATGGTTCGTAACCTGGTGGGCACATTGGTTGAAATTGGTCGCGGGGCCGCACCGATCGAATGGGCGAAGGAGCTTCTGGACGGTCGAGACCGAACCCTGGCGGCACGAACATTTCCTGCCGGTGGCCTGTGCCTGGAAAGAGTCGAGTACGATTCTCATCTGATATGCGTACCCGAATTAAAATTTGCGGAATAACCCGGGAGCAAGACGTGGACGCCTGTATTGAGGCGGGCGTCGATGCGGTGGGTTTTGTTTTTTATGCCCAAAGCCCGCGGGCAGTTTCGCCTGCGAAGGCTCGTGAACTGATTCGTCGACTTCCCGCCTGGATGTCCGCGGTGGGTCTTTTTGTGAACGCGGGTCGAGACGACACCCTGCGCATTGCCGATCAGGCCGGTATTTCCCATATTCAGCTTCATGGCGACGAGTCCGCCGCCGATTGTCACGGCTTTGATCGGCCGCTGATCAAAGCCATTCGTGTTCGGCCCACGCCGAACCCTGAAAGCTTTGGCCAAGAGCTTGACCGTGTTCGCGCCATCCTTCGGGAGATCTCAGGAATGGCATCCCCGCTCTTTGATGCCGACAGCCCAGCCTTTGGGGGTAGTGGCCAGGCCTTTGACTGGGCCTTACTCAAGACCCTATCGGACCTGTCCGCCCTGAATTCCCTGGGTCAGAACCCCACCTGGGTCTTGTCCGGGGGGCTAGAATCGGGGTCTGTTGGGAAGGCTGTCGCTGATCTGGCCCCGCCATGTGTGGATGTCAGCAGTGGCGTGGAACTGAGGCAAAACGGCGAACTCTGCCGCGGCGTCAAGGACGCCTCCCGCATTCGGGATTTTGTCGCCGCCGTCGTGGCGGCGGGTCAACCCAGCGATTGATTTGTGAATTCGAGGCCACGATGAAACACAACGAGCTACCGAAGGTCATTCCTGAGACGGGGCCGTACCACTACCCAGACGCCAAAGGACATTTTGGTCCCTATGGCGGCAGTTTCGTTTCCGAAACCCTGACCCATGCCCTGAATGAATTGCGTGATGCCTATGCGCATTACCAAAATGATCCGGAATTCCTGGAAGAGTTTCATCGCGAACTCAAGCATTTCGTCGGCCGGCCAAGCCCGGTCTATCACGCCAAGCGTTGGTCCGATCAGCTTGGTGGCGCACAGATTTATTTCAAACGCGAAGACCTGAACCACACGGGTGCCCACAAGGTGAACAACACCATTGGTCAGGCGCTTCTGGCCAAACGCATGGGCAAGCCTCGAGTCATCGCCGAGACCGGCGCAGGCCAGCATGGTGTGGCTTCGGCCACGGTGGCTGCCCGATTCGGCATGGAGTGCGTGGTCTATATGGGGTCGACAGACGTTGCCCGTCAGGCCGCCAACGTCTATCGGATGAAGCTTCTTGGTGCCAAGGTGGTGCCTGTGGAAAGCGGCTCCAAGACATTGAAAGACGCGCTCAATGAAGCCATGCGCGACTGGGTTACCAACATTGACAACACCTATTACATCATCGGTACGGTGGCGGGGCCTCACCCTTACCCCATGATGGTTCGTGATTTCAATTCGGTGGTGGGCAAAGAGTGCCTCTGGCAGATGCCCGAGATGGTGGGGCGTCAGCCCGACATGATTCTTGCCTGCGTGGGCGGTGGCAGCAATGCCATGGGAATTTTCTATGACTACCTCAATGTGCCGGGCGTGAAGCTTGTGGGCGTCGAGGCCGGAGGCGAAGGTGTGGACACCCCGCGTCATGCCGCTACTCTTTCGGCAGGAACGCCGGGCATTCTTCATGGCAACCGCACTTACCTGATGCAAGATGCTGATGGCCAGATTATTGAAACCCATTCCGTGTCCGCCGGGCTTGATTACCCGGGTGTCGGTCCCGAGCACTCCTGGCTCAAGGATTCCGGCAGAGCCGAGTATGTCGCCATCACGGACCAGGAAAGCCTAGATGCATTCCACACCTGCTGCCGGATTGAAGGGATTATTCCTGCGCTTGAGACCAGCCATGCGCTGGCCTACGCAGCAAAAATTGCGCCCTCCATGCCCAGGGACAAAATTATTCTTGTGAACCTCTCGGGCCGTGGCGATAAAGACATGCATACGGTTGCCGAGAAAAGTGGCCTTCATCTTTGATGGTTTGAGTTCAACGTGTCGAGACTTCAAGCGACTTTTGCCGCACTTCAATCCCAGGGTCGAACCGGACTGATTCCTTACGTGACGGCAGGTGACCCCGACCGAGAGACCGTGGTGGAGCTCTTGCATGCCATGGTCAAGAGTGGTGCCGACGTGATCGAACTTGGCGTTCCTTTTTCTGACCCAATGGCCGACGGCCCAGTCATCCAACGGGCCAGTGAGCGCGCACTGGCCAGGCACGTCAGTCTTCAGAACTGTCTTGACTGGGTGGCGGAATTCCGACGCTCCAACACCACCACGCCAATCGTGTTGATGGGATACGCCAATCCGGTGGAGCGATTTGGTCTTCATGAATTTGTTCTGGCTGCAAAGCAGGCCGGAGTTGATGGCACCATCATCGTGGATTACCCCCCCGAGGAATGCGAAGAGTTCAGCCAAGCCCTGCGCGCCGCCGACATGGACCCTATTTTTCTCTTGGCGCCGACTTCGACCGATTCCCGAATGCAAGATGTTGCGCGACTGGGATCGGGCTATCTTTATTACGTGTCCCTTCGTGGCGTGACGGGCGCGGGCAATATCGATCTCTCGTCCGTGTCCGAGCGTGTTGCGCTGATTCGACAGTTCACCAGCATGCCCATCGGCGTTGGTTTTGGAATCAGTGATGCATCGTCCGCCACCGCCGTGGCGTCTGCCGCTGATGCCGTGGTGATTGGCAGCGCCCTGATTCGAATCATGGAAGATGCCCAACAACGGCAAATCAATCCTGTGGCTGAGGCCAGCACCTTTCTTGCGGGAATCCGCCAGGCGCTTGATGCCATGCCCACCAAATCCAATCAGGAGGCCGCATGAGCTGGCTCGACAAAATTCTCCCACCAAAAATTCAGCGCACTGAAGCGCCCCGTCGAAGTGTTCCAGAGGGTCTCTGGGTCAAGTGCCCAGCGTGCGAGTCGGTCTTGTACCGAACAGACCTTGAAAGTAATCAGCAGGTCTGTCCCAAGTGTTCCCATCACCTTCGCATTCGTGCACGTGATCGCCTGAATCTTTTGCTCGACCCCGAGGGTCGGTTCGAGATTGGCCAAGAGGTTCTGCCTGTGGACAGCCTTAAATTCAAAGACAGCCGCAAATACCCCGATCGTCTCTCCGAAGCCATGGAGCAGACCGGCGAGACCGACGCCCTCATTGCCTTGGGGGGCTCCATTCATTCGGTACCGGTGATCGTGGCTTGTTTTGAATTTGAATTCATGGGAGGCTCGATGGGGTCGGTGGTGGGCGAACGATTTGTTCGAGCCGCGGAAATGGCCCTGGAAACCAAGGTTCCTTTCATTAGCATCACCGCGAGTGGCGGTGCACGCATGCAGGAAGGCCTCTTGTCACTGATGCAGATGGCGCGCACCACCGCGGTGTTGCAGCGACTCTCCGAAGCGAAGCTGCCGTACATTTCCATTCTGACCGACCCCACCATGGGTGGCGTCTCGGCAAGCTTTGCCTTCCTTGGGGATGTGGTGATTGCCGAGCCCAAAGCGCTTGTCGGATTCGCTGGGCCCCGTGTGATCGAACAGACCGTTCGCGAAAAATTACCTCCGGGCTTTCAGCGGGCCGAGTTCCTCATGGAGAAAGGCGCGGTGGACCGCATCGTGGACCGCCGAGAAATGCGACAAGAAATCTCTGCATTGCTCTCTCTGCTGCTTCGCCGGCCAGCAGCGCAGGCGGCTGCTTAAGAAGTAAGAACCTTTTTTCAACCTCTTTGAACCAGCGTCAAACCGCCATTGACCCTCACCGATTGGCTTGATCGAATTTCCCGTCAGCATCCGAAGGCGATCGACCTTGGGCTTGAGCGGGTGGTGGCCGTGGCATCCGCCATGGGTTTCCAAAGCTCCACTGACGGAATTCAGCTGCCTGCCGTCACGGTGGTGGTGGGCGGAACCAATGGAAAAGGATCCACCTGCGCACTGATCGAATCCATGGCGCTTCAGTCTGGTTTTCGAGTGGCCACCTACACCTCGCCGCATCTCATCCAGTTCAATGAGCGGCTTCGCCTGAACGGTGAGATGGTCTGCGATGCCGCGCTGATTGAATCCTTTGAGCGCGTGGAGCAGGCGCGGGCAGCGGCCCAGCAGTCACTGACTTATTTTGAATTCACCACGCTCGCCGTGTTGGATTGCATTCGACAAACCCCTGTGGATCTTGCGGTGCTCGAGATTGGCCTTGGTGGCAGGCTGGATGCGGTCAATGTGGTGGATCCCGACTGCTCGATTCTGGTGTCCGTTGATCTTGATCACCAGCAGTTTCTGGGTGACACCCGAGAAAAAATTGGCTGGGAGAAGGCTCACATTGCGCGCGCGAATAAACCTTTCATCTGCGCTGACCCCGAGCCGCCGAAGAGTGTGCTGGATTACGTCTCTGAACTCGGCGCCGATCTCTGGCGATTCGGTGTCGATTACAACTTTCAGGG
This sequence comes from uncultured Bordetella sp., assembly GCA_964460315.1. Classification (GTDB taxonomy): domain Bacteria; phylum Pseudomonadota; class Gammaproteobacteria; order Burkholderiales; family Burkholderiaceae_A; genus Lacustribacter. The sequence goes on along the minus strand of CAYWPQ010000008.1, from coordinate 40,816 downwards.
AGACCGTCAGCAGTGGAGCTGGGCCGGTCGAGGACAGCGACGTAATGCGATGGCCTATCCGGCACTTCGTGGGGCCAATCAGCTTCTGAATGCGTCGGCGGCACTGGCCTGTTTTGCAAGCCTTCGCGACAAGCTCCCCGTCACCCAGGGCGCCGTTCGCCAGGGGCTGGCATTGGTTGATCTTCCCGGTCGTTTTCAGGTGCTTCCAGGCCAGCCTGCCGTCGTGCTTGATGTTGCCCACAATCCTCATGCGGCCTCGGTGCTCGCGGTGAATCTTGATCAGATGGGATTTTTCCCAAACACCATCGCAGTGACAGGAATGCTGGCGGACAAAGACGCTGCTGAAATCATTCGTCGCATGGGTGATCGAGTCGATCACTGGCTCACGGTCAGTCTTGGGGGGGCTGATGCCCATGGTCGTGAACGCGATGCACAATCACTGGCTGCGATCATTCGCGAGCTGCATCCCAACGCGACGATTGAGTGTTTTGAAACCCCCGAGGCAGGCTACGAGCGGGCAAGAGAGCTGGCAGAGGCGAATGATAGAATCGTGGTGTTCGGATCGTTCCTCACCGTAGCCTCCATCATGCCTTTGCGCCATGCCCGCTGACAGCGAATCGCATTCCTCATCACGAGAACATTCGGCTGCTGATCCGATGTCCGACCACAAGCGTCGGGCTCGTTGGCGTCTCTTGGGCGCGATCCTTCTTACCGGCGCTGTCGCCGCCGTGGCTCCCCTTCTGTTGGAAGAAGAGGCCAGGCCTCTTGCCCGTGATCTGATCGTTGAAATGCCCACGATAAAAATGCCTGTGCTGGCACCCGTGTCTGAACCGGCAGAGTCTTCCCCAGCACCAGCGGCTGCCCCGGCCGAGCCCGCTGGCGCAGCCGGCGCCCAGCAGGCTCCGACCACGCCAGCTCCTTCACTCAACGCCAATTCCAAAGCACCGTCCACCCCCTCGATCGAATCGCCCAAGTCGGCAGCGCCATCCAGCGCGAAAAAAGATGCCAAAACCAAGGGTCCTTCAATCCTGGTGCAGGTGGGTGCCTACGGTAGCCGCCAGGCTGCAGTCACCGTGCAAAAACGTCTTGAGTCGGCGGGGCATCGCTCCAGCCTCGAGGCCATTAAAACCTCATCCGGTCAGGATCGATTTCGTGTGCGAGTGGGTCCGTTTGAGTCTCGAGAATCAGCCATCGAATTTCGTGACCGCGCCAAGAGCCAGGGCTATGATGCGGTTTTGGTCACCGTGAAATGAGCCCGAATCAATGAATGATCTCACCTGGATCGACATGGTGGCCATCGTCGTGGTGCTGGCCTCGGTGGTGTTGTCCTTGGTGCGCGGGCTGGTCAAAGAAATCGCATCGCTTGCCGTTTGGGTGTTGGCGTTTGTCGGGGCCAGTCGGCTGGCCCACTATGTGGCGGAACTCATGCCCGACTGGCTGAGCCCGCCTTTGCAGCACACGGCGGGCTTTATCCTAATCTTGATTCTCATTCTCGTGGTGGGCAAGCTCATCACCATGGCCTTGAAGGAATTGGTCAGCGCATCGGGCATGGGCACCCTTGACCGAATGCTTGGAACCGGTTTTGGTCTTGCGCGGGGTGGGCTCATCGTGATCGTGTTGGCGATCCTGGCCTCGATGACCTCGCTTCCTCAAGACGAGGCCTGGCAGAAGGCCCAGACTCGTAGTTTTCTTGAGCTTGGCATTCGTACGGCAGCCCCATGGCTTCCGCAGACCGTGGGCGATCGTGTGCGCCTCCCGACATCAAGTTTCTGGCAAGGAGTGGGTTTATGTGTGGTGTGATTGGAATCGTCGGGCACTCGGCCGTGAATCAGCTGCTCTATGACGGCCTTTTGCTCTTGCAGCATCGCGGTCAGGACGCTGCGGGCATTGCCACCGCGCAAGGCAAACGCATTCATGTTCATCGCGGCAATGGCCTGGTCAGAGATGTCTTTCGAACCCGCAACATGCGTAACCTTCAGGGGCAGATGGGCATTGGCCATGTCCGCTACCCCACCGCAGGAAGTGCATCGAACTCCGAAGAGGCTCAGCCGTTTTATGTGAATGCGCCGTTTGGAATTGTTCTTGGCCACAATGGCAACCTCACCAATGCCGAAGAGTTGCAGCAGGACATGTTTCGTCGTGACCGTCGGCACATCAACACCGAATCCGACTCGGAAGTTCTGCTCAATGTCTTCGCCCACGAACTTCAGCAATCGGTATCAGGACTCTCGCTTGACCAAGACGCGGTCTTTCGTGCGGTGGAGGCGGTGCACAAGCGGGCCCGTGGGGCCTACGCCTGTGTGGTGATGATTGCGGGCTACGGCATCGTGGCCTTCCGTGACCGCTACGGCATTCGTCCGCTGGCCCTTGGGCGTCACACGGACGCACGTGGTGATGAATGGATGGTCGCTTCGGAAACGGTGGCTCTTCAGGGCATGGGCTTTGAGCCCGTTCGCGATGTTGAACCTGGCGAATGTCTGATCATCACGCTCGATGGCGATATTCATTCCAAGATCTGCGACGACCGGGCGGTGTTGAACCCCTGCGTGTTTGAATATGTTTACTTCGCTCGTCCTGATTCGGTGATTGATGGGGTCAGCGTCTATGACGCACGGCTCAAGATGGGTGAAACCCTGGCCGAAAAGGTTCGCCAACAGTTTCCCGCAGGCGCCATTGATGTGGTGATGCCTATCCCTGATTCCAGCCGGCCTGCGGCCATGCAGCTTGCGATGCGGCTTGGCATTGATTATCGGGAAGGGTTTATTAAGAACCGTTACATTGGCCGCACCTTCATCATGCCGGGCCAGGAGGCACGCAAGAAGTCGGTGCGTCAGAAGCTCAATGCCATTGCATCGGAGTTCAAAGACAAGAGCGTGTTGATTGTTGACGACTCGATTGTCCGTGGCACCACCAGCCAAGAAATTGTTCAGATGGCTCGCGACTCGGGTGCCAAGCGTGTCATCTTCGCTTCGGCGGCGCCACCGGTTCGATTCCCCAACGTCTATGGCATTGACATGCCCACCCGCGGCGAACTCATCGCCTTTGGCCGCACCGACGAGGAAATCTGCAAGACCATTGGTGCCGACGCCTTGATTTATCAGGACATTGAATCCATGAAAGCGGATATCCTTAGTCTTAACCCAAAAATCAAGGGGCTCGAGGCGTCCTGTTTCGACGGCCAGTACATCACCGGCGACATCACGCCGAAGGTGCTCGACCTTCTCGAGTCATCCAAGATTCAGGGCGGGGCCGAGGCCACCCGAAAACAGCTGGCGCTCAATCTGAACCAAGATGATTAATGAGTAAAAAAACCTCACCGCCATCGTCAAGCCGTCGCGACCTCGGGTTCGCGACGCGAGCCGTTCGTTCGGGAACAACCCGTTCGGAATTTGGTGAGCACTCCGAGGCTATGTACCTGACTTCAAGTTTCGTCTTTGATGATGCGCAAGAGGCGGCCCGTCGCTTTCAAAACCAAGAGCCCGGAATGGTCTATTCCCGGTTCACCAATCCATCGACGCAGATGTTCGAAGCGCGTCTTGCTTCGCTCGAAAATGCCGAGCGATGTGTCGCGACCAGTTCGGGTATGTCGGCGATTCTTGCCACGTGCATGGGCCTTTTGAAGGCGGGGGACCATATTGTGTCCACGCCAAGTCTTTTTGGCGCCACCGTTCAGTTGTTTGACAACTACATGAACAAATTTGGCGTCTCGGTCAGCTATGTCTCACTGACAGACCCTGCTGCCTGGCAGGCGGCGGTATTGCCGAACACCAGGCTTTTCTATCTTGAGACTCCATCCAATCCGCTCACCGAGATCGCCGATGTCTCGGCCATTGCCAAGATCGCCAAGGCGGCGTCGGTGCCACTGGTAGTCGACAACTGTTTCTGCACTCCAGCGCTGCAGCAGCCGCTGGCGCTTGGCGCTGACCTTGTCTTGCATTCGGCCACCAAGTACCTGGACGGCCAGGGGCGTGTCTTGGGTGGCGCTGTTGCCGGACGGTCTGAACTGATCGAGCCCATTTACCAGATGGTCCGAACCTGCGGCCCCTCGTTGTCGCCCTTCAATGCCTGGGTTTTACATAAGGGCCTGGAGACTCTGGACATCCGCATGAAGGCCCATTCAGCCTCCGCGCTTGAACTGGCAGCCTGGCTTGAAACCCACCCCGCGGTGAGCCGAGTTCTCTATCCCGGGCTTCGATCGCATCCTCAGCATGCACTGGCCATGCAGCAGCAGTCTGCGGGTGGTGCCATCGTCTCGTTTGAAGTCGTTGGCGACACGCCAGAGACGCAGCGTGAGAACGCACACAAGGTGATCAATGCGGTCGAGGTCATGTCGGTCACGGGGAATCTAGGTGACACACGGACCACCATCACCCATCCGGGAACCACCACCCATGGACGAATCTCTGAAGAGGCCAGAGCTCGCGCGGGCATTCGTCAGTCTCTGATTCGTGTTGCGGTGGGTCTGGAAGATGTCCGCGACCTAAAGGCTGATCTTGATCGAGGCCTTGCAGCGATTGATCAACGCTAGCGCACTTCCCGAAGCACCCCACCGAGATCTCTGCACCGACTGCGGGGTCTCTCGAACGGACAACCCCAAACGCTGTGGCTATGCCTGCCAGTTCATTGCACCGGACTATCCCGGTATGGAAGCCAAGGTGCACGGACGCATTCGCGACGACACATTGGGTGATGAGCTTTTTTTCGGAACCCATCAGGCGATGTGGCGGGCCTCACTGCGTGAACCCCTGGCGGGTGCGCAGTGGACGGGCATCACCACCCGCATCGCGGAGCGTCTGTTGGAAGAAAATATGGTGGATGCGGTGCTCACCATGGCACCCGACCCCAACGATGCCTGGCGCCCCGTTCCCACCCTGATTCGACATCGGGATGATCTTGCCCGCTGCCGCGGCATGCGCATGGGCTATGCCCCATTGCTTGCGCTGGTCGAGCCCGCCATCGCCCAAGGCATCAAGCGTCTTGCCGTGATTGGGATCCCCTGCCAGGTCTACGCCTTGCGCGCCTTGGAAGACGAGCTCGCCCTTGAGGCCTTGTATGTCATTGGCACGCCATGCTCAGACAACACCACCACCGAGCGCTTTCATGAGTTTCTCAAACTGATCTCGGATCAGCCCGAGACCATCACCTATCTTGAATTCTGTGCGGACTACCATGTCGAGGTGCGCTATCAGTCGGGTCGCCAGCAGCGCATTCCTTTTCTCATGCTGCCGCTCTCGAAGCTTCCCGCTGATTTTTTCCCGCTCACCTGTCGCAGCTGTGTGGACTACACCAATGCACTGTCAGACATCACCGTGGGCTATATGGGTGGCGAAGGCGAACAGTGGCTGATCGTGCGCAACGAACGCGGCCGTCAGCTTCTTGAACTCCTGGGCGATTCGGTTCGGCTGTCGGCCCCAGGCAGTGCCGGTCAGCGAAAGGGGCCGGTTCTGGGATTTATGCGCAACACCGAACGAGCTGCGGGCGGGCTTCCTCTGCGCGCCATGCCGAATTGGCTGCGGCCCATTATTGGCTGGCTGATGCCGAAGGTTGGGCCACGAGGGCTGGAGTTCGCGCGAGCTCGCCTAGAAATGAAGGCCATCGAAACCGTGATCCATCTCAGGCGTCAAGAGCCCAGGCGAATGAAGTCCATGATCCCTGATCATGTCTGGAAATTGGTGAAGCCTTATGGCCTTCAACGTAAGGACGGTGAGTAGTGGCCACGGGTGAAGCCGACTCAAGCTAACTAAATTTAACTTAAGCGGTCACCGGGTGATGAGGCCATCACCACTCATGAGGCGGTCAAGCCGTTTAGGTTAATGAAAATCGCGTGAGCTTGTTGACACCGAGCCCACTAGGCGGCTCAGTAAATCAGTCTGATCTTCCACCCGTTGTGCCAAAAGGTGCCGAACCTGTCCGGGCGCATTCGGGTCAATGGTGGTGTCGCGCTGCCAGACACCATAGACGAGCATCAGCTGTGAATAAAGAATCTCTCGATCAAAGCTCGCCATCAGCTTTGGCCAGACGATCACATTCACGATGCCGGTGTCATCTTCCAGCGAAACAAACAAGGTTCCATTCGCGGTTCCGGGCCTCTGCCGATGGGTGACCAGGCCGGCAGCACGTGCAAGACGGCCATGGGGTAGGCCATTGAGCTCTTGGGCGGTCTTCACGCCCAGACGATCCAGTGCTGGACGCAAAAGGCTTAAAGGGTGTCGCCCCAAGCTGAGTCCAAGGCTTGCGTAATCGGCCACCAGGTTTTCACCCTCGCTGGGGGCCGAGAGAACCACTTCGGGCTCATGGATGCGGGTGGTTTGAAGAATTGCTGGCATGCGTTCTTGACCAGCCGCCTGCCAGACGGCCTGATGACGGTTGCCCGCAAGGGTTTGAAGCGCCCCGCTGGCAGCAAGGGCACGCAGATCATGCTGATCCAGCGAGGCTCGCATCGCAAGATCTTCCACGGACTGAAATGCGCCGCCGGTGTTGCGGGCCTGAAGAATTCGATGCATCGCGCCATCGGTGAGTGAGCGAATTCGATCAAGGCCAAGACGAACAGAACCAAGCCTTCGCGCAGGAGAAGCATCGGCCCCGGTTTTAGATCCTTTTTCAGAGTCCATCACCAAGGTGCTTTGCATGGCGCTGGATTGAATATCCACATGAAGCACTCGAACCCCATGACGTTTGGCATCTTGAACAAGCTGCGATGGCGAATAAAACCCAAGGGGCTGGGCGTTGAGCATGGCCACAAGAAATGCATCAGGATGATGGCATTTGATCCAGCAGCTCACATAGACCAGTAGCGCAAAGCTTGCGGCATGCGATTCAGGAAAGCCATATTCGCCAAAGCCTTCAATCTGTCGAAAAATTCGATCGGCAAATTCTCTGGGGTAGCCGCGGGCAAGCATCCCATCGACAATGCGATCGTGATAGTGGTCAAGCCCACCTTTACGTCGCCATGCCGCCATCGACCGTCGAAGCTGATCGGCCTCGCCCGGGGTGAATCCGGCAGCCAGAATGGCCAGTTGCATCACCTGTTCCTGAAAGATGGGCACCCCAAGGGTTCGAGACAGCGCCTCTCGAACCCCATGGCTTGGGTAGTCGATGGGTTCAAGGCCCTGCCGTCGTCGCAGATAGGGATGCACCATGCCCCCTTGAATTGGGCCCGGGCGAACAATCGCCACCTCAATCACCAGATCATAAAAGCAGCGTGGCCGAAGCCTTGGAAGCATGGACATCTGCGCGCGTGATTCAATCTGAAAGACGCCAATCGTCTCGGCGGCGCAGATCATGTCGTAGGTGGCCGGGTCTTCTGCAGGAATATCCTGCATCGTCATTGGGCGTCCTTCCTTGTGGCTGATCCATTCCAGCGCACGGCGAATGGCCGACAGCATGCCCAGCGCAAGAACATCCACCTTCAGTAGCCCCAGCGCCTCGATATCGTTCTTGTCCCACTGAATCACACTGCGCTCTGGCATGGACGCATTTTCCACAGGGACCAGGTCAGACAGCCGTGTCTTGGCAATGACGAATCCGCCGACATGCTGAGAGAGATGCCGAGGGAAACCCATGAGCTGATTGCTGAGTGATGCCCATCGTGCAATATCGCTGGGCTTAGGCATGCTGATGCAATGGGCCAGGCTGGAGAGTTCAGTGTCCATGGCTTCCTGAAGATGGCTGGCCAGCCGTTCAGCATGGACTTGCTTGCCATCCCACCATTGATGATGGCGGCTGGCGAATTCAATCAGCCGGCTGTCAATGCCCAAGGCTTTGCCCACATCACGCAAAGCCGACCGGGGCCGATAGCTGGTCACCGAAGCTGCTAGGGCAGCACGCTCGCGGCCATATTTCTGATAAATGTATTGAATCACCTCTTCGCGACGCTGATGCTCGAAATCCACGTCAATGTCGGGCGGCTCGTTACGCTCTTTGGAGATGAATCGCTCAAAGAGCATGGCCATGCGTGCCGGGTCCACTTCGGTGATACCCAGGCAATAGCAGACTGCAGAATTGGCCGCGGATCCACGCCCCTGACAGAGAATGCCCTGACGACGTGCAAACGAGACAATGTCAAAGACGGTCAGGAAGTAAGGTTCGTAACCCAGTTCATGAATCAGGCTAAGTTCATGTTCAATCTGCTGCCGAACCTTTGGGGGAAGTGCCTGGTTGGGGTAGCGTTGACGAATGCCTTCCTCAGTCAGGTGCCGAAGCCACTGGCTTGGTGTGAACCCCTTGGGAACAATTTCATCGGGGTATTCGTAACGGAGTTCGTCGAGTGAAAACTGACAGCGGTCGGCAATCTCAAGGCTTGTGGCCAGCATCTCGGCTGGATAGATCTGGGCCAGCCGAAAGCGTTGACGCAGATGCTGCTCGGCGTTGGGCGTGAATCGACGGCCACACTCGGCCAACGGCATGTTGTGTCGAATGGCCGTCAGGGTGTCGGCCAGCGGCTTGCGCGACCGTCGATGCATCAAGACATTGCTGGTGGCTGTCACCGCTACCCGATGCAGGGCGCCCAGCATCTGAACTTCGGCGCGCCAGATGGCATCGCCTCCACGAAGCAGTAAACAGCAGGCCAGATAGAGACGATCTGAGAAACGATTTTTTAGCCAACGCAGCTGTTGTTGATGCTGGCCCATGGGCAGGCTTGGGTCAGGCATCCAAACCGCGAGACAGCTGCCCAGTCCGCCTTCAAGATCCGCCATTTCAAGGCGGTAATGGCCTTTGACCTCCCGGCGTCGTGTCTGGGTGATCAGCCAGCCAAGTTCTGCGTAGCCTTGCCGCGTCATCGCAATCACAGCAAGCGTGCCACCGATTTGAGTGGACTGAAACTGCGCCCCGATCAGCAGCTTGAGCCCCACGAGCTTTGCGGCCAGATGGGCCTGCACCACACCCGAGACCGAAGCTTCGTCGGTGATGGCCAGTGCACGATAACCCAGCTCATGGGCGCGTGACACCAGGTCTGCAGGGTGTGATGCGCCTTGCAGAAATGAATAACTGGTTTTGCAAAACAGCTCGGCGTAATCCATCAGCTGAAAATGCCGTGCAGATACCAGTCATGATTCGGCGTGCGAAACACCCAAAGCATTTGTTGGCGGCAGCTCTGGGCAATGAAGTAATCGCGCTGGGCTGTCGCTGTGGGCCGGTCATCCCACCATCCCGCCTCGATTCGTTCCGGCCCGGCAAGGAGCTGTAGCGGCCCCTGGTATTGGGGGCGATGATGAATCACTTTCAGCGGCTGAGGTGTGGGCAGCATCCAGCTTGGCCGGTGGGCATCGCGGTCATGGATGAGTGTGCAAGAGCGCCGCGTTGTTGCTGGACTGCCCAGAGGTTCGCAGGCCATGGCGTATTCAGGTCGGTGTTCGTCCAGCATGACCAGCGCCTGAACATGATCATGCCCAAGCCGAGCTTGCAGCCGTTCCACCAGTTCATGCATGGCCTCGTGGCGATCGGCTCCACCACCAAGAAAATCCTGGGTTTGATGAGGCAAGGTCACGACCTGGTTGGCTTGAAGAGTGATCTCAAGCACCGAGCGGTCCAGCTGATGTCGGGCCAGTTTTTCGCCAAGCAGACGCTGAAACCTTGATGCATCACGCGCTGGGCTGGCAAACCCAAGTGTGAGTAAGGTGTCGGGTGGATCGTCATGATGAAAAACAAGATCAAGCTCTTGAAGCCCCAGCTGCTGAGCCGCAAGCCATGCGGCCAGTTGGTGAAACAAACGGTCGCAAGCCTGTTCGATCAGAGTAACGGTTTCAGCCCGCGCGGGAAGTTCACAGCGCGACTTGAACACCTTGGGGCTACTGATCCAGGAACGAAGATCGGGGGCTTGCCCGAAGGCAGCATCCACCGCTTGAAGAAGGGTTTTGCCAAAGCGTCGCTGCACACCTGCTCGTGGAAGTTTTCGCAGCTGCTCAAGATTTCGAATGCCCATGCGTTCGAAGAGATCAAGATGTGGCTGGGCTTCGGGAATGAACTGGAGTTGAATAGTTCCTTGGCCGTGAGCCAGCCACTGGGCCAGACGTGGTGTTGCAGCCTTGGCCATGATGATGTCGTCGGGGGGCTTCCAACCCAGAAGCTGCCAGCCTTGGTTGAGCTGCTGCCAAAGCATGGATTCGCCGCCCCATAGCCGCAGGCTTGCCTGCACTTCCATGAGCAGCGTTTCACTGGGCTGATCGATGGTCACGCAGGGGGTGAACTGCAAAGCCCATTGGGCCATGCGGTTCAGAACCTCGGCGGATGATTCAGTCGCGCGCTGACGAACGCTGGCGGGAAGTGGATGCGAGAAGGGCGGCCGATAACGCGGCGGAATCACGCATGCGATCCAGAGCATGATGCTGTGCCAAGGGTGGTTGGATAAGCGGCGGTTGAATAAGCGGCGGCGGCGAGACGGCCTTGGGTGTTGCAACAATCGCTTGTTCATCCGAGAGCGGACGAAGGCCTTGCCCCGGAATAGGAATGGCGATGTCGATGGGTGCCGACATCACAGGGCCACGACGTTTGATGATCTGCACAGCGAGATCAGGATAGCGACGCGGCAAGAGCAGCATTCTTAAAGGTGCAGGCGATGGCTGGTTCTGGGCTTCAAAGGGGCGAAAGGCAAAGACCAGCCCTTGGGTGGATGCGGCAGCCAGATGAAGACGTCGAATGTGGTCGGGCCGTACCTGATGTCTGGGGCTGTCAAGCCATGTGATCAGCGCACCGAACTGCTTGCTTTTGATGGACTGCTCGACCGCCCAGAGTCGATCAACTGGACGATCGGCGTTGACGATCAAGACTTTGCTGTGGTCAATGCCCATCGCTTCAAATGCAGGGGCGTAAGGAATATGAGGTGGAGTTAGAAGCACCACGTTTTGGTTGGAGCGAGTCAGCATGCGAAGAGTGGGCGCTAAAAAGCGCATCTCACCAATGCCTAAGTCTCTGACCAAGAGTTCAGTGAGGCTGCTGCGCGGCCATCCGCCTGCAGGCAGTTCACGGTCAAGCAGACGAAAGCCGCTGCCAATGCCTGGCGCGATGTCTTGGTGCAACGATGCACCACGCCAAACACCAGGGGGAAATGGGTGAGGGGCGTTCATGGTTAAGAGAGTGTCTTGGGGTTGCGGATCACGCCCACACCAAGACCTTCGATGGAGAAATCAAGGCCAATTTCTGGGTCGTTGGGTTGAATGATGATGGGTTTGAAGTCCGGGTTTTCGGCGATCAGGTGAATGGCCTGCCCTTGGCGTTGGAAGCGCTTCACGGTGACCTCGTCTTGAATGCGTGCCACCACAATTTGGCCATTGCGGGCTTCGCTGGCCCCGCCCGCCAATTGTTTGACTGCCAGTAGATCGCCGTCCCAGATGCCGGCGTCTCGCATGCTCATGCCGCGGACCTTTAAGAAATAATCGGGCGGATGGGCAAAGAGTGCGGGATCAATGGCGTAGCTGGCTTCCACATGCTCTTGGGCCAAGATGGGCTGGCCTGCTGCCACCCGACCCACCAAAGGGATTTGCATGAGTGTGTTGGCCGCCGCCACCAGAGCGTCGGTCAGGCGAATGCCACGTGATGCCCCTGAAGTCAGGGCGATGACCCCTTTTTTCGCCAAGGCTTTCAGGTGCTCTTCGGCCGCATTGGGCGACTTAAACCCCAGGGCGTTGCAGATGTCCATGCGGGTGGGGGGAAAGCCGGTTTCTTCGATGTGCTGGCGGATAAGATTTAGAATCTCGGTCTGACGGGCGGTTAGTTCTTTCATCAAAAGCCTCTTTGCCGTTACTGGATAGATATACAGTAATTCTTTTCTATCCAAACCGCAAGCCCGGTTGTTTGCCCTCTCTCTTTGTGAGCCTATTCCCATGTCTGTACCTCCCGAACCAAGCCCCAACCCCAACCCATTTCTGACCGCACTTCCTATCTCGTCATTTGCCATGGTGATGGGGCTCTCGGGCCTTGCGCTGGTCTGGGGGCGTGTGGCCAATATGGGTTGGATGGAAGGGGTGGCCCATTCCGTAGCGGCAGGACTGGCCGGCTTGGTGGGCCTGACCTTTCTGGTGTTGTTTGCCCTCTATGCCCGGAAATGGTCGCGGAATCATCGGCAGGTGGCCGAGGAGTGGCAACACCCAGTGAAGTCATCGTTTTTCGCGGCCGTCTCCATTTCGTTTGCCTTGGTGGCCACCGTTGCATTGGGTGCCTTTGCGCCATTGGCGCTGCCGCTTTGGCTGATCGGCGCGGTACTTCAAGTGCTTGCCATGACCATGGTGGTCAACGCCTGGGTGCATCGCGAAACCATGCAGCCAGGTCATGCTACGCCGGCATGGTTTATTCCTGCGGTGGGCAATGTGGTGATTCCTCTGGCCGGTGTTCGGCTCGGCTTTCTCGAGGTCTCATGGTGGTTTTTTGCCGTGGGGCTTTTGTTTTGGGTGGTTCTGCTCACGGTGGTGATGCATCGGCTTTTGTTTGTGCAGCCCGCCTTGCCTGAACGGCTGGTGCCCACCCTGTGCATTTTTCTTGCGCCACCGGCGGTGGGCTTTCTGTCGTGGCTTCAACTCACAGGCCAGCACCCCGGTTCGGTGGAGCTTGATGGCGTGGGCCATGGGTTGTTTGGCATTGCACTCTTTTTTGCTTTGTTTCTGGCCACGCAGCTGCATCGTTTTGCGCGGCTGCCGTTTTATCTCTCGTGGTGGGCCTTTTCATTTCCCACCGCAGCCTTCACGACCGCCACCTTGGTGTATGCGCAGTTTGTTCCCACGCTGGCCATGACGATTCTTGCGGGTGTGATGGTGGTGGTGGCCACAACATTAATTCTCTGGCTCCTGGTTCGAACCATTGTCGCGGTGGTGCGGCGCGAGCCCCAGCTCACGGATTAATGCAACGATTTAAACCGCGAGCCTTAGTGCAAAGCCAATAAACAGAAGACCCACTACGGTGGTGCTTGCAAAAGCCAGCTTACGGTGTTTTCCAAGCGTTGCGGCAAGACGTGTGCCGCCGTGAATCAGTCCCAGCAGATAAAGAATGCTGAAGATCTGAACGATCAGGCCAAGAATTAAAAAAGTCAGGCCAGGGTAGGGGTAGCCTGGGTCCACAAACTGCACAAAGAACGAAACGAAAAACATGATCGCCTTGGGATTAAGCAGGCTGATCACCAGGGCTGATCGAAACGGATGCTCAAAGTTTCCTCGCGTCCATGACGGCCTCTCCAAGGCAAGGTCATGGGCCCGCCACCGGCTCAGTGCGTCGCGAATTAAACCCACACCCAGCCATGCCAGATACAGGGCGCCAATGATGCGGATCGTCGTAAATGCCGTGGGCGAAGCCTGCAAAGCTGACGCAGCGCCCAGGGCGGTCAGCAGCATCAGCACGGTGTCGCCAACCACAATGCCCCATCCGGCCCAATAGCCTGCACGCAGGCCGTGACGGGCGGCTGCGGTCATCACATAGAGCGAATTGGGGCCAGGCAAGAGCACGATAAAAATCGTGCCCAGTACAAAGGTGGTGATGTCGGTGATGCCGTAAATCACGACAGGCGATTACATGCCCGTGTAGTTGGGCCCACCACCACCCTCAGGGGTGACCCAGACAATATTCTGGGTGGGGTCTTTGATGTCGCAGGTTTTGCAGTGGACGCAGTTTTGCGCATTGATCTGAAGACGAGCCCCCTCCACGGGGTTGACCGTGGGGTGACCGGATGCATCCAGGTATTCATACACGCCGGCAGGGCAGTATCGGCTTTCCGGCCCAGCATATTGGGCAAGGTTCACCTGAACAGGCACGTTGTTCGCCTTCAGCGTCAGGTGGGCTGGCTGATTTTCTTCGTGGGATGTGCCCGAAAGAAACACCGACGAAAGCCGATCAAAGGTGATCTTGCCGTCGGGCTTGGGATAGTCAATTTTCTGGCATTCACTGGCAGGCTTGAGATAAGCGTGGTCCGGTGTTCGGCTGTGGAGTGTCCAGGGTGCTCGGCCACCAAAAACCTTTTGGTCAATCCCCACCAAGAGGCTGCCAAGCCACAAGCCTTTGGACATTGCCGGCTTGAAGTTGCGTGCCTTATGCAGTTCCTCTTGAAGCCAGGACGACTCGAATCGTTCGGTGAAACCGTGGGGCTCGGCTGCGGGTGATTCGCTGGCCAGTTCCTGGGCGATGGCTTCGGCGCAGAGCATGCCGCTTTTGATCGCGGCGTGACTCCCCTTGATGCGAGACGCATTAAGAAACCCTGCGTCGCAGCCAATGAGTGCGCCTCCGGGAAAAGTGAGCTTGGGCAGAGAATTGATTCCGCCCGCGGTGATGGCCCTTGCGCCATAGCCAATTCGTTTACCGCCTTCAAGAAAATGTCGAATCTCGGGGTGGGTTTTGTAGCGCTGGAATTCTTCGAAGGGCGACATCCATGGGTTTTGGTAATTCAACCCCACGACATAGCCAATGGCCACCTGATGGTTTTCCAGGTGATACAGAAATGAGCCGCCGTAGGTGGCGTTATCCAAAGGCCATCCGGCCGTGTGAATGACCAGTCCTGGCTGGTGTTTGGCGGGGTCAATCTGCCAGAGCTCTTTCAGCCCAATGCCATAAGACTGAGGGTCGCGACCCTGATCAAGTCCGAACTTTGCAATGAGCTGTTTGCCGAGGTGTCCGCGTGAGCCCTCGGCAAATAGGGTGTAGCGGCCCAGAAGTTCCATGCCTGGCTGGAACTGATCGGTGGGGTTTCCATCTTTCCCAATGCCCATGTTTCCCGTGGCCACGCCACGAACCTGGCCGTCTGGGGTGAACAGCACCTCGGCGGCGGCGAACCCAGGGAAGATTTCCACACCAAGGTTTTCGGCCTGAGTGGCCAGCCATTTGGTGACGTTGGAGAGGCTGACCACGTAATTACCGTGGTTTTGAAAGCAGGCTGGCAGCATCCAGTTCGGAACCTTGCGAGCCTGATGTTCAGAGAGGATGAGAAAACGATCTTCGGTCACCGGGGTGGACAGGGGGGCGCCGTCTGCCTTCCAGTTGGGCAGAAGCTCGTTGAGGGCGATGGGGTCCATGACCGCACCCGAGAGGATGTGGGCACCAGGCTCGGAGCCTTTTTCCAGGATGCAGACGCTGACGTCCTTGCCGCTTGCCTGAGCAAGCTGTTTGAGCCGGATGCCTGCGGCCAGGCCGGCCGGGCCCGCACCAACAATGACCACGTCATAGTCCATCGATTCACGAGTAACTTCCACAGTGTCCTCTCAAAGAAAAAAGCTGATGCCGTTACACTATAAGGGTTTCCTAGCCCCCTTTTTTGGAGCTGTTTATGAACAAGGTGTTCCCTAGCGCCGCCGACGCTCTTCGCGATGTTCTTCGCGATGGCCAAACCCTGGCAGTCGGTGGTTTCGGCCTTTGCGGCATTCCTGAAGCCCTCATTCTTGCCGTCCGCGACAGTGGTGTCAAAAATCTCACCTGCATCAGCAACAACGCGGGGGTCGATGGCAAAGGACTTGGCATCTTGTTGGAGTCACGTCAGGTTCGCAAAATGATTTCGTCTTACGTCGGCGAAAACAAGGAATTCGAACGCCAATACCTTTCGGGCGAACTGGAACTTGAATTCACACCTCAGGGAACGCTTGCCGAAAAGCTTCGTGCCGGAGGCGCTGGCATTCCGGCGTTTTTCACTCGCACCGGTGTGGGCACGGTCGTGGCCGAAGGCAAAGAGGTCCGTGCCTTCAAGGGCAAGAACTACGTGCTGGAGGAATCTCTCTTTGCGGATATCTCTCTGGTCAAGGCTCAAAAAGCTGACCGATCGGGCAACCTGGTCTACAACCTGACCGCACGCAATTTCAACCCCAACGTCGCCATGGCCAGCCGGATGACCATCGTGGAGGTGGAAGAGATTGTCGAAAACGGCGAACTGGACCCCGACCAGATTCACACCCCTGGAATTTTTGTGAAGCGCATCGTGCTCAACACCAATCCCGCCAAGTACATTGAGAACAGGACGACACGATAATGGCCTGGACCCGCGAACAAATGGCAGCCCGCGCGGCCAAAGAATTGCGCGATGGTTTTTACGTCAACCTTGGAATTGGCCTGCCCACCCTGGTGGCTAACTATGTCCCCAGTGACATCGAGGTCTGGCTTCAGTCGGAAAATGGTCTCTTGGGCATTGGGCCATTTCCCACCGAAGACGAGGTCGACCCGGATCTGATTAATGCGGGCAAGCAGACGGTCACCACGTTGAAAGGCTCGTCCATTTTTTCAAGCGCCGATTCCTTCGCCATGATTCGCGGAGGTCACATCAACATCGCTATTTTGGGTGCGATGCAGGTCTCCGAAAAAGGTGACCTTGCCAACTGGATGATTCCCGGCAAGATGATCAAAGGTATGGGCGGCGCGATGGATCTCGTCGCGGGCGTGGATCGGGTGGTGGTTCTGATGGAACACACCGCCAAGAAAAAAGACGGCTCGGAAGACATCAAGATTCTTAAAGAATGCACACTGCCGCTCACGGGGGTTGGCGTGGTGAACCACATCATCACCGATCTTGGCGTGCTGGAAGTGACCGACAAGGGCTTGGTGCTCACGGAACTCGCGCCGGGTGTGACGGTGGAAGAAATTCGCAGCAAAACCGGCTGCACCATTGCGGCGTAAGTGACATGACGAAATACGTTTTTGTCACCGGCGGCGTAGTTTCCTCCTTGGGCAAGGGGATTGCCGCGGCCTCCCTGGGGGCTCTGCTGGAGTCGCGTGGCCTCAAAGTCACCATGATCAAGATGGATCCTTATCTCAATGTGGATCCAGGCACGATGAGTCCCTTTCAGCACGGCGAGGTCTTTGTGACCGAAGACGGTGCGGAAACCGATCTTGATCTTGGCCACTACGAGCGATTCATCGATGCTCGTATGCACAAACACAACAACTTCACGACGGGTCAGATCTACGATTCGGTTTTGCGTAAAGAGCGCCGAGGCGAATACCTGGGCAAAACCGTTCAGGTGATCCCCCACATCACCAACGAGATCCAAGACTTCATCGCCAAGGGGGCTCGTGTCGGCCAGCCCGACGAGGCCCAGGTGGCCATTGTTGAAGTGGGTGGCACGGTGGGCGATATCGAATCACTGCCCTTTCTTGAGGCCATTCGTCAGCTAAGCCTCAAGCTTGGCCGCAAGAGCACCTGCTTTGTGCATCTGACCTTGGTGCCGTTCATTCCATCCGCAGGTGAGTTGAAAACAAAGCCCACCCAGCATTCGGTGCAAAAGCTGCGGGAAATCGGTATCCAGCCAACGGCCTTGCTCTGCCGGGCGGATCGACCCATCCCTGACGAGGAAAAAGACAAGATCTCGCTCTTTTCCAACGTTCAGCGTGAAGCCGTGATCTCCGTCTGGGACGCCAGCTCCATCTACCGCATTCCGCGCATGCTTTTTGAGCAGGGTCTTGATTCGCTCATTTGTGATGAGCTTGACCTTCAGACACCGCCCGCCAACCTGAAGATCTGGGACGATCTGGTGGACAGGCTTGATCAGCCGAAGCATCAGGTGCGTATCGCCATGGTGGGTAAGTATGTTGACCTCACCGAATCCTACAAGTCGCTCACCGAGGCCCTGATTCATGCGGGTATGCACACCCGATCCAAGGTGGCGATTGACTACATTGATTCCGAAACCCTGGAATCCGGGTCCGTCGACACCCTGAAGGGCTACGATGCCATTCTGGTTCCTGGCGGCTTTGGCCGGCGTGGCGTGGAAGGAAAAATTGCGGCCATTCGTTTTGCGCGCGAGCAGAAAATTCCCTATCTCGGCATCTGCCTTGGCATGCAGCTTGCGGTCGTGGAATTCGCCCGACATCGCGCAGGAATGGCCAAGGCCAACTCCACCGAATTCGACACGGACACCCCCGAACCCATGATTGCCTTGATCACGGAATGGCAGACCGCGGACGGCCGCATCGAGCAGCGCAGCTCAGATTCGGATCTTGGCGGCACCATGCGTCTTGGTGCGCAATCCTGCGCCGTTCGGCCCAACACCCTGGGGCATAAGATTTACGGCGACCAGGTCAACGAGCGCCATCGCCATCGATACGAGGTGAACAATCTCCTTCGGCCTAAGGTTGAAGCCGCGGGGCTGGTGGTGTCTGCTGAAACCCCCAATGAACATCTTGTGGAGATGGTGGAACTTCCATCCAGCGAACACCCCTGGTTCATGGCGGTGCAGTTCCACCCGGAATTCACCTCCACTCCCCGGCATGGACACCCCCTTTTCAAAAGCTTCATTGAAGCGGCCATCGCCAAAGGTCAGGCATGAAACTCTGTGGTTTTGATGTTGGCCTTCGCCAGCCTTTTTTTCTGATCTCGGGCCCTTGTGTCGTGGAGTCTGAAGCCCTGCAGATGGAAACGGCGGGAAGGCTCAAAGAAATCTGCGTAGAGCTTGGCATCCCATTCATTTTTAAATCAAGTTACGACAAAGCCAACCGTTCGTCAGGTAGCTCGTTTCGCGGCCCAGGCATGGACCAGGGCCTTGAAATCCTGGCCAAGGTTCGCTCGGCCTTGCAGGTGCCCGTGCTCACCGATGTCCACAGCGAATCGGAAATTGCGCAGGTGGCTTCGGTGGTGGATGTCTTGCAAACCCCAGCGTTTCTCTGTCGACAGACGGATTTCATTCGTGCGGTGGCTCAGAGTGGCAAGCCGGTGAACATCAAGAAAGGCCAGTTCCTTGCCCCAGGCGACATGAAGCATGTCATTCAAAAGGCGCGTGATGCGGCGGCAGAAGCCGGGCTTGACACCGACCGCTTCATGGCCTGCGAACGAGGCGCAAGCTTTGGCTACAACAACCTTGTGAGCGACATGCGTAGCCTGGCCATCATGCGTGAGACCCAGTGCCCGGTGGTCTTTGATGCCACCCATTCGGTTCAACTGCCTGGCGGCCAGGGCACGTCTTCGGGCGGACAGCGTGAATTTGTACCGGTCTTGTCGCGTGCCGCGGTGGGTGTGGGCGTGGCCGGGCTCTTCATGGAAACCCATCCAAACCCAGCCCAGGCGATGTCCGATGGCCCCAACGCGGTCCCCCTGCACAAGATGAAAGACCTTCTTGCCCAGCTTGTCGAAATTGATCGTGTGGTGAAGCGCCAGGTGTATCTGGAAGAAGACTTCGAATAAAACGTTTTAAACAAAGGGAATGGAAATGACTGCGATTGTTGATCTCATAGGCCGAGAGGTGATTGATAGCCGAGGCAACCCCACTGTGGAATGCGATGTCTTGCTTGAGTCCGGGGTGATGGGTCGTGCCGCGGTGCCATCGGGCGCCTCCACGGGCTCGCGTGAGGCCATTGAGCTTCGTGATGGTGATCGATCACGCTACCTTGGCAAGGGTGTGTTGAAGGCCGTCGAGCACATCAACACCGAAATCTGTGAATCCCTGATGGGCCTCGACGCCAGTGAGCAGTCCTTCATCGACAAAGCCCTGATTGAACTTGACGGCACTGACAACAAATCCCGCTTAGGTGCCAACGCCATGCTGGCCGTGTCCATGGCGGTGGCCAAGGCGGCCGCCGAACAGGCGGGCCTGCCGCTTTATCGCTACTTCGGAGGGTCGGGCCCCATGCGGCTCCCGGTGCCGATGATGAATGTCATCAACGGTGGCGCTCATGCGAACAACAACCTTGATCTTCAAGAGTTCATGATCATCCCCATCGGCGCGCCGACATTTCGCGAGGCCGTTCGCTATGGCGCCGAGGTCTTTCACAGCCTGAAGAAACTCATCCATGACCAAGGCATGTCCATCGCTGTGGGTGACGAAGGCGGATTCGCTCCCAATGTTGCGAACCACGAGGCCGCGATTCAGCTGGTCCTGAAGGCTATTGAAAACGCTGGCTATGAGCCCGGCCGGCAGATTGCCCTTGGCCTTGACTGTGCAAGCTCAGAGTTCTACAAGAACGGCCATTACGAACTGGAAGGCGAGGGGCTGAAGCTTTCTTCGAAAGACTTCTCTCACCTTTTGGCAAGCTGGGTCGACAAGTACCCCATCATTTCAATTGAAGACGGCTGCGCCGAAAACGACTGGGACGGATGGGCTTACCAAACCGAGCTTCTGGGTAAAAAGGTTCAGTTGGTGGGTGACGATCTGTTCGTGACCAACACCCGAATTCTTCGCGAGGGCATTCAGAAAGGTGTTGCCAATTCCATTTTGATCAAGATCAATCAGATCGGCACCTTGTCGGAAACCTTTGCAGCCATCGAGATGGCCAAGCGCAGTAATTACACCGCTGTGGTGTCGCATCGCTCGGGCGAAACCGAAGACACCACCATCGCTGATCTTTCCGTGGCCACCAATGCACTGCAGATCAAGACCGGCTCCATGTCGCGCACCGATCGCACAGCGAAATACAATCAGCTTCTTCGCATCGAGGAAGACCTTGGTGATGCGGCCGAATATCCCGGCATGGATGCGTTTTACAACATCCGTCGCTAACCGTCGATCCGCCACGTGAGCAGGGAAAAGCAACAACCCCGCCGATTCCCAAGGCCAAGTCTCACCGCCATTCTTGTGGTGGCCTTGGTGTTGCTGCAGTTCCCGCTCTGGTTCGGGCAAGGCGGATGGATTCGTGTCTGGCGCCTCGAGCATCAGGTCGAGGCCCAAGAAGCGGCCAACGAGGCCAAGCGGCAGCGCATTCGTGAACTCGAAGCTGAGGTCACCGATCTGCGCAACAACCCCAATGCGGCGGAAGAGCGTGCCCGCTACGAACTTGGCCTGATGAAACCCGGAGAGCGTTTTCTCCAGTGGGGCGAGCCGCAAAAGCCGGCGCCTTAATCTGCGACTTCACCACCGGATAAGCCTGCGAAGGAGCGTTTGAAGCGCTGGGCTCTGGTGGGGTTGTTTAATGCACCGTCGAGGACGCGGCACCGCCTGCCGTCGGCGTGTTGCCAGTGAACAGCTCGGCGCAGTCGACGGGGTCAAACACATAGGACGTGTTGCAGAAGTCGCAGTTCACCTGAACCTCGCCCTGTTCGCTAATAATGGATTCGACTTCGTCCAGTCCAAGGGTCACCAGCATCTTGCCCACGCGTGCGCGTGAGCAGGAACAGGAAAACTGAACCGGCTTGTCTTCCAAAAGCCTTGGCTCCTCCTCCCAAAAGAGGCGATGCAGCAGGGTCTCAGGGTCGGTGTTCAGAAGTTCACTCTCCGTGACGGTCTTGGCAAGCGTAATCAGGCGTTCCCATTGGTCGTCGGTCTCGGTGATGCCGGGTGACGGGGTCTGGCCACCCTCATGTTTCGCAGGATCGGACTTGTTGCCGCCATCACCTGGCATTTTCTGAAGCAACAGACCTGCCGCACGGTCCCCGTTGCAGACAAGCCAGAGGTGAGTGGGAAGTTGTTCCGAGCGGTTCATGTAGCTTTCAATCGCTTGCGCCACACCTTCTTCATGAAGAGGAACAATGCCTTGGTAGGGCTGCTGGCCATGAATTTTGGGGTCAAGCACGACGCTGAAACGCCCCTGATTATTCTGATTCACCAGGGCCTTCCAGTCCGCGCCAGTGGGCACCTCAAGGCTTTCCGACATGGTGACCGTGCTGCGAAAACCCATGGCGGCGTCGCATTCGGCAACGGCCAGCCGAACCGGACCATCACCGTGAATTTGAAGAATGACCGAGCCTTCGTATTTCAGGCTTCCACTTAACAAAATGCTGGCACAGCTCATTTCGCCCAAAAGCCGCATCACCTCAGGTGGCTCGTCATGTCGATGGGCCACTTCCAGCCAGGAGCGATCGAGCTGCACAAGGTGTGCTCTGGCCGTCCCACCTTTAAAGAGCACGCGTAAAAGTTTGTCAGCCACTGGCGTGGATGAATCAGGGGGAATGGAGGGTTTCAAGGCTTGACCTGCGGATGAATGACGGTGAGGTCAGTTTTGAACATTTTGGCACGGCCAACATAGCCGTGAATGCCACGTTGCATGCCTTCGATTTCCTCGGGTTTGAGCGGCCGCACCACCTTGGCGGGTGAGCCAATCACCATGGATCCATCCGGAATCACCATGCCCGTGGTCACCAAGGCGCAGGCGCCAATCAGGCAGTTCTTGCCAATCACCGCGTTGTTCAGCACCACCGCCTGAATACCGATCAGACTGCCATCGCCCACGGTGCAGCCGTGCAACATGGCCTGGTGACCCACGGTGACGTGATCTCCCACCGTCAGGGGTGAACCTGGATCGGTGTGCAACACCGCGCTTTCTTGGACGTTCGAGCCTTCGCCAATGGTGATGGGTTCGTTGTCGCCGCGAAGCGTGGCGCCAAACCAGATGCTGCTGTCTTTTTTTAAGACCACTTTGCCAATGACGGCAGCGGAATCCGCAACATAGGCGGTTTCATGAACGTCGGGGTGGTGTTCGCCCAGGGCATAGATCGTCATTTTCAACTCCGTCGTGCAAGGTGCATGTGCAAGACCCGTGTTTTTACCATGACCCCTGGGATTTGAATCAAAATGGAGGCTATGTCGAAGCCTTTGCTGGTCCACCCCATTCCCCACGACATCAATGTCGACCTTCACTTCCACTCCAACGCCTCTGACGGCGCCCTGACGCCCTCGGCGCTGATGCATCGGGCGCATGACAACGGCGTGGCCATGCTGGCGCTCACCGACCACGATACCTTGGCTGGTCAGAGCGAGGCGGCCGAGGTGGCCTCGATGCTGGGTCTAACCTACCTTTCCGGCGTTGAAGTCTCGGTCAGCTGGGGTGGGGAGACCATTCATGTGGTGGGCCTTGATTTTGACCCTGCGGATCTGTCTCTCGGGGCTTTGCTCTCGGAAATTCAGCAGGGCCGGCAAAAGCGTGCCGGTCAGATGGCGCAGGGGCTTGTGGACCATGGCCTGCCTGATGTCTTGGAGGAAGCCATTCAATACGCTGACAATCCAAGCCTGATTGGGCGTACCCATTTCGCACGGGCGCTGGTGGCCAGGGGCATCTGCCAGGAGATGTCCGAGGTTTTTCAGCGTTACCTGGTGCCGGGAAAGCCAGGCTATGTTCCCCATCAGTGGGCAAGCCTGTCGCAGGCCGTTGGGGCAATACGCCAAGCGGGGGGTGTGGCGGTGATTGCGCACCCGGCCCGCTACCGTTTAAGCGCCATTGGGCACTGGGCACTTCTGGACGAATTTAAGACCCTGGGGGGTCTTGGCATTGAGGTTGTCACGGGAAGCCATACCGACAAAGAGGCCCGCCGATTCCAGCGGGTGGCGCTGGAGCAGGGCTTTTTGGCCTCCCGGGGCAGCGATTTCCATGCGGATGGCGAAAGCCGGTTTGATGTGGGGGCGGTGCCGCCTTTGCCGGACGGGACTAACCCCATATGGCAGCCCTGGATGCACTGATAAAATCAGGCCACTATGTATCCACAACGCGTTCTTTCGGGCATGAGACCCACGGGGTCTTTGCACCTTGGCCACTACCATGGCGTTTTAAAAAATTGGGTCAAGCTTCAGTCCGAATATGAATGTCTCTTTTTTGTGGCCGACTGGCATGCGCTGACCACCCACTACAACGAGCCTCAGATCATTTCCGAAAGTGTCTGGGGCATGCTGACGGACTGGCTAGCGGCCGGAGTCGATCCCGCCCAGGCCACGCTCTTCATTCAGTCCCGTGTTCCCGAGCACGCCGAACTCCATCTTTTGCTCTCGATGTGCACGCCCTTGGGCTGGCTTGAACGGGTGCCCACCTACAAAGACCAGCAAGACAAACTCGCCGACCGAGATCTCTCCACCTATGGGTTTTTGGGTTATCCGCTGCTGCAGTCGGCTGACATTCTGATTTACCGCGCGGGCCAGGTGCCTGTTGGTGAAGATCAGGTGCCTCATGTGGAACTCACCCGCGAGGTCGCGCGACGCTTCAACCATCTCTACGGCCGCGAACCCGGCTTCGAAGAAAAGGCACTCGAGGCCGTGAAAAAGCTGGGTGGGAAACGCGCCAAGCTCTACACCGAACTGCGTGATCGCTACCAAGAAAAGGGCGACGACGAGGCCCTGGAACAGGCGAAAGCCCTGCTTCAGGAAACCCAGAGCCTCACCATGGACGACCGTGAACGTTTGTTTGGTTATCTTGAAGGTGGTCGTCGATTAATTCTTGTTGAGCCGCAAGCGCTGCTCACGGAGGCGTCCCGCATGCCTGGCCTTGATGGCCAGAAGATGTCCAAGAGCTATGGCAATACCATCGCTCTTCGAGAAGACCCCGATTCCATCGTGCAGAAGATGCGCAAGATGCCCACCGACCCAGCTCGGATTCGTCGCACCGATGTTGGCAACCCCGACCGTTGCCCCGTCTGGCAGCTGCATCAGGTCTATTCCAGCAGCGACACCCGCACCTGGGTTGAAAAGGGCTGTACCACCGCAGGCATTGGCTGCCTGGAATGCAAGCAGCCTCTCATTGATTCAGTCTTAAGCGAACAAAAGATCTTCCTTGAACGGGCCAAGCCTTACGAGGAAGACCCCGCACTGTTGCGAAGCATCGTGGCCGATGGCTCGGAGAAAGCCCGCGATCTTGCCAAACAGACCATGCGTGATGTGCGCGAGGCCATGGGCCTCGACTACAGTTGATAACCTTTGGAAAGCCTATGATCACCGGAAGTCTTGTGGCGATTGCCACACCCATGCACAACGACGGAAGCCTTGATCTTGCGGCCTACCGCTCGCTGGTGGATTGGCATATTGAACAGGGAACCAACGCCATCGTGGCCGTGGGCACGACGGGCGAATCTCCAACCGTGGATGTCGATGAGCACCTTGAACTTATTCGCGTGACGGTCGAGCAGGCGGCTGGCCGTATTCCGGTTATCGCCGGCACGGGCGCGAATTCCACCCTTGAGGCCATTGAACTCACGCGTGAGGCCAAAGCGCTTGGGGCGCAGGCCTCGCTTCAGGTGGTGCCCTATTACAACAAGCCGACTCAGGAAGGGCTCTATCAGCACTTCAAGACCATCGCGGAAGCCGTGGATATTCCCGTGATTTTGTATAACGTGCCTGGCCGTACGGTGGCCGATCTATCCCATGACACCACGATTCGTCTGGCTCAGATTCCCAACATCGTGGGCATCAAAGACGCCACGGGAAATATCGAGCGCGGTCAGTGGCTGATCCGCGAAGCACCGAAAGATTTCGCCATCTACAGCGGTGATGATGGCACCGCGGTGGCCCTCATGCTAATGGGTGGCCATGGAAATATTTCCGTGACAGCGAACGTTGTCCCTGACCTCATGTCACAGCTTTGCGCCCTAGCCATGGCAGGCAAGGCGCGTGAAGCGGCAGCCTTGCAGTCCAGGCTTTTGCCCCTTCACCGCGCCATGTTCATCGAGGCCAATCCCATTCCTGTGAAGTGGGCTCTGGCCCGGATGGGCCGCTGCCAGTCCGGCATTCGCCTACCCTTGGTGGAGCTGTCGTCTTCGAATCAAACCGTCGTTGAGTCCGCACTCAAGACACTAGGAGTCATTGCATGAAACGAGTATTGATCGCAGCAGCCGTTTTATCCCTTGCTGGCTGTAGCTCCATCATCAACAAAGAGGTGGATTACAAATCCGCTTCCGCTGAAAAAGCGCGCCCACTCGACGTCCCGCCAGATCTGGTCTCGCCCCGCCGGGACGAGCGTTTCGCCATTCCGGCATCGGGTAGCGCAAGCCGCGCCGAATTCGAACGAAGCCGCACTGAACCGCAAAAGCAGGTGGCCAGCACCACCGTGTTGCCGGCGGTCTCGGGCATGCGAATCGAACGCCAAGGCGATCAGCGAGTGTTGATCGTGGATCAACCCCCAGAACTTCTCTGGCCCGTGGTGCGCCAATTTTGGCTGGACACCGGTTTTGCCATCGCTTCGGAAAGCCCCCAGACGGGTGTGATCGAAACCGATTGGGCTGAAAACCGCGCGAAGATTCCCGAGGATCTTCTTCGTCGCACGCTGGGTCGCGTGCTTGACCGCCTTTATGACACCGGCGAGCGTGACAAATTCAGAACCCGACTCGACAGGGTTGGCGACAAACAAACTGAAATCGTGATCAGTCACCGCGGGCTGATTGAAATCGCCACCACCAGCTCGAACGATGTGAAGTCCACCTGGACGAACCGCCCTTCCGATCGCGAACTCGAGGCCGAATTCCTGCGCCGACTGATGATGCGCCTGGGCTCCGATCAGGGTCAGGCGGCTTCCATGATTGCCGAAGCTTCAGCGCCCGCAGCCTCGTCGCAGATTGTTCGTGCCGACGGAGCAAGCCGGATTGAAATCAATGAGTCTTTCGATCGGGCCTGGCGCCGCGTGGGCGTAGCCATTGATCGTCTTGGTTTCACGGTCGAAGACCGTGACCGCACCAAGGGCCTTTTCTTCGTTCGTTATCGTGACCCCACGGTGGATCAGCAGGAAGAAAAGAAAGGCTTTTTCTCAAGCCTCTTTTCTTCCAAGAAAAAGCCATCCGAATCGGCGGAGCAGTATCGAGTCCAGGTGTTGGCCAACGGCCAAGGTGCAGCCCGAGTGGTGGTGCAAGACCGTGCGGGTAAACCGTCGAACGATGTCAATGCCCAACGCATGATCGCTCTGCTTTTCGATCAGCTGAAGTAATTCGCTCGGCATAGCGACGCACCGTTTGCGTTTCACTAGCCTATCCAGCGGCAGCGAGGGCAATGCCCTCGTCATCGAGTCTCGAGCGGCGGGGCATGACCCCACCCGCATCATGATCGATTGCGGGCTGAATCTGAAAGATGCCTCTCGCCGGCTTGAGCAGCGGGGGCTTCTTCCTCAAGACATCGACGCCATTTTTGTAACCCACGAACACGGCGATCACATTGGTGGTGTTGCGAAACTGGCGCGCGCGGCCAACATCCCTGTCTTGTTGTCACACGGAACCTGCACGGCTGCCGCACCAGGTTTCTGGTCAGGCGTTCGTACGATTGAAGTCGAAAGTCATGCTCAGATTCGCTTTGGAGACCTGTCCATTCAATGTTTTCCCGTTCCCCACGATGCCCGTGAGCCCGTGCAGGTGGTGGTGGATGACGGCAGCCACAGGCTTGGGGTGTTGACGGATGTGGGGCGGTCAACGCCGCACATCGAAGCGATGCTCTCGGCCAGTGATGCATTGTTTCTTGAAGCCAACCATGACTATGAACTCTTGCAGGCAAGCGACTACCCGCCAAGTTTGAAAGAGCGTATTGGCGGCGATTACGGACATCTTTCAAATGAGGCTGCGGCCAATCTATTGAAGGCGATTGACCAGTCCCGTCTGCAACGAGTCATCGCGGCTCATCTGAGTCGACACAACAATCGTGCTGACCTGGTCGAGGCTGCGTTTCGTCCTGCCTTGTTGCCTGCGGTTGAACTTTCCGTGGCGTCTCAGGTCGAAGGTTTTGATTGGGTCATGCTCGCCTAAAAGCATGCAGCGCGCGGGCATAAAAAAACACCAGCAATTGCTTGCTGGTGTTTCGATGCTACAGCTCTAACCAACGCTGACGAATCAGCGTTCGATTGCTTTGAATTACTTCTTAGCGGGAGCAGCAGGTGCAGCAGGAGCAGCGGCAGGAGCTGCGTCAGCAGGCTTTTGCTCAGCTGCAGGAGCAGGAGCGGGAGCAGCTGCTTCTTCTTTTTTACCGCAAGCAACAACACCGAGTGCCAAGATCATGGCTGCGAGAAGTGACTTCTGCATTTTGTAATTTCCTTAGTAGGTCAATAATGTTTTGAGGTTTACTGGCTAAACAACAACTAGTCAGCGCTCGAATCATATACGATCCAGCCCGCCAAATACAGCGGATACAAAAAATTTTGCAAGGCGGAGGGTAAGGCCCGGCGGGGGTTTGCGGCGATTCGGCGCCGGTTCGCAAGCGCCTTGAGGGCGGTCGTCACCGACCGGTTTGCCGGGTAAGAAAGCTGCTCACCGTTCATCAGAAACACCCCATTCCATTCCAAGAAACGGCTAGCGCAAGCCAGCCGAAGTCCTTTTTCCTGTGCCTTGGCGGCAAATCGTGCGGGGGTGTCTGGGCGGTTGGGGGGCTCAAAAAGGCTTGCTGGCGCGGGCTCACTCAGGGTTTTGGCCACGGCCAGGGCCACCTCTTGGCGGCTTGGAAGGCACTGAAAAAACTGATCCGCCATGGCCATCACCAGCCGGTCTGGAATCTCTCCAGGCTGATCGGTCGCCTTAAGCCAGGGGTCGGACCAGTCTTGGTCCGTCAAGCCATCCAGATGGTTGGACCAGATCGCATCGGCCAGGGCCAGCCGGTTTGGAGCCCGAAAGCCAACCGACCAGGTCATGCAGGCAGCGCCCACGGCGGTGCCTCGATGGGCAACATTGGGCGGAAGGTAGAGCAGGTCGCCTGCCTCCAAAAGCCAGTCGTCCTCGGCCTCAAACGATTCCAGAATTTTCAGCGGTACGTCGTCCAACAGGGCGGGGTCGAACTCTTGGGCAACCTCCCAGCGCCTGACGCCATGAGCCTGAATCAGGAACACATCATAGGAGTCCACATGGGCGCCAATCCCGCCCCCAGGGCCTGCCACGCTGATCATCAGGTCGTCGAGCCGGGCTTCGGGGATGAATCGGAAGGCATCCAGGAAACGATCGGCGGCGGCAAGCTGGGTGTTGACCTGCTGAACCAGAACCGTCCAATTAGGCTTGGATGTCGAAGGAATGGACTTGGGCGAAAAAGGACCATGTCGCATTCGCCAGCCCTTGGCAGACTGGTCAATCATTCGGCTCTCAGCCCGGTCGTCGCAGCAAAGCGCCAGAACCTGATCGATACTAATTGGCAGGTTTCCCTTGCCGGGTTTGGACTGAAAGCTTGGGAATGCGTTGCGCACAAGCAACGGTTTTTTCTGCCAGTGCCTGCGCATGAACTGGTTTGGGGTCAGGCCCCCAAGCCAAGAGACGGGCTCATTCGCCTGAGGGCGATGGATGCTGGCTGTCGTCATCTCTTTCCCTCCGCCTCGGCAATCCGCGTGAAGTGGGCCTGTTGAGCCTGTGCCAAGGCCATGACAGATTCAGGAAGCCCCGCAAGCTTGGCCACCTGAATTCCAAAGCTTCGGCTGGCTGGCCCTTCTTGAATTTTGTGCAGAAACACCAGCCGATGCTCATGCTCGATGGCGCCCACATGGACATTCCGAATGCCTTCGCCGGGCGCCTCGTCGGCAAGCTTGGTGAGCTCGAAGTAATGGGTGGCAAAAAGCGAAAGACTTCGGTTGTGGCTTGCCAGGTGCTGGGCAATGGCCCAGGCCAGAGCCAGCCCGTCGGACGTTGAAGTGCCACGACCAATTTCATCCATGAGCACCAAACTCTTCGGTGTGGCCTGATGAAGAATCAACGCCGCCTCGGTCATCTCCACCATGAAGGTGGACCGGCCTCCGGCAAGATCATCGGCGGCACCAATCCGGGTAAAGATGCGGTCAATCTCTCCAATCATGGCCTCACGGGCTGGCACGGGTGAACCCAAGCGAGCCAGGATGGTGATCAGCGCCACCTGTCGCATGTAGGTGGACTTTCCGCCCATATTGGGGCCTGTGATGAGCTGCATCCGGTCGCGCGAGTTCAAGGCCGTGTCATTCGGCGTGAAGTCTGGCATCTGCAGTGCAAGCATGGGGTGTCGACCGTCAACGATATGAATGCTGGCTTCGTCACTGAGTGTTGGAAGCACCCATCGGTCTTGGTGAATAAAACTTGCCAGCGCAACCAGGGTGTCCAGCTGAGCAAATGCCTCCGCAGCTTGTTGCAGCTGGGGAACAAAGGCTTCAAGCTGCACCAAGAGCGCATCAAACAAGAATTTCTCGCGAGCCAGTGCCCGGTCCTGGGCCGAGAGTGCTTTCTCTTCGAAGGCCTTCAGCTCCGGGGTGATGAAGCGCTCGGCATTTTTGAGCGTCTGTCGCCGCTGATAGTCGTCGGGCGTTTTTGCCAGCTGACCCGCGGTGATCTCAATAAAGTAACCATGCACGGCATTAAAGCCAACCTTCAGATTCGGAATGCCGGTTCGCTCGCGTTCACGAGCTTCCATGGCCAGCAAAAATTCGCCGCTGTCGTTTTGCAGTGACCGATAGTCATCAAGCTCGGCGTCATAGCCTTGACGAATCACTCCGCCGTCGCGAATCTGAAGCGAGCACTGCTCATCAATGGCCTGATCCAGCAAGACATGACAGGCACGCAGTTCATTGCTGAGGGCAAGCGAAGCCTGAAGCCCCCGCATCAGAGCGGGTGCCTCTTGGGTTGCTTGAGCCCGATCAAGTCGTTCATGAACACGACCGAGAGCGGCCAGTGATTGCTTGAGGGCAAGACATTCTCGGGGCCGGATGTTGCGAAGGCTGATTCGTCCCGCGATGCGGCCAATGTCGGAAACCGATGAAAACTGTTCGGCCAATTCCAAGGCAAGGCTGCTGCTGGACTGCCCTTGATCAAGCCAGCGAACGGCCTCTTGGCGTTGCTGAATCGGTGCGTTGTTGCGTAAAGGTGTGGTGATCCACTGCCTGAGTTTCCGGCTTCCGGGAGCGGTGACACAGCGATCCATGACCGACAGCAAGGTGGCCTGTTGTGGGTGGTCTGTGAACAGTGGTGACACCAGCTCCAAGGTGCGCCGCGCCACTGCGTCAATCACCAGGGTGTCATCGGCGCGAAATTTCTGTGGGGGCTGAAGGTGGGTAAGGGCACGACCCTGGCTTTTTTCGGCATAACCAATCAGCGCCGAGACTGCCCGAAGCGCAAGTGTTGCGCCGTCCAGTTCATAGGCCGCAAGCGAGATCACGCCAAGCCTTGACTTCAAAAGTTCAGCTCCGCGCGCCGCATCGAATTCCCATGGCGGCCGCATGCAGGCGTTCATGCCAAGCTGCGATCGCAGCGCGGATGTTTCACTCAGCAGAATCTCAGCGGGCTGAATCTGGGCGAGCAGGTCTTGCCAGCCGGAGGCCCCGGGGCTTTCGGCCCCTAAAGCTTCAGTCCAATGGAGTTCGCCACTGGCCACATCACACCAGGCGATGGCGACACGATCTCCCTCGGCTTCGATGGCCGCACACCAGGCCTGCGCTTTTTCAGGGATCAGGCCCGCCTCATTCATCGTGCCGGGGGTGATCACGCGAACCACCTTGCGCTCCACGGGCCCCTTGGAAGTTGCCGGGTCACCGATCTGTTCGCAGATCGCCACTGAAAGTCCGCGGCCCACGAGTTTTGCAAGATAGCCTTCAGCCGAATGAAAGGGAACGCCTGCCATGGGGATGGGCGCGCCGTTGCTTTGACCACGGGCTGTGAGGGTAATACCCAAAAGCCGTGATGCGGTTTGGGCGTCGTCATAGAAGAGTTCGTAGAAATCGCCCATGCGATAAAACACAAGCATGTCGGGGTACTCGGCTTTGACCGCCAAGTACTGCCGCATCATGGGGGTGTGGCCAGCCGTCATGCGCGGACTAGCTTTCTAAGTCGGCCTTCAGCGCACGCCCTTTGGTGGCTTCAGGCAGTTTGTACTTGGACAGCACGTTCACAAGTTGACCGAAGATCTTGGGCGATGCGCCAATGATGTTTTCCCCGAAGAGGTAGTCGCCGTCACCTTTGAAGTCGCCAATCAAGCCGCCTGCTTCCGTGATCAACAAACTTCCTGCCGCGGCATCCCAGGGCATGAGGCCCATCTCGAAAAATCCATCAAGCCGTCCACAGGCGACATAGGCAAGATCCAGGGCGGCAGCGCCGGGACGGCGAAGTCCCGCGGTTTTCTGGGTTAGTTCTTTGAACATGGCCACGAAGATGTCCAGGCTTTCAAAGTCGCGGAAAGGAAAACCGGTGCCAATCAGGGCCTCATCCATTCGGTCTCGCTGGGAGACCCGGATGCGTCGGTCATTGAGCATGGCGCCTTTGCCTTTGGAGGCGACGAAGAGATCGTTGTGAACTGGGTCATAGATCACCGCCTGGGTGATCTGGCCACGATGGGCCAGTGCGATCGAGACGGCGTATTGAGGAAAGCCGTGAATGAAATTGGTGGTGCCGTCCAGTGGGTCGATGATCCAGACGTATTCAGACTTGACCTTGCGTTTCCCATGGGCGCCGGCTGTACCTGTTTCTTCGGCAAGGAAGTCATGGTCAGGGTAGGCCGTTGACAGAATTTCAATAATGGCCGATTCGGCAGCCTGATCGACTTCGGTGACGAAATCGTTGGGCGCTTTACGGCCAACCTTCAGAAGGTCAACATCAAGGCTTGCACGATTAATGATGGCGCCAGCGCGGCGGGCAGCTTTAACTGCCGTATTGAGCAATGGGTGCATGGTCAGGTCTTTTAAGGAGCGGGGAAAACAGGGCATGATTGCGCCCATGCACGATTCTAAATTCTTTTCCTCGCTTGGTGAGGCTCTGCACCGAATTCGCGTGGTCTTGGTTTCACCAAGCCATCCGGGCAATGTGGGCTCAACAGCCCGGGCCATGCAGGCCATGGGCTTGCGCCAGCTTTTTCTTGTGGGGCCGGAAGACCCGAAAATCGCCATGCGTTCGGACGCTGTCGCGTTGTCGTCGGGTGCCGCCCAGGTCTTGGGCGACTCCCAGGTGACCTCGCTTGAAACCGCGCTGGGCCCGGCCACCTGGAGCTGCGCTTTCAGCGCGCGAACTCGGGAGTTCGAGCCGCCACGGCTTTCTCTTGAAAACGCCTGTGAATCGCTGCTCGACCATCTCGCCCAATACCCTGAAGCTCAGGCGGCTTTCGTGTTCGGCGCTGAACGTTCCGGGTTGACCAATGATCAGATCTTGGCCTGTCGTCATGTCTGCAGTTTCGATGTTGAAGAAAGATTCAGCTCGCTGAATCTTGCGCAGTCGGTGCAGGTTGTGGCTTACGCCATGCGTCGCGCCGCTCGGGCGCGCTGTCAGCCTGCCGCGGCCACGGTGGGTGATGCATCAGCTGGCAACACCGCAGAAAAAACGGGCAATCTCAGGCCCACGGCCCGGCCCGCAGACCATGCCGCCATTGAACAGCTGCATGATCATCTTGTCGCGGTGGCCAAGCGTGTGGGCTACCTTGACCCGGCCAACCCTGGCCGTTTCGAAGAACGGTTGAAGCGGCTCCTGGCCAGAAAAACCATGTGGGAAGACGAGGTTCAGATGCTCCGGGGTCTTTGCACGGAGATCGAGCGCAACACCTGATACTCTTTCACCATCATGTCAGCCAACCCTTTTGTAACGCTCCGCGAAGACATTCGCGCCATTCTCGAACGAGACCCCGCGGCGCGGAATACCTTCGAAGTCTTGACCTGCTATCCCGGTCTGCACGCGCTTTGGCTGCATCGACTTGCACACACTTTTTGGAAAACAGGCCTGGCCCCCTTGCGTTGGCTTGCGCGATTCATCGGCATGATTTCGCGTTGGCTGACAGGCATTGAAATTCACCCGGGTGCCCGTCTTGGCCAAGGCGTGTTCATTGATCACGGTATGGGTGTCGTCATTGGCGAGACCACTGAAATTGGTAACCACTGCACCATCTATCAGGGGGTCACCCTCGGCGGCACTTCTCTGGTGAAGGGCAGCAAACGTCATCCCACCTTGGAATCTAGGGTGGTGGTGGGCGCGGGGGCGAAAGTTCTGGGCCCGTTTACGGTGGGCGAGGGCGCCAAGATTGGCTCCAATGCGGTGGTGGTGAAGGCCGTGCCCCAAGGGGCAACGGTGATCGGAATTCCGGCACGAATCGTTGACGAGCAGTACGCCGATTCCATGGCCCGCCAGGTGGAGGGCGATCGTTTTGCAGCCTATGGCGTCATGCCCGGCATGCAAGACCCAGTGGACGTGGTGCTGCATCAGATGCTCGACGAATTAAAACGTCAGCAAGAAGAAATCGACGCTTTAAAAAAGAAGATCTGAACAAAGCACTGATCAGTGA
>CAYWPQ010000008.1:0-6979 GCA_964460315.1 uncultured Bordetella sp. | reverse complement strand
ACCCAGCGAAGAAGTTAAGCGGGTCTCAGCAGTGACACCGCCTGGCTGCGGATGCCTTGCGCATCCACCAGCAGACCTCCTCCACGAATCAAAGCGCCGTCGTCATTGGTTTCCCAATCCGGCAAGACCCAGCGCTCTCGGCCATTCGCCAAATCATGGCGAGCGGGTCGGTGGGTGTGACCATGAACCAGAACCCGTGCGTTGAATTTGTTCATGGAATCATTCATGAACTGATCAATGGCCTGAGGGTTCACGTCCATGATGGCCATGCTCTTGGCGGTTTTTTCATGTTCGCTTCGGCTGCGAAGACCCAGCGCAATGGCGCGACGTTGATCGAGTGATTGCTGAAGAAACTGGCTCTGCCATTGAGGGTCTCGAACCTGGTTGCGAAAGGCTTGATAGTCCGTATCGGCTGTGCACCATGCGTCTCCGTGACCCAAGGCAATGGGCTCTCCCGCGCATTCAATCCAGGACGGGTCTTGAATCAGCTTGGCCCCCGTGGCTTTTTCAAAGCCGGCGCCCAGAAGGAAATCTCGATTGCCATGCATGAAGAACACCCGCGCTCCCATGCTAGTAAGTCTGCGAATCTGGGCCACCGTTGCCTGCGCACATTGTTCGCAGCCGGGGCTTTCCAGCTGGTCGTCACCAATCCAGGCGTCGAACAGATCGCCAAGGATGATGAGCGCCTCAGGCGCCGCATCGTTGGGTTTCGTGAAGAGCTGGCAGTCAAGCCAGTTCAAGAAGTGCTGGGTGAGCGAAGGGTTGCTGTCGCTGAGATGAACGTCTGAACAGATCAGCGCAGAGCGAACCTTGCCGACCAACAAGGGTTGGTTCAACAGGGTGTCGCTCATGGCTTGCGCGGCCTTTACTTGAGGATCTCGGCCTTGATGATTTTGACCGGCTCAAGCGGCACATTTTGATGAAAGCCGCTGTTGCCGGTTTTCACGCCCTTGATCTTGTCGACCACGGCCGTGCCGTCCACGACCTTACCGAACACGGCATAGCCCCAGCCACTGGAGGTGGGCGCCGAGAAGTTGAGAAAGTCGTTGTCAGCCACGTTAATAAAGAACTGGGCGCTGGCCGAATGAGGGTCGCTGGTGCGTGCCATGGCCACGGAATACTTCACATTCTTCAGCCCGTTGTCGGCCTCGTTCTTGATCGGCGCCTTGGTGGGCTTTTGATTCATTTTTTCATCAAAGCCGCCGCCTTGAATCATGAAGTTGTCCATCACGCGATGAAAGATGGTTCCGTCAAAGTGCCCCGAGGTGACATAGGCCGCAAAGTTTTCGGCAGTCTTGGGGGCCTTCTTGGCATCCAGTTCAAGGGTGATGTCACCCATGGTGGTCTTCATAAGAATTTTCATGCTTGGTCTCCGCTAAAAAAGGAAATGGGTGATGGGTGCTGCTCAACGCGGCGTCAGAATGCGCGTTGGCCGAATGGCAGGTGTTTTCAACAGGTATTCGAACTTATCACGAGCACTCGGTGAGGGCTCTTTGGCATTGATGGCATTCTGATACGAACGGGTGGCAAGGCGTGTGTAGATATCAGCAAGATTTTCGTGAGCCAAGGCGTAATCAGGCCGGTTCAGAATGGCGCGCTCAAGCAGCAGACGGGCTTTGTGAAGATCATTTTGTTCCACATAAAGCGCGGCCAGGTTGTTGTAGGGCTCAGCAAGTTCGGGGAAGTCTTCGGTGAGCAGTTCAAAGACAATCACGGCCTCAGCAATTCGGCCCGTCTGGGCGGCAATCACGCCTTGCAGAAAACGCCATTGAGGGTCACGCGGCCGTTTGCCAAGATTGAACTCGACCAGATCTGCAGCCTCACGCCATTGTTCGGCCGCAATGAGTTCGCGCGCCTTGGCAATTTCCGGAGACACCGCAGGAGCCATGGGCCGGCCTGACAACAGCCCCTGACGGGGTGCGGTGGAGGTTTCGGCAGGGGGCGTACCTGTGGTTTCCACGGTCACGGCGGGGTCGGCCAGGGGGGGCACCGAGGTGGCCAAAATGGGATTGGCCCATGCGGTGGCTGTGCCAAGCGCAAGAAGCGGCCCCAAAACCTTGGTCAGGTGTTTCTGTGTCATTCCCATAAAATGCTCAGGATGGCCTTAACGCCAACCCTCAAACTTGATCGCGTCAGTCTAGCATGGTGAATTCTTGAAGATTTTCAATACCTTAAGCCGCTCGAAGGTTGAATTTGTCCCCATCGAACCGGGGCGTGTTCGCATGTATGTCTGCGGCATGACGGTCTACGATTTCTGTCATATCGGCCATGCTCGGGTCATGGTGGTCTTTGACATGGTCAGCCGCTGGTTTCGGGCCAAAGGGCTTGATGTCACCTACGTTCGAAACATCACTGACATCGACGACAAGATCATTAAGCGTGCCGTTGACAACGGCGAGCCCATCTCTGCACTCACCCAGCGTTTCATTGATGCGATGAATGAAGACTCGCGTGCACTGGGGGTGCTGCCTCCTGATCACGAGCCAAAGGCAACCGACTACGTGCCCCAGATGCAGGCGGTGATTCACGCATTGGAGACCCATGGCCTTGCCTATCAGGCCCAGCTTCCGGACGGGCAGCCGGGTGATGTGAACTATGCAGTCCGCAACTTTGATGGCTATGGCAAGCTTTCCGGCAAGTCGCTCGACGAGCTGCGTGCGGGCGAGCGGGTGGCGGTGGGCGACGGCAAACGAGACCCGCTCGATTTCGTTTTGTGGAAACGCGCCAAACCCACCGAGCCTGCCGAGGCAATCTGGGATTCGCCTTGGGGGCCGGGCCGCCCTGGCTGGCATATTGAATGCTCAGCCATGAGCTGTGAACTTCTTGGCAAGCACTTTGATATTCATGGCGGCGGCGCCGATCTTCAGTTTCCTCACCATGAAAATGAGATCGCGCAGTCCGAAGGCGCCTATTCCAAAGAAACCGGCAAGCCCTTTGTGAATCTCTGGATGCACAACGGTTTTGTCAGGGTTGACGACGAAAAAATGTCCAAGTCCTTGGGTAATTTTTTCACCATCCGTGAAGTTCTTGAAAAGTTTGACCCGGAGGTGGTTCGCTTTTTCATTCTTCGAGCGCACTATCGCAGCCCCTTGAATTATTCCGACGTTCATTTGGAAGACGCCCGTCAGGGCCTGGCTCGGCTCTACACCGCATTGGCAAGCGCCCAAGGCCTTGAAGGTGAACCTAAGGAAGACCCGGCTGATCAGGAAGCGGTCGCCGCAGAGCGTGCTTTCACGCATGCCATGGACGACGACTTCAACACCCCGGTGGCCATTGCCGCGCTCTTTGACCTTGCCAGCCTGGTGAACAAGTCGGCCGATTCGGCTCAGAGGGCTTCCCGGGCTTGTGTCTTGCGGCGTTTGGGCGCTGTTTTGGGGCTTCTGGGGCGTCCCCCGGCCGACTTCGCCCAAGCAGGCAGCCAGGGGCTGGACAAGGCCCAGATAGAGGGCTTGATTGCTGAGCGAACGCTGGCCAAGCAGGCCAGGAATTTCGCCAGGGCCGACCAGATTCGCGCCGAATTGCTGGCCCAAGGCGTGGTCTTGGAAGACAGTGCTGCCGGCACAATCTGGCGCATGGGCTGAGGTTGTAAGACAATACGCCTTCGATGAGTCGAGGAAGCAAAAAACAGTGAGCACATCAGCGAACGCCCCAGCGGCACCAGCGAAGCAGACCTTTCTTGATTTTGAGCAGTCCGTGGCTGAACTCGAGACCAAGATCGATGAGCTTCGCTTTGTTCAGTCGGACTCCGCGGTGGACATTTCTGACGAAATTGACCGCCTGAAAGAAAAAACCGAGACCCAGCTGAAAGACATCTACACCAAGCTCACCCCTTGGCAGATTTCACAGGTGTCACGCCATCCTCAGCGGCCCTATACCCTGGATTACATCGGCCTCATGTTCACTGACTTCCATGAACTTCATGGTGATCGATCGTTTGCCGACGACCCCGCCATTGTGGGTGGTTTGGCTCGTTTCAACGGCGAGAGTGTGATGGTGATTGGCCATCAAAAAGGGCGCGACTTAAAAGAGCGCACCTACCGTAACTTCGGCATGCCGCGGCCTGAAGGCTATCGAAAGGCTCAGCGGCTGATGGAACTCGCCGAGAAATTCAATATTCCCGTGATCACTTTGGTGGACACCCCAGGTGCTTATCCAGGCATTGGTGCGGAAGAGCGGGGCCAGTCTGAAGCGATTGGCCGCAACCTGATGGTGATGGCGGGGCTTCGCGTGCCGATTGTTTCGGTGATTATTGGCGAAGGGGGCTCTGGCGGCGCGTT
Organism: uncultured Bordetella sp.; assembly: GCA_964460315.1. GTDB lineage: Bacteria > Pseudomonadota > Gammaproteobacteria > Burkholderiales > Burkholderiaceae_A > Lacustribacter. Next base: position 2,702 of record CAYWPQ010000008.1, on the reverse strand, counting down.
AGCCATTGCGGTCAGCGACACCTTACTCATGCTTCAGTACGCCACCTATTCCGTGATTTCGCCCGAGGGCTGCGCATCGATTCTTTGGAAAAGCGCGGCCAAGGCACCGGAAGCGGCTGAGACCCTTGGCATCACGGCCACACGGCTCAAGTCCTTGGGTTTGGTTGACAAAATCGTCACCGAACCACTGGGTGGCGCCCATCGAGATCCGCAGCAAACCGCGGACACCTTAAAGCGCGCGATTGCCGACGCGCTTCGTGGCTTCCACAACGTCAGCTCAGAAAAATTAGTCGCTCAGCGGTACGACCGCATCCGAGCCTTCGGCAAGTTCAAGGAAATCAAGGCCTCTTAATCATGACCATGCCCTTGGTGGTGGGGCTTTCGGGGGGGCTTGATTCCACAGTGCTTCTGCATCTGATGCATCAGATGCAGCGAAAGCTTCCTCAGCTTTTCGCGCTCTCTGCCATTCATGTGCACCATGGCTTACAGCCCGCGGCTGACGATTTTGCGCAACAGTGTCAGCGTCTTTGCGACACGTTGAAGGTGCCGCTTCGCGTGGTCAGGGTGGAGATTCCAAAGGACAACATTGCCCAGCAAGGGCTTGAGGCTGCTGCTCGTCGGCACCGCTATCAGGCTTTTGCCGATCATCTTCCCGCGGGTGCTGTTTTGGCGCTTGCTCATCATCGAGATGACCTTCTCGAGACCGCTCTCTTGCAGTGGATTCGGGGTGCGGGGCTTGAAGGCTTGTCAGCCATGACGCGTCTTTCGGTGATGGACCTTGGATCTCGATCGATCACCCTCTGGCGACCACTTCTTGATCAAGGCCGATCATCACTTCACGCTTATGCCCTAAGCGAAGGCCTTCATTGGGTGGAGGACCCGAGCAATGCCGATCTGGATCTTGCCCGAAACCGAATTCGACACGAGGTCATGCCGGTTCTTCGAGACCTGCGCCAGGGCGCGGATTCCGCCATGGCACGAAGCATTGCTCACCTTCAAACCGCGCGTGATCTCTTGGAATTGGTGACTGACCAAACTCTGAATGAGTGCGCGCTGAGCGACGGCCGGCTAGGCCTTGGCCCACTGATGGAACACGACCAAGCCTTGGCCGCTCGCGTCATTCGCGGGTGGCTTCGTGCCCAGGGTGCACCAACGCCGCCCGCACGGCGCCTTGGCGAACTCTTGCGGCAGATCGTGACCGCCAAAGAACCCAGGGCGCAGATGGATCTCACCGACCCGGCCACCGGCGTGCTCTGGCAGGTGGTTCGTTCCGGAGATTTTTTAGAGATTCGGCGATAATCCGGGGCTTCGTGATTGAAATCTTGAAACCTTGAAAATTGTTGAATCATGGCGTTAATCGTTCATAAATACGGCGGCACCTCGATGGGTTCCACCGAGCGCATCAAAAATGTTGCGCGCAGAGTGGCCAAATGGCAAAGGGCCGGCCATCAGGTGGTGGTCGTACCTTCGGCCATGTCAGGTGAGACCAATCGCTTGTTGGGCCTGGCTAAAGAAATTTCAGACCGCCCAGACCCCCGAGAACTTGACCAGATTGCTTCCACTGGCGAACAGGTGTCGGTGGGGCTTTTGGCCATCGCCCTGCAGGCGCAAGGGGTGAAGGCCAAGAGCTACACGGGCTGGCAGGTTCCGGTGAAAACCGATTCCGCATTCACCAAAGCCCGAATTGAATCGATTGACCAAGACCGGGTTCGCGCGGACCTTGATCAGGGCCATGTGGTGGTGATCACGGGTTTTCAAGGCATTGACCCCAACGGAAACATCACCACGCTGGGGCGTGGTGGCTCGGACACCTCGGCGGTGGCGGTTGCCGCAGCACTGAACGCCGAGGAATGCCTGATCTACACCGACGTGGACGGTGTTTACACCACCGACCCCCGAGTGGTGCCGGAGGCACGCCGTCTTGACAAAGTCACCTTCGAAGAAATGCTCGAGATGGCCAGCCTGGGGTCCAAGGTCTTGCAGATTCGTTCGGTGGAATTTGCAGGCAAATACAAAGTGAAGACCCGGGTGTTGTCGAGCCTCACCGACCCTGACATTCCACTTGCAGAGGAAGCGCATTCGGGCACTCTGATCACGTACGAGGAAGATGAAACCATGGAACAAGCTGTTATTTCTGGCATTGCGTTCAATCGCGACGAGGCAAAAATTACGGTGGCGGGCGTACCCGACAAACCCGGTATTGCCTACAAAATTCTTGGCCCCGTTGCCGAGGCCAACATCGACGTGGACATGATTATTCAAAACGCCAGCCACGACGGAACCACCGACTTTTCATTTACCGTTCACCGCAACGAACTTGATAAAGCGCTGGAGGTCTTAAACGCCAAGGTGCAGCCAGAGATCAAAGCCAGGTCGATCAGTGGCGCCAAAGACATCTGTAAGGTCTCGGTGGTGGGAATTGGCATGCGCAGCCACGTGGGCATCGCCAGCCAGATGTTTCAAACGCTTTCAAACGAAGGCATCAACATTCAGATGATCTCCACCAGTGAAATCAAGATTTCCGTGGTGATTGACGACAAATACATGGAACTGGCCGTTCGTGCATTGCACAAGGCGTTTGGGCTAGAATCCTAACCTGGCTGCAGTACTGGAGACGTGACCGAGAGGCCGAAGGTGCTCCCCTGCTAAGGGAGTATGTGCCAAAAGCGCATCGAGGGTTCGAATCCCTCCGTCTCCGCCAA
>CAYWPQ010000007.1:26082-61838 GCA_964460315.1 uncultured Bordetella sp. | reverse complement strand
TCGCCGCCGGTGGGTCATCCAGCCGCATCGTCAGTGCAATCCGCTTGCGATCGAGATCCACCTCGATCACTCGGACACGCACCACCTGCCCTGTCTTGACCACCGTGTGAGGGTCCTTGACAAAGCGATGGGCAAGCGCCGAGACATGAACCAGACCGTCTTGATGAACCCCAATGTCAACAAAGGCGCCAAATGCAGCAACATTCGTGACCACGCCTTCTAGCACCATGTCGGGCTTCAGGTCTTTGATGTCGCGAATAGTCTCGGAAAACTCAGCGGTCCTGAATTCGGGTCGAGGATCACGCCCTGGTTTTTCAAGCTCCTTCAAAATGTCCTGGATCGTGGGTAGCCCAAAACGATCGTCGAGATAATCGCTGGGGCGAATGGCTCGAAGCACGTCCGAACGTCCCATCACTGCCGACAGAGGCTGCTTAATTTTTGCAATGATCCGCTCCACCAACGGATAAGCCTCTGGGTGTACCGACGATGCATCCAAAGGGTTGCTGCCATTCGGAATTCTTAGAAAACCTGCGGACTGCTCAAATGTTTTGTCTCCGAGCCTTGCCACCTTCTTCAGATCCTCTCGGCTTTGAAAAGCACCATGCCGGTCACGATGGCTCACAATCTGCATGGCAAGGCCCGAATTTAAGCCCGAGATTCGTGCCAACAACGGCGCGGAAGCGGTGTTGAGGTCAACCCCTACCGCGTTAACACAATCTTCGACGACAGCGTCGAGTCGTTTGGCCAGCTTGAACTGAGAGACATCATGCTGGTACTGCCCCACACCGATGGATTGAGGGTCAATCTTCACCAATTCCGCCAAGGGGTCCTGAAGCCGCCGTGCAATCGAGACAGCCCCTCGCAACGAGACATCGAGATCGGGAAATTCGCGAGCCGCAAGCTCCGAGGCCGAATAAACCGATGCGCCAGCTTCCGAAACAATCATCTTTTGAATTCTTACGGCAGGACAAGCCTTGACCAAGTCGGTCACCAAGGCGTCGGTCTCACGACTGGCCGTTCCATTTCCGATGGCAATCAACGTGACCTGATGCTTCACAACGAAGGCTTGCAGGGCAGCCAAGGATCCCGCCCAGTCACGCCTTGGTTCGTGAGGATAGATCGTGGTGGTGTCGAGCAATTTCCCGGTGGGGTCGACCACCGCCACCTTACAGCCGGTTCGAATGCCTGGGTCAATACCCATGGTCACATGAGGCCCTGCAGGCGCGGCAAGCAGCAGGTCTTGAAGGTTTCGACCGAAGATTCTGATGGCCTCTTCCTCGGCACGGTCTCGAAGCGCACCCATCAGTTCAACCTCAAGGTGCATCGAGATCTTGATTCGCCAGGCCCAGCGAACCGTCTCCAGCAGCCAACGGTCCGCAGGGCGCCCTTGATCATGGATACGAAAGCGCTGTGCAATTCGTTGTTCACAAGGATTGACCTTGGGCTGACTGGAATCTTCATCAAGATCTGAGTCCAAGACCAGTGCAACACTGAGCACGCCCTCGTTTCGGCCTCGCATCATGGCCAAAGCTCTGTGCGATGGGATCTGCGCCAGGGGCTCGACAAAATTAAACCAGTCTCGGTACTTTGCACCCTCCATCTCTTTGCCGCTTACCACCGACGATCGAACATGGCCATGCCCCTGCATGTAATTCCTCAAGCCGGTAAGAAGCTCCGCATCTTCGGCAAAGCGCTCCATGAGAATCTGCCTGGCACCTTCCAGCGCAAGCTTGGCGTCGGTCACTCCGGCATCGGGGTTGAGATACCCAAGAGCCAGGGTTTCGGGTTCGAGACGGGGGTCTTCAAGAAGCGCGATGGCCAGAGGCTCGAGGCCGGCCTCGCGAGCCATCTGCGCCTTCGTTCGACGTTTCGCTTTGTAGGGCAGGTAAAGGTCTTCCAGCCGCTGCTTGGTGGCAGCAGATTCGATGAGTGCTTGCAGATCCGGTGTCAGTTTGCCCTGTTCACGAATACTGATAAGGATCGCGCCACGACGATCCTCGAGCTCCCGAAGGTAAACCAGACGCTCTTGGAGCTGGCGCAGTTGGGTGTCATCCAGCCCCCCTGTGGCTTCTTTTCGGTACCTGGCGATGAATGGGACTGTTGCGCCTTGGTCAAGAAGTTCGACGGTGGTCGCGACCTGCTGCGGGCGCACGCCGAGCTCTTCGGCGAGCTGTTCGATGATGACGTTCTGCATAAGGGAAAAGGGATTCTACAACCCCTACAATACTCGCTTGTCCACCTTATCTCGGAACCTCACAACCATGGCCATCAACGCGTTCATCATCCATGCCAACACCAAAGAAGTCCTACCTTTGACGGTTTCGGGCTCCATCGACGAGATCATCAACCTTATCCAAGTCCCAGCCAAAGATCTGGGTTTCGATGAAATTGACGACAACGGCGACCGCCTCTACTTTGACGAGGCCTGCTTTATCAACGAAAAGCCGGGTGCTGGGCGTTTTCGCCTGGATACCCTTCCCCCTGTTTCTGGCGTGGGAATTGTGGTCGGCTGGAACGCTTCGACCGACCAGATGTCCAACGCGGTGGTTCTTTTGGAAGCCTTGAAATCCCGCGTGAGCTTCCTATAAATTAAGGTTCACGGCCTCTCTTTTCGGCCGATCTTTTGAAGAAGGATTAGGAATCCATGAAACGAATTGCACTTTTTCTGATCACCAACCTTGCCATCATGCTTGTGCTTGGCGTGGTGATCAGTGTCTTTGGCCTGGGTAATGTTCTCGATGCACAGGGCGTCGGGCTCGACCTTGGGTCGCTGCTGGTTTTATCAGCCGTGGTTGGCATGACGGGTTCGATCATCTCTCTCGCCATGTCCAAATTCATGGCCAAGAAAAGCACCGGCGCCTACGTGATTACCTCACCACGAAACGAGACTGAACAGTGGCTCTTCGCCACTGTCGAACGGCAAGCTCAGGCCGCCGGCATCCGCATGCCCGAGGTGGCGATCTATGACTCGCCAGACATGAACGCATTTGCCACCGGCATGTTTCGCAACGACGCCCTGGTTGCGGTCAGCACGGGGCTTTTGCGTGGCATGAGCCGCGATGAAGTCGAGGCTGTATTGGCACATGAAGTCAGCCATGTGGCCAACGGTGACATGATCACACTTGCCCTGATTCAAGGGGTCGTCAACACCTTTGTCTTTTTCCTTTCCCGCGTCATTGGTCACATTGTTGACCGCGTGGTCTTCAAGACCGAGCGTGGCCACGGCCCGGCTTACTGGATCACTGCAATAGTTGCCCAGGTTGTGCTTGGCATCTTGGCCAGCGCCATCGTGATGTGGTTTAGCCGCCAGCGTGAATACCGTGCCGATGCCGGCGGCGCTGACCTTGCTGGACGTCAAAAGATGATCAATGCGCTCAAACGCCTCCAACAGTCGGTCAACCAGCCTCACCTGCCCGAACAGCTCGAGGCCTTCGGAATCTCAGGTGGCATGGGCTCCGGGTTCAAGCGCCTCTTCATGAGCCACCCCCCGCTCGAAGAGCGAATCGCCCTGCTGGAATCTCAGCGCTAGTCTGAGACAGTTCTCCGGGGTTGGTGACCGCTCTCGGGGAACTCGTGTTTTAGAATAAGACGGTGAATCGGCCTCTTCGTATCATCGTTGTCTCGCTGTCCATTGCGCTTTTCGGCGGCGCGCATCCTGCGGTGTCCGTCGAAAAACCCAAAGCTGATCGCGCAATCTTTCAGGCGAAAATCCTGCCGATATTCGAAGCCAATTGCATGGACTGTCATGGCGACGACGCGCCAAGTTATGCGACTTATTTGACGGCCCCAGAACGATTCAAAAAAGAAAAGCTTGGCCCTCGCATGATGAGCTACGACGAAGTCATGCTCTTTGTCACCGGGCCGGAATTTGGGTCCATGGCCCGACGCCTTGATGACGGAGCCAATACTCCGAACCAACGCCGTGGGAATATGTTCAAGTACCTTGGCGAGACAGATCGCCAACGCGAAGAGAATCTAAGAATCCTGAAGTTGTGGATTGGCGAGAAATCTTGGCAGCAGAGTGCTGCCCAAGCCAAGCCAACCCCCTGAATCAATTCAGCCAGCAAGAAATAAAAAAGCCCCGGCGAACCGGGGCTTTACTTCCAACTTGCTCAGTATCTCGGGGGGATGATTTACTTCGCAAACGGCGTTGGACGGGGGGTCTTGTCGCTCGAGGGCGGCAAGATCGGCAGGCGGAAGATGGGCTGATCACCAGTCAAGGTTTTCAGGAATGCAACAATCTGCTCGTTTTCACTCTTCGTAAACTTTTTGCCTAGCTGCAAGCGGCCCATGATGTCCACGGCCTCTGCGAGCGTGTTGGCCGCGCCGTCGTGGAAATAGGGATAGGTCAGCTCAACGTTTCTGAGCGTGGGGACTTTAAAGTTAAAGCGGTCGGCGTCCACACCGGTCACAGCCGAGCGGCCTTCAGCGGGGCTTGTGGCTTTGTAAGGTTCCACGACGCCCATTTTCTGGAATGAGTTTCCGCCAACCGCTTCACCGTTGTGACAAGCCGTACAGCCGCTGTCTTTAAAGAGTTTGTAGCCTGCAAGCTCTTTGGTAGTCAGGGCGTCTTTGTTACCCAAGAGCCACTGATCAAACCGTGAATTGGGTGTGACCAGAGTCTTTTCGAACTCTGCAATGGCTGCCGTGACCTGATCGATCGTGATCTGTTCCTTGCCGAACACGGTTTTGAATTCACGAACATAAGCAGGAATGGATTCCAACATGCCGATGGCCAGGGTGTGGCTGAAGGCCATCTCGCCTGGGTTAGCGATGGGGCCGCCCGCCTGCTCTTTCAGGTCGGCCGCGCGGCCGTCCCAGAATTGGGCCAGATTCAAGCTGGAGTTAAGAACAGTCGGCGAATTGATTGGGCCTTGCTGCCACTTATCGCCAATCGAGGTTGGAAGGTTGTCCGTGCCGCCCATGGACAGGTTGTGGCACGAATTGCATGAAATGAAGCCGGACTTGGAAAGCCGTGGGTCAAAGTACAGTTTTTTGCCCAGTTCGGACATGCCCAGATTAATGCTCTGGGGTGGCTTGATCACCTGGATCGGCTCCTCGGCCGATACGGAGGTGGCGAAAAGCGCAGCGCCGGAAACGATGAGTGCGGCAAGCGGCTTATGGAACTTCATTTCGGACTCCCTTTCTTCTGATGTTGATCCAACAGAAGTAAGGGTATTCCCGAAATTTGGTTGCGTGTTTGAGCTAAGTCAACTCACGTTGACACCATCGACTTCTAACCAACAAAAATCACTTGCCGCCTTTGTTGTAGTGATTGGCGACCATAATCACTGCGAAAACACCCCAGAGAATCAAAATAATTTGCCAGACTTTCATGCTCGACCTACCCTTCTGATGAAGACATCATTGAACGACTTGAACCCCTTGGCTCTTTCGAGCGACCGACCAATGGCCACATTGTAATAATGGTGGCCACCAAAAGTAACAGTTCTATCCCGTAGACCACGGTGTAAGCGGACGCCGTATGGCCCAGCCACGATCCACCGGCGTCATCCCCGGGGGCAAGCCATCGCACCGCATCCCGCAACACCCCGCCAAGCGCCATCGCGACGCCCGCAGCAGTGGCCTGCACCGCGCCCCAAGTTCCTAAAGCTAGGCCAATTTGATTTGCAGGTGCTGAGCGCATCGCTGAGGTGAGAGTGCCGTGAGCAAAAAGACCTGCACCCAGCCCGATAAGAAACGTACCGGCAACAAACACGGTGACGGATTGCAGCGGTGCCGAAAGAATCACCGCCATGAATGCAGGCAGGCCAATGAACACGCCGGATGTAGAAAGCGTGTTGGCATCTGCACCCCGCGTCAGTGCGCGTGATGCGAACGCAAAGCCAACAAGGCTGCCCAAAGCAAGCGTGGCGGTTAGGTAAGTGGTGCCACTCACCGTCATGCCAAGAACTTCCCCGCCGTAGGGCTCAAGCAAGACATCCTCCATGGTGAAGGCCATGGTGCCAAGGGCAAGGCCCACCAACGAGCGTTTCATATGCGGAATGGCGGAAAGGGTTGCCCAGGCCTCGGAAAAGCTGGGGTCTTTTTCAGGGGCATACTTCCGTTGACGATCGCGTGCCTCCTGCTTCCAGAGTGCCATCAGGTTGAGCACGAGCGTGGTCAAGGCTGCGCCCTGAATCACCTGGATCAAACGCCCCGGACTGTATTCTTCAAGCAACACACCAAAGATCAGCGCGCTTCCAATCATGCCAACAAGCAGCATGACATACATGAGGCCGACAACATTCGGTTTTGATTCGTCGGGAACCAGGTCGGTAGCCAGTGCCAGCCCAACGGTCTGAGTGATGTGCAAGCCCGCACCAACCATCAGGAACGCAATCGCCGCACCGAACTGTCCAACCCATGCTGGGGCGTGAGCCGCCTGCCCCGAACCGGACAACACAAGCAAGGCAAAAGGCATGACTGCGAAACCGCCAAACTGCAGCATGGTTCCGCGCCAGATAAAAGGCACCCGACGCCAGCCGAGCTCACACCGGTGGACATCCGATTTAAAACCAATCAGCGCACGAAAGGGTGCAAAGAGCAAAGGCATGGACACCATCACCGCGACAATCAGCGCAGGAACCTTCAGTTCCACGATCATGACTCGGTTCAGTGTCCCGATGAGGAGCACCAAGGCCATGCCGACAGACACCTGAAAAAGCGACAGTCGCAAAAGCCGGGAAAGGGATAATTCGGCGGAGGCCGCCTCGGCAAATGGCAGCAGGCGCGTGCTCGCGCTAAGCCATTGATGAATGATTTTTTGGCTGAATCGTTGCATCCTGCTATCTCACCATGAGATGACCCATCGTGGGCACCCCTTTCACGATGAACGAGTGTCGATCAACCCGACCCGATAAAACAAGGCTCCAAGACAGCGATGTCTTAGAGCCTTGGTAATCAGAGTTACTTCTTGACTGCTGCAGGTGCTGCTACTGCCGCGGGGGCTGCAGCCTGCGAAGCGCTTCCGTTCAGAAAACCGGAGACCCAGGTCGTGTTCGTGACCAGAGCAAGATGCACGGCAAATGAGGCCACCGCAACTGCGCTGAGGAACAAAGGAATGCCCACTGAGGGCTTCACCACACACCACATTTTTCCGTAGATCATGATTTTTTCCTTTTAGTTGAGCCAGGGTGAATAGATGTAGGCAAGCAAATGCGCCAGGACAGCGATCATCCCGAAGATTTGTGTACCTTGAATCAGGTTGCGATGGATCTCTTCTGATTCGGCTTCTGTGAGGCCGGTGGGCCATACTTTATTTGGGTCTGACATCGCAGTTCTCCTTTGAAAGACCGCTTTCGTGCTGAACCCGCACGAGGGTCACTCAGACCCATTTCGGGGTCATGAATGCTTTCCTTACAACTCGTGGGTGTAATTTAATTATTACAAATCAAATTGTCAAACAAAAATGACAGTATGTTCAGGACATATCTCCTCACTTGCAAACAAGAATGATTCGCATTAATATGCGGATCATCGATTCACGAAAACCAAGAGAGGAACCCCATGAAATTTAAACTCACAGCCACCCCAGTCAATACCCCGCGCAGGCTTTTGGGGGCAGGAATCCTGGGAATCATTGCGCTGCCCTTGCTCTTTTCTGCCCCCATCGATGCAGCCCACGCGCAAAACAAAGAAGTCAACCTCTATTCGGCCCGGCATTACGGCAGCGACAACGAGCTCTATGCTGAATTCACGAAGCAGACCGGCATCAAGGTAAACCAGATTCAAGCGGGCGACGAAGCCCTGCTTGAGCGAATCAAAAGCGAGGGAAAAGCCTCCCCGGCCGATGTCATCCTTTTGGTGGATGCGGCCCGACTCTGGAAGGCCGAATCCGAGGGGCTTTTTCAAAAGGCGAATTCCAAAGCCCTTCAAACCGCACTGCCCAAATCCATGCAAGCCAACAACCTCTGGTTCGGGCTCACCACCCGAGCAAGGATCATGGTCTATGACAAAAAGAAGCTCTCCGCTGACCAAGTCAAAACCTATGCGGACCTTGCCAAGCCAAATCTGAAAGGCATGGTCTGCACCCGATCCGGGGCGCATCCTTACATGCTCTCCCTGCTTTCATCGATCGTGGCCCACGACGGCGAGGCCAAGGCCGAAGCCTGGGCCAGGGGCGTGGTGAACAATCTGGCCCGCACGCCTCGTGGCGGGGACACCGATCAGATTCGCGGCGTCATGTCAGGTGAATGTGGAATTGCGCTCACGAACTCCTACTACCTGGTTCGCCTGCTGCAGTCGAATAAGCCTGAGGAGAAATTGGCAGCTCAGAACCTTGGGGTGATCTGGCCCAACCAGGCCACCACCGGGACCCATGTGAATGTGAGTGGCGGGGGTATTGCGCGATACGCCCCCAACCCAGATGCTGCGCGTCAGTTTCTGGAATTCCTGGCCTCAGCGCGGGCTCAGAAACAACTTGCCGAGGCCAACAACGAGTGGCCTGCCGTCTCGGGGCTAAAGGTCAACAATCCCGAACTGAACGGACTGGGAACATTCAAGGCTGACCAACTTGCCATCAGTGCCATCGCGAAAAACCAACCCACTGCGGCCAAGATTATTGATCGTTCCGGCTGGAAGTGAGGCATTCGCCGATGGTTCCGCTCATCATTCGCTCATGATTCGCTTCTGACTTGAGCGAAAGTGGATTTGCCCCTAAGGTATCGGCTTATGTCCATCAAGCCGATACCTCATCAAAGTATTCCTGCGGGCCGAAGGCCTCGTCTCTCAAATTCATTGCACCGGCTGGCGGTGATGGGGATCATTCCCGTCATCACAGCGGCCATGGGCCTTTTTCCAGCACCCTCGGCACTCGCCAAAGGGCGGGCGTCGTCTCAAACCAGTCAATCCTTGCAGCAGCAATGTGCCGACGAAACCACGCAGGCCGAACACTGGATTCGCTGGGCGACAGAAACCAAGCGAGACTGCATGGCAAACCACAGCCAGGCAGACGATCGCCAATCCTGCCTTATCCAGGCAAAAAAACATCTGGCTGATCTCGAAAAAGAACACGCCTCAATTTATACAAGCCAAATCAGCAGCCTTCCCCCCAGTCATCCTGTCGTCGTGAACCTGCTCAACAAACTTCGCAGCAACGCCCAAGCCGCGCAAGCGGTCATTGACACGGAACAAGAACCGACTCGAATTTCCCTAGTGAGACAAGAACAATGCCTAAATCAACGCTGATTCACCACCTTTTTAAGCCGCTCACGCTGTCGTTGCTCGGCCTTGCCGTCCTTGCTGGATGTCAATCGACATCCATCCAAGACAGCTCCGGCCAGCCCAACGCTCAGGCCGAATTCGAACAACTTGTCTACCTGCAAGACTTCCCCATTCCCAAAGGTGCCAAATGGGATTCCCAGAAAACGCTCATCCTCGGCAGCGGCAAGGGTTGGACCGGTCGACTGGCCTTCTCGGCGCCGATGGGTGAAACCGAAGCCTTCCAGTTCTTTCAAGAGCAGATGACCAAACTTGGCTGGCAGCCCATTTCACTGGTACGAGCTAAGACATCGATTCTCGCCTTCACTCGAACCGATCGCGCGGCATTGGTCGAAGTCACCGGGCAAATGATGGGCGGCATCGTCGTCAGCATTACCGTCACCCCGCGTTAGATGCATCAGGTGACCATGTTTTGCCGATGACCAACTCTTCATCTGCCTGGCTTCATGCCGCAGGAATCAGCCTGAACCGTGAGCGACAAGCACTCAGCAAGCAGGATCTGCACAACACCCTAGGAGTCCTGGCTCCCGGGTCCGAACCGGCGATACGGATTGCGCAATTTCGCGGCGATGTTTTTCAAGGTCGCCTTGTGAATCCATCGGAGCAGCGGGCCGCAGGCCACTGGGCCCTGCGTCAGGCGATTGATTTCGATGGGCTTTTAGAACTTCCGTCTGAATTTTCACCGCAGGGTCGCGACCTCATTCCAGAGATGAAAGCGACCCACCAACGGATGGTTCGTTTTGTTGAAGCCGTGCAGCGTGGCGACATACGGTCCACCAGCGGCATGCCCTATCGACAGATCGTTCACCTTGGCATTGGGGGTTCCGACCTTGGTCCTCAGCTTCTCATTCAAGCGCTCGGCGAACCCCGATCAAGCGGCCAAACCTCGGCGGGGTTTTCGGCAAGTTTTCTTTCCAATCTGGACTATCACGCCACCGATCACTGTCTTCGGTCGTTGAACCCTGCGGAAACGCTCGTGATTGTTGCAAGCAAATCATGGTCAACCCAAGAAACCATGTCGAACGCGAATCACCTGCTGTCATGGATGGACGCCGCCCAGATCAAGAGCCCCAAAAACAACTTCGTTGGTGTCACGAGTTATCCCGAGAAAGCCACTTCCTGGGGGATCGATCCCAGTGCCTGCTTTCATTTTGACCAAAGCGTAGGCGGACGCTATTCCATCTGGGGGCCGGTATCCCTGGCAGCCAGGCTCGTGCTGGGCAATCGCCTAGTGGATCAATTCCTGTCCGGTGGGTTGGCCATGGACCACCACTTCTTCACCACGCCGCTGTCTCACAATCTGCCGGCCGTCATGGCCGCCACGGATTTCTACAACCTTCGCCATCGCCGACTGCCAACACTCATGGTGTCAGCCTATGACTCACGCCTGGGGTTACTGGTGCCCTACCTTAAGCAACTCTGGATGGAGTCATTGGGTAAGCATGTGGATCGCGAGGGAAACCCGTTGCAAGGACCGTCATGCCCAATTCTCTGGGGTGATGTGGGCACCAACGCGCAGCACGCGTTTTTTCAGCTGCTGCACCAAGGCGCACAGGGCGTAGCGGTTGAACTGATTGGCACCCTTACCCCCGAACACCAAGACCCGCAAAGCCATCAGGCGCTTCTCGCCAACCTGATTGCTCAGGCTCAGGCATTGTCTGTGGGAAATCCAGATGCCGACCCTCAGAAGATCTGTTGGGGCGGACACCCTGTGTCCGTGGTGATGCTCGATCGGCTTGAGGCCCGGGAACTTGGAGCACTGATTGCGCTTTGGGAACATCGGGTGCTTTGCCTGGCCGCAATCAACAACATCAACCCGTTTGATCAATGGGGTGTCGAACTGGGCAAACAGATTTCGAAACAGGTTTTATTAGAATTGACAACACCAGACTCGAATCAAAGCATGGTGGATCGTGCAAGCAAGGACCTGATTCGCTGGGTTCTCAGTAAAAGTCTTGACACGTAAAACAAAAACACGACGCCCGCGAGATCACCAAACATCATGAGACCCAGCTCGGTCAGGTTAATCGAATAACCCGAGCCCATGGCGTTCCAGAATGCCGCATGCAGCAGGGCGTTGAGCGCGCTGTAGATCAAAATAATTCGTGCAAGCACAGGCAACTCGAAAGAGAGTTCCTTCGATCGGCTTGTGATCACAACGATGGCATAGGCCAAACCGATCCCTGCCGCAGAGGCCGTTGCATTGCCCAGGGCGACAAGAAGTGAGTCGCCGACAAAAACAATGCCAACAACAAAGGAACCAATCGCCACCCCAAGAGCCCCAGCCAACCCGGCGACAAGGACCGCCACGACCCGAACGAAGGCAGGAAGGTAGACCAGCGAGACCCGATCGGGAACGACTCCCCATAGGGGCGTGAGCATTTCACTCAGAAAAAAAACAATCACGTAGGCCGCTGAAAACAGCAAAGCCCAATGGAGTGGGCGATCGGGCCACCACTTTCTGGATGGTGTCGCCATAATCGGCCGGAATTAGGTCGATAGGCCCTCGGCCCAGAGCCGAGCCTTTTGAGAGAGCTTGGCCATCAGTTTTCTTGCCCGATCCGTCGGCGTCACAATTCGTCGCCGAGTGTCCGAGATGTCGACCTTCACCGCAATCAGGCCCTCTCGCTCAAGTACCGAAAGGCCCTTGTGAATGGTGGCCGGAGAGGCCACATTCGACCTCATGACGATGGTTTGAACGAACATGGGGCGGTCTGGCGAGTGATTCACCACAATCCATTCCAAAAGACGCTGGCTTCGCTCATCAATCGAGCGATAGTCGGTGTCCGAGCTGACGGCGTCAACCAGCTGACGAAGATTTAACCAGGCATTCATGGGCGTTGTCATTTTCTTCATAAAAATTAGGGTTAATGGTAAAAACGTGGGGATTCATTAAGACCCCTCCGCATCCAAAAAGATCCCTTGGACTGTGGCGGTATTATTGCGCAACCGGCCTCGAAAAGGTCTCACCCCCAGATTAATTCTTATGAATCAATCCTTTGACGTCACCCTACAGAACGCCCAGGGTCAGACTTGCATTGCACAAGCATGGGCGAAGGTGTCGGCGCCTCTTGCGCCAAGGGAGAGGTTCGAGGTACGCGAGGCCATTAAAGAAGAGCTCCGACGCCGGAATGCCGTACTCATCGCCCACTACTATGTGGATGGAGACATACAAGACCTTGCGCTCGAAACCGGAGGTTTTGTCTCGGACTCGTTGGAGATGGCGCGGTTTGGAAAAAATCACACGGCGACCACCCTTGTCGTTGCTGGTGTGCGGTTCATGGGCGAAACGGCAAAGATTCTGAGCCCCGAGAAACGGGTGTTCATGCCGGACTTGGATGCCACCTGTTCACTCGATCTGGGCTGCCCCGCAGACGCGTTTCACGCATTCTGCGATCAGCATCCCGACCGAACCGTGGTGGTTTATGCCAACACCAGCGCGGCGGTGAAAGCTCGCGCCGACTGGATGGTCACAAGTTCATGTGCACTCGACATTATTCGTTATCTCAAAGACAAGGGAGAGAAAATTCTCTGGGCGCCGGATCGCCATCTGGGACGCTACATTCAAGAACAAACCCAAGCCGACATGCTCTTGTGGCAAGGAGACTGCATCGTTCACAACGAATTCAAAGCAGAAGAACTGGTGATGCTGAGAGAACAACACCCAGGAGCGAAAGTGCTTGCGCACCCCGAAGCTCCCGAGGGCGTGATTCGTCAGGCTGACCTTGTCGGCTCCACCTCGGCCATGCTCAAAGCCGTGATTGAGGGTCAATCGCAAATCTATATTGTGGCCACAGACAAGGGGCTCTTTCACCGGATGCAACAGCTTGCGCCAAGCAAAACCTTAATTGAGGCACCCACCGCTGGCGAGAGCGCCACCTGCAAAAGTTGTGCCCATTGCCCCTGGATGGCGATGAACCAGTTGAATGATGTTCTTTCGTGCCTGCAACATGGAACCGGTGAGATTGACGTGCCCGAATCCATCCGAAGCAAAGCGCAGATGTGCGTTGATCGGATGCTCCACTTTACCCAAGCCAAGCCGCCTGTGATGACGGGGTTCACCCCCAACCTGGGCGCCGCTTGATGCGCCTCCAAAGACAGGCTGATCATGAGTGAAACGTCGCTCACACTTGTGCAATCACGTCAGAGTTCAATTCACCAGGCACTTTTCGAGGACGTGGGGCCCGGCGACTGGACCGCCATGCTGATTGCAAAGGAAACCCAAGCCTTTGCGGAACTTCGAGTCCGCGAAGAGGCCGTGCTGTGCGGCGTGGACTGGTTCAATGAAACCATCTTGACACTTGACCCCAATGCAATCATTGAGTGGCGCTTCCAAGAGGGCGGCCTCCTTCAGCCGGACACCGTCATTGCCACGATCGAAGCCAACGCAAGGGCACTGATGACCGCAGAACGAACGGCACTGAATTTCCTGCAGCTTCTTTCGGCCACCGCCACCCAGACCCATCGGCTGGTCAAAGCCATTGAGGGTGCAAGTCCAAATTCTCGTGGCTGCAAGATCCTTGACACCCGCAAGACCATCCCAGGGCTGAGGCTTGCACAAAAGTACGCCGTGACGGTGGGCGGCGGCGAGAACCAACGGCTTGCCCTTTGGGACGGGATTCTGATCAAAGAAAACCACATTCTTGCTGCGGGTGGTATCACCGCCGCCATGCAGGCCGCAGGAAAACTCAAGTCAGGCGTTCCCATTCAGGTGGAGGTGGAAGACCTCGCCGAGCTTCGTGAGGCACTGGACGCGAAAGCCCAGAGCATCTTGCTGGACAACTTTAACCTTGAGCAGCTTCGTGAAGCGGTGCGCATCAACCAGGGTCGAGCCCTCCTTGAGGCCTCAGGAGGGGTGAATCTTCAAACCGTTCGGGCCATTGCAGCGACAGGCGTCGATCGAATTTCCGTTGGGAGCCTGACCAAAGACATCCAGGCCATCGACTACTCCTTACGCGTGACCGCGCGCCATGGCGAGAGAATGGTCGGCTGAGCATTCGGCTGTGTCATGGGGTAGTCGCGGCTGAAATGAAGGCCCCGACTCTCTTGACGGCCAAGCGCCGATCGAACGATGAGCTCCGCGCAAACCAACAAATTTCGAAGTTCCAGCAGGTCACTGCTGACTCGAAAGTTCGCGTAGTAATCCTGTACCTCCGACTGCAGCATTTCAATTCGATGCAAGGCTCGCATCAGGCGACGATCGGTTCTGACGATGCCCACGTAGTTCCACATCAACAGTCGAAGCTCATCCCAGTTATGTGCAATCACCACCTGCTCATCCGCATCATCCACCTGACTCTCGTCCCATGGGGGGAGTTCGACCGATTCAGAAACGCCGGCACTTAAAATGTCCCGCGCCGCCTGCGCACCCACCACCACACACTCAAGAAGTGAGTTGCTCGCGAGTCGGTTGGCGCCATGCAAGCCCGTATAGCCCGTCTCACCGACCGCATAAAGGTTCTGCAGATCGGTCTGACCCGCGCGATTCGTCACCACCCCGCCACAGGTGTAATGGGCCGCTGGCACCACAGGAATTGGCTGCTTGGCAATGTCGATTCCTAGGGCAAGACAGCGAGAGAAAATGGTGGGGAAGTGTTCCCGAAGGAAGGTCTCTCCCAGATGGGTCGCGTCCAGATGAACGAAATCGAGGCCATGGCGCTTCATTTCAAAATCAATCGCTCTGGCCACAATGTCTCTTGGCGCCAACTCACCCCGGGGGTCATGCCGTTGCATGAACCGTGCCTCCGAAGGTTTAACACCCGGCAACTTCAGCTGCGCCCCTTCTCCTCGCAAGGCTTCGGTGATCAGAAAAGTGCGCTCGTCGGGATGATAAAGACAGGTCGGATGAAACTGGATGAATTCCATATTGCCAACGCGGCATCCGGCCCGCCACGCCATCGCGATGCCATCGCCTGTTGAAGTGTCCGGATTGCTGGTGTATCGGTAGACCTTGCCCACGCCACCACAGGCCAACACCACGGCCGATGCCGCTAGCGATTCAACCCGCTGGCTTTGAATATCCAAGACATAGACACCGAGACATCGGTCCGGCCCGCCGAGCTTGACCTGACGACTGGTGATGAGATCAAGCGCAATCCAGTGGTCATGAATGGTGATGTTGTGGTGGTCCTGGCATCGAGACAAAAGTGCATCGTGAATCGCTCGGCCGGTGGCGTCCGCCGCATGAGCAATGCGCCGCACCGAGTGCCCGCCTTCGCGAGTCAGATGAAGCCCCATGGGGCCTTGAGGGTCGGATGAAAAGGGAACACCGACATTCACCAGCCACTGAATGGCCTCGGTACTTTGCTCAGCGATCCATCGCGCCACCGATTCATCCACCAAGCCTGCGCCGGCCTCAACCGTGTCATGCAGATGCGCCTCCACGCTGTCTTTCGCATCCAAAACACCCACGATGCCACCCTGGGCCCAGGCAGTTGCAGAATCCTGACGGGAACGCTTCGCAAGAACCGTGACGGGTCGCTGATCTGCCAGGTGCAGCGCAACCGTGAGGCCGGCAAGGCCTGCGCCAATGACAACAACAGGAAGAGGCATTGAAGATCGGGGCTTTGTGTTCATGGGTCTTGTCTTAGGCAGCGCCAAAGGATCGAGCCCAGGCGCTCATTGAGCCATAAAAAAAGCCCAGGAGGACCTGGGCTTTTTCAATTCAGTGACTGTGAATTACTTCTTTTTGTTCACCGAGTCTTTGAATGCCTTGCCTGCCGTGAACTTCACGGTGCGGGCGGCAGCAATCTTGATGGCTTCGCCAGTACGTGGGTTGCGGCCGGTACGAGCGGCGCGCTTGCCAGAACCAAAGGTTCCGAAACCAACGAGTTGAACGGAGTCACCCTTGGTGACGGCCTTAATAATGGTGGCAATCGTTGCATTCAGCATCTCGTCAACGGAGGCTTTGGACGAGTCGGTTGCATTGGCGATTGCTTCAACGAGTTCTGCTTTATTCATGGTGGTTGGTTACTCATTCAAGTTGTTGGAACGAGGACGTAGTTTAACAGGTGTCTCCGGGTCAAAAGCGAGGGATACTTAAACTTTTTTTGGCCTATCGCCCTAGGGAATTCCCAAAGAAAACCGCGGCCGCAAGCCCCAAGAAGCCATCATGAACAATCCCTTTCTGACTCGTCACATTCGCAGTTTTGTCATGCGTCGAGGACACATCACCGCTTCCCAGCGCAGCACCTGGGCTCGTCTGAACGCCATATGGGGCATTCCTTTCGTCAGCAAACATATTGATTTCAAAGAACTTTTTGGCCGGGACGGGCCCGTTATTTTAGAAATTGGGTTCGGCATGGGAGAGACCACCGCCACCATGGCGCGGGCCAATCCTCACTGGAACCTCTTGGGTGTTGAGGTCTATCGGCCAGGCGTGGGCGCACTACTGGGAAGGATTGAAAAAGAGGAAATCAAAAATATTCGCATCATCGAGCACGACGTGGTCGAGGTCCTGGCCCAGATGATTCCCGACGAATCCTTGGATGCCGTCCATATTTATTTCCCCGACCCATGGCCCAAAAAACGACATCACAAACGGCGACTCATTCAGCACGAATTCCTTGCCGCACTGAGCCGGAAAATCAAAGCGGGTGGTATCGTGCACATGGCCAGCGACTGGCCCGACTATGCCCAACAGATGCTGGAAGTTGGTGAGGCCTGCAGATTCCTTCGAAACCAAGCGGGCTCGGGATTTTCCGCCCGCCCCGAATGGCGGCCCCTCACCAAGTTCGAGTCACGGGGCCTTCGACTTGGGCATCCCGTTGCTGATCTTCTTTTTGAAAAAATGACACACCCTCGACCCGAAACCGATGCCTCTTGAATTTGGGGACAGGGGATCGACGGGCCTCGAGGGCGCTCTCATTACAATTCGGTGCATGTCTGACGCATCAACGCCTCTCTCCGAGACCTCACGAAACGAACTCGAACGCCAACCGCCACGCTGGAAACGGCGGAAAGAATCCCGGCCGAAAGAGGTCATTGACGCCGCACTGTCACTCTTCGGGGAATTTGGCTTCGCACAGACTCGCCTTGATGATGTTGCCGCGAAAGCGGGGATTTCAAAGGGCACGATCTATCTCTACTTCAGCAGTAAACAAGATCTATTTGAGGCCGTGATTCATGAACGTGCCGTCCCTTGGCTTGAAGGCATCGCTCAACTTCAGGTCAATGACAGCGACAGCACCCAGAAGGTTTTGGGTGATTTTCTGCGCTGGGGCTGGGACCAATTTCTTGAGTCTCGTCTTTATCTCATCGCCAAAATTGTCCTCGCTGAGTCCAACAATTTCCCGCATCTTGCCGAGGTTTATCTTCGAGAGGTCATGGGTCCGGCTCATCAACATCTGGTCAAGGTGCTCGAGCGGGGCCAAGCGCGGGGCGAGGTCACGGGCACCATCAGTCGTGAACGCGTCAAGGTTTTGCTCTCTCCCCTTTCTTGGTTGTCACTCTGGCGGCAGCCTCTGCTCGCCCACAGCAAGCCGCCCATGGACGAGTCCCGATACGTGGACGAGGCGATTCGCATGATCGTTCACAGCATTGGCATACCGAACCAAGCCTCCCAGTGCTAGACTCTTAGGCTGTCTGGAGCCACAATCTGATGAACGCCGAACCTCTGAATGTTGAGTCCGCTCGGTCCAAGATGATCGAGCAACAAATCCGCCCTTGGAACGTTCTTGACCCGAATGTCTTAGCACTCCTCAACGACATTCCGCGAGAACTCTTTGTCCCCAAGAATCACCGTCACCTCGCCTTTGTCGATATGGAAATTCCTTTGCCAGAGGGCCAGGTGATGCTCGCGCCAAAGGTCGAAGCCCGTCTCCTGCAGGAACTCAGCCTGCGGCCAACCGATCAGACTCTCGAGATCGGCACGGGCTCGGGCTTCATGGCGGCCATGATGGCCAAGCTCGCCGGCAGCGTACTCACCGTTGAGAAGTACGCCTCTCTTGCACAATTTGCGGAAGACAATCTACGTCGGGCAGAGCTGCCCAATGTCGAAGTCGTGGTTGGCAATGGCCTCGAGTTGAACCCACGCTGGGCTCATGCAAGCTTTGATGCCATCGCCGTGTCGGGTGCCACCGACACCATTCCGGAACACTTAGTCAACCGTCTCAACCCAGGGGGCCGCATGGTGGCCATCATCGGAAGCGCTCCGGTGATGCAGGCTGTTCTCATTGAGCGTGCTGCTGCAGCAAACGCCCAGGCCGCAACCCGAACGACCGTACTTTTTGAAACCCTTACCCAGGCCCTTGAAGATGCCCCAAAAATTTCTCGCTTTGCCTTCTAAATCCATACTCGCTCTCTCCCTTGGGGCAAGCTTTTTCATCGCTGCGCCCCAAGGCTTTGCCATGGACCTCTCGTCCGCGGCGCGCGAGGCGCTTCAATACGATGCCGAATTTCTCTCAGCTCGCCAACAGGCGGAAGCTGACGCCACCAAAAGCCGTCAGGGTCTGGGACTCCTGCTGCCAAGCGCGTCCATCAGCGCCAGCCGAACTCGAACCGAATTGGAGGTTGACGGCGGAACAGCCTCTCCCAGCCGTTATGGAAATAGCTATGGCATTACCCTGACCCAGCCGATCTTTCGACTGGATCTCTACGCCCAATACCAGCAGCAGCAGGAACGATCCAAGGCCGGTCAGGCCAGCCTCTCTCAGGCCCGGATGGATGCCCTGCTTCGTGTCACTCAAGCCTACTTTGATGTGCTGATTGCTCAAGACACGCTCGCAAGCAGCAATGCCGAACTGAAAGCCATCGAAGAACAGCTTGCGGCCGCCAAAAGGAATTTCGAAGTGGGCACCGCCACCGTCACCGACCAGCAAGAGGCGCAGGCCCGATTTGATCTGGCCTCCGCCAACCAGATCAAGGCCCGCAACGACCTTGAGGTGAAGCGGTTTGCGCTGAATCAGGTGGTTGGCAAACCTTTGCCACAAGCCCTTCCAGGGCTGCGTCAGGCCGTGACGCTGAAGGCACCGCAGCCTGCTGAGATGTCACAGTGGGTGCAGCAAGCCCGCAAAGCGAACCTGCGTGTTCAGATTGCCGAATCGGCTGCGGAAGTCACGCGTCAAGAGGTGACTCGAACCCGTGCGGCGGACAATTATCCAGCCATCAATCTTGTCGCACGAAAATCCAGAGTGGAACCTTACCGCGATCAGGGGCAGAAATTCGATCATCTCGAAACAGACACCATCGGTGTCGAACTCAGCATGCCGCTCTTTAGCGGCGGCAGTGCAGTGTATCGATCGAAAGAGGTCGCAGCCTTAAAGCTCAAATCCGATTTCGACCTTGAAAACGCCCGTCGAAATGCCGAACAGCTTGCAAGGTCTTCATTTCTTGGCGTGGTCGCAGGGCTCTCTCAGGTGCAGGCTTTCGAGGCTGCCCAGCGTTCAAGCCAATTGGCACTGGAATCCAACAAACTCGGCTACGACGTGGGGGTTCGAATCAACATTGATGTGCTCAATGCCCAGCAGCAGCTCTTTGCCACCCAGACCAGCCTCTCGAAAGCCCGTTATGAAACCCTGCTCAGCGGATTGCGCTTAAAGGCCGCCACCGGAGCATTGTCTGAAAAAGATATTGACGAGATCAACGGGCTCTTTGGCCGGTAGCAACCAAAATGTCCAGGGTGCGCTGCGAGGCACCCTGATGACGTTGCATGAATTCTTGGGCGCGTTTGGCAAGGCCTGAGACCACTCCCGGTTGACTCAACAGCGTCACCCCCTGGTCGATCCAGTCATCGACGCTCTCAACACTTCTCCCAAGACCTTCCGTTTCAAGCGCCTGAGCGATCTGGTGAAAGTTAAACATGTGTTGCCCAAAGAAAACGGGTCTCCCCAACGCGCAGGCCTCAAGGGGGTTCTGCCCACCCAAAGGCACAAGGCTGCCGCCCACAAGAACCAGATTCGATAATTCCAAGTAAGCAAACATCTCACCCAGCGAATCACCCAGCCAGACTCCCTGGTCCGGAAGAGGCATCTGATTCAAGCTTCGCCGGCCAAAACCCAGACCTGCACCTTCAATCAATCGAGCGACTCGGTCAAAACGCTGCGGATGTCTTGGTACGACAACAAGCAAGTCATCCGCCGAAAGACGTCCATCATGGCGGGCGTTTTGCCAGGCTTCAAGCAGGGCAATCTCTTCGTCGTCTCGGGTGCTTGCGGCAAGCCAGACTCGCCGCTCCCCCAAAAGGGATCGCCACTGCCGGCCCATCTCTCGAAGGTGCTCAGGCACGGCAAGATCGAACTTCATATTCCCAGAGATCTCAACCATCGATCGCTGCGCACCCTCGGCAACAAAGCGATCAGCATCCTCTTGGGTCTGGGCAACAATGACCGCAAGCCTCTGCAGTGCTGGCCCTGCCAGCCAACGAAACCGTCTCATTCGTCGAGCCGACCGCTCCGAGAGCCTGGCGTTCACCAAGATCGCAGGACAGCCCAAATGAGCAAGACTCTTGAGCAGGTTGGGCCAGAGTTCGGTTTCCATGAAGACGGCCAAGCCCGGGCGCGCCCACCGAAGAAAAAAGCTGTTGGCCCAGGGTAGGTCGTAGGGCAGATACTGCTGGGTGAGACGCTTGGGAATGTCATCTGAAAAAAGAGAGCGGCCCGTTTCCAAACCTGTGGGCGTGGTGTGTGTCAGCACGACTCGGTAATCATGGCCCTGGCCCAGCCAGCCGCGTATCAGCGGCACCGCAGCTCTTGTCTCACCCACCGAAACAGCATGCACCCAAAGCACATGGTCTCGAGGGATGCCTCGAAAGACCGACTGAAACAGACGATCACGCCGACTCAAGGCAAGGCCAAGAAAACGCTCTGACCAGCGTGCAAAGTAAGCGGGCTGCTTCACCCCCCGCCACAGAAGATAGCCGGCCAGTAAGGGAAGCATGGCTACGCCCACCAGGGTGTAGAGTTTTCTGCTGAGCCACTCAGAAACGTGTTCTCGCGCACTGCACCTCATGCTGCTGTAATCCGATCAATCGCCTGCCAGGCGGACAAGACCCTCGCGGCTGGAATGGGTTCGAAGGCTTGGCTCGGAGCCACCACGCGCGCATGCCTAGCCCAAAACGGCGCAAATCGAGTCGCCAAAAACTTCGGCTGGTGATCGGCAGTCATCACCGCCACCGTGGGACGGCTGAGTGCCACCGCAAGATGCATCAGCCCGCTGTCAACACCCACTGCCCCTGCCGACCGACGGATGCGTAAAGCAAGTTCAGCGATCGAAAGGCGCCCCAAGACCACCGCCTGCGGCCCAATTCCAGTAGCCATACGCTGCGCCTGCTGAAACTCTGATTCTGAGCCATAAGGAATACAAATCTGAAAACCCATTGATGTCATTTGCTGTCCCAGCATGATCCATTCCTTGAGCGGCCAGGCTTTCTCCTGGCGTGAGGTGCCATGCAGAAAAAACACCTCGCGGGAGTCCTTGCTGGCATCCATGGATGGAAGAACCGGCGCAGCACCCGCCGCGACATAATCCAGGGTTGATGCGAAAAGATGCCGAAGTCGCTCAATCGCATGATCAGTGGGTGGGCTGTGCAGATGCTTTCCGTAGGCCAGTGCCGACAGAGACTCTTTGACTGTGGGCCGGCTGTAACCCCACCGGTGCTCCCTGGCGCAACGGGCCGACGCAGTGATCCACATGGTTTTCATCAGACCCTGTGCGTCAATGACTCGATCATAACGGCGCTCTCTTAACGACAACCAACACTGCCGGATCTCTCTCCAGGTGGCGACTCGAAAAAGACTGCGGCGCCAGCGGCGAATTGCCACCGGGATCACCCGATCCACGCAGCCTGCAAGTCTTGGAATATCCACCAAGGCCTCTTCGCAGACCCAGTCCAGTTGCATGTCAGGCCGGTGCCGCCGGGCCTCCTCCACGGCTGAAAGCGTATGGACAAGATCGCCCAATGAACTGGTCTTCACCAGCAACACGCGGAAAGTCGCAGGCGTGAAGGCCACTAAAAAGGTAGCTCCAAGCCTGGAGCAAGACGCGTGAAGTTCGCACGAAACTCCGCCTGAATTCTTGCCAGCGCATCAGGATGATCCGCCTCAAAACGCAAGACCACCACGGGTGTTGTATTGGAAGGCCTGGCCAGACCAAAACCGTCGGCGTACTCCACACGAATTCCGTCGATGGTGATGCGGTCGGTGCTGGATGCAAAGACACCTTCATCACGCAGACGATTCACCAGAGCCACGTTCTCACCCTCCTGCATCGCCAGCTGAAGCTCCGGCGTGGACGTCGCATTTGGAAGATTCTCCAGGACAGCGGAAGGATCTTGCTCACGCGACAAAATCTCAAGCAGACGAGCTGCGGTGTAGAGTGCGTCATCAAAACCAAACCACCGGTCATTGAAAAAGATATGGCCACTCATTTCACCGGCCAGTGGGGCCGCAGTTTCTTTGAGCTTCGCCTTGATCAAGGAATGCCCCGTCTTCCACATGAGGGGTTCACCACCATGATGCCGGATCCATGCAGCGACATGACGAGAACATTTCACATCAAAGATAATGGGGCTGCCTGGCTTTGATCGAAGCACATCGGCCGCATAAAGCATGAGCTGACGATCCGGCCAGATAATGGCGCCCGACTTGGTCACAACGCCCAAACGATCACCGTCGCCGTCAAACGCGAGACCAATCTCGGCATCGCTGGCTTTCACGGCCCGAATCAGATCTTGGAGGTTTTCAGGGTGGGCGGGATCGGGGTGATGGTTTGGAAAATGGCCATCCACCTCACAGTAAAGCGCCTGCACCTTGCATCCCAGACGCTCCAAAAGCTGAGGCGCAACGCCGCCTGCCACGCCGTTGCCGGCGTCCACCACCACCGACATGGGCCGGCTCAGTGAAATGTCATCCACAATGGCCTGCGTGAAGTGATCCACCATCTCCGGCTGACGGGCGCGTTGGCCCAAGGCTAACTTCTCGTTGGCCTGACTCTTCACCGCCTGATCGACCTCACCGGATTCGATCAGACGCCGAATCTCTTGAATGGTCTCACCCCAGAGCGTGGTTCCAGCCACCATCATCTTCAGGCCATTGTATTGAGGGGGGTTATGACTTCCAGTGACGGCCACGCCCGTGCCACAACCTGTCTTCACGGTGGCGTAATAGACCACCGGGGTTGGCACCATTCCGATGTCAATCACATCAACACCCACCGACATCAAGCCGTTTGCGAGCGCATCAACCAGCCTTGGTCCCGAGAGCCTTCCATCACGCCCCACCACGCATTGATGTCGGCCAGCTCGCCGAATCATGATGCCAAGCGCCGCACCGATCGCCTGCACCGCGGGCTCTGTGAGAGTCTCATCCACGATGCCCCGAATGTCATAGGCTTTAAAAATTGATGCGGCAAGCTGCACGTACTTCTCCTCAAGGGTCTGAATCCCTGCCCCCCGACTTCGGAGGGCGCGGTATTGATGCGACAATAAAAGCTCTATTCTAAAGAGTGGCGAACCGAATCGACGACCATGGCCCGATACGCAATTGGTGATGTTCAAGGCTGCTGCGACAGCCTCGAGGCTTTGGTGGCACAGCTGCCATTGAACCCTCGCCGAGACCGTCTCTGGCTGGTGGGCGACCTGGTCAACCGTGGCCCTAAATCGCTCAAGACCTTGCGCCGAATCATTGCCGCAGGCCCCCGGGCCATCAGCGTGCTGGGCAACCACGATCTTCACCTGCTGTCGATCGCAGCGGGAGTGCGCTCACCCCAGCCTGGCGACACGGTTCAGGGAATTCTTCGCGCCTCCGATGCCCAAGATCTGGTCGACTGGGTTCGCGCCCGACCCCTTGCTCACGCCGACGGTGACACCCTGATGGTTCACGCGGGAATTCTCCCCCACTGGACAGTCCAGCAGACCGTTAAGCTTGCGGGTGAAGTCTCAAGGCGTCTCAAGAGCCGACACTGGGCCGACTTCATCGCCGAAATGATGACTGGCAGCAAGCCCCACTGGGCTGATGGTTTAAGCGGCCAGAAACGGCTTCGTGCCATTCTGAGCACATTCACTCGACTCCGATATCTGGATCGACAGGGTATCCCGGAGTTCAAAAGCAAACTTGCGCCTGAACAAACGCCTCAGCTCGTGCCCTGGTTCGATGCAAAAGGCCGAAAAACGGCGAATCAACGCATTGTCTTCGGGCACTGGTCAACGCTTGGACTCATGGTTCGACCCAACCTTATCGCGCTGGATACAGGTTGCGTCTGGGGGCGGCAGCTCACTGCGATTCGTCTCGAGGACCAGAAAGTATTTATTCAGTCGAGCCTTGAGGCGGCCTCGAAAGAGGACTGAATGGACCGAAACGCCATCTCGGCCAGTTCGTGGCGCGTGAGCGCACCGGATGGATGACCAATACATTCATGAACTTGAAGTGTGACGGCAAGACCAGGGTTCGAAAGAATGGAGGCCATGGAATTCACCAGCGTCTGCTCACCCGTGTAGGCAGGGATGCTGCTGAAACGCCCGTGCTGGGAATAGCGAAGGGTGACGGGAAGAACATCAATCGGGTGATCCAGCGCAATTGAAAAAAGGCTGGCATGGAAAGGCAAAAGACGTTGTCCATCGCTGGTGGTTCCCTCAGGGAAAAAGGCCACATGTTCGCCGGCTTCAATTCGACGAAGCATCTCGTGGTTCACAGCCCTGACCGCATGTCGGTTTCCGCGCTCGATGAAAATGGTTCGTGTGCCAGACACAAGCCAACCCACCAGGGGCCATCGTCGAATCTCGGACTTCGCCACAAAGGTGACGGGGAACACCGCATTCAGAGCAAAGATATCAAGCCATGAGACGTGGTTCATGACCACCAGGCTTGCGCGCGAAACCCAGAGCGCGTCTCCATTCGCCGTGACGTTGAGCCGAACGCCGCAGATGCAAAGCAACCACTTTGACCAGCGTTGGCGAATTGCATTCTGAGAGGCAAGGCTTACCCATCGATAGATCGAAGCAGCGATCAAAAGCCCCACAACAAGAAGCACAACCAGTGCAAGGGCTCGCCAGGCGAGTCTCATGGTTGCGGCCCGCCTCAGGAGGGAAAGCCTCCGCGGTCGCGACGAAAAGCGCATCGGCCATCCACCAAGACCGTGGTGACCTGCCCCTGAATGTCCATGCCGATGTATGGCGTGTTGGCACCCTGAGAAAAAAGATTGTTTTCGCTCACTCGCCACTCCTTGCTCGGCTGAAAGACACAGATGTCCGCCTGGGCGCCCACCGAGAGCTGCCCCGCATCGCGGCCAAGCACCCTGGCAGGGTTCACCGTGAGATGCCGCAGAGCATCCGAGATGCTTGCTCCAGATTCTCGCGCCCACTTCAGGGTGAGAGGAAGCAAAAGTTCAAGCGCGGTAACACCCGGCTCGGCCTCGCCAAACGGAAGCTGTTTGGCGTCGTCGTCAATGGGTGCATGGTCCGAGCAGATCACGTCGATGGTGCCGTCGGCCAGGCCCCGGCGAATCGCCTCGCGATCACGCTGACTGCGAAACGGCGGCAGCACCCGATAGTTCGGATCAAAGTCAGCGATATCAATGTCAATGAGATGGAGATGATGAACCGCAACATCCGCGCTAAGTCGAAGCCCCTCGTGCTTGGCCTGTCGCACGAGTTCAATTCCGGCAGCCGATGACAGTCGGCAGAGATGAACACGAGCACCGGTGGATCGCATCAGCTCAAAGATGGTCTGCAGAGCAATGGTTTCGTTGGCCACAGGAATTCCTGGAAGACCCATCCGACCCGAGACCACGCCGGAGTGAGCCACGCCCGTTCGGCCAATCCATGGGTCCATGGGATAAAGCCAGACCGCATCATCAAAGGTGCGCGCATATTGCATGGCCCGAAGCAGCACCTGGGTGTTCACAATCGGATTAGGGCCCTGAGAAAAACCAACGCAGCCTGCCTCCGAGAGCTCAGCCATTTCGGTGAGCTGTTCGCCTTTGAGCGCCGTGGTGAGTGCGCCCAAGGGGTGAACGTGGGCCTGGGTCAGGTTGCGGGCGCGATGCTTCAACATCTCGACAAGCCCCGGCTCGTCAAGCGGAGGGTCGGTGTCCGGCGGGCAAACCAGCCGGGTAACGCCACCCGCAATGGCGGCCCGCATTTCAGATTCAAGGGTTGCCTTGTATTCAAAGCCGGGCTCTCGAAGACGTACAGACAAATCAATCAGACCAGGGCAGATCAGGCTGTTGCTGGCATCAATCACGTCATCAGGCTCAAAACCATCAAGCTTTTGTCCCGGTGGAGTCATCGCCACCAGGCTGCCGTCAGCAATCCAAAGGTCGAGTCGTTGGTCGACCTGATTGGCCGGATCAATAAGATGCCCACCCTGGATCAGCAGTCGCGGCAAGGTGGCCGGCACCGACATCATTCGTGTGGTCTTCGTTGAGAGCGTGCTCATGATGTTTTTGCCTCAGCCAACATACTCATCACCGCCATTCGAACAGCGATTCCAAAGGTGACCTGAGAAAGGATCACGGACTGCACCCCATCGGCGACGGCGGAGTCAATCTCGACGCCACGGTTCATTGGCCCTGGGTGCATCACGATGGCGTCGGGTTTGGCCAGATGGAGCTTGTCCTCAGTCAGCCCGTAGTGCTTGAAATATTCCTGGGTGGATGGCAGAAGGGCACCCCGCATCCTTTCATTTTGGAGACGCAGCATGATGACCACATCCACATCGCGCAGCCCCTCTTTGAGGTCGGTGTAGACCTGAAGACCCATTTCTTTCAGTCCGGAAGGGAGCAGGGTAAGCGGTGCAATGGCTCGCACTTCGGGTACGCCCAGCGTGGTTAAGGCATGTATGTTGGAACGGGCCACACGAGAGTGAAGAATGTCGCCAACGATCGCGACTCGAAGGTTATGAAAATCACCTTTGAAATGCTGAATGGTGAAGGCATCCAGAAGGGCCTGGGTCGGATGGGCGTGCCGTCCATCCCCCGCGTTCATGATGCGGATATGAGGCGCGACCTGATTGATATGTTTGGCAATCAGGTAAGGTGCGCCGCTTTGGCCATGACGCACCACAAACATGTCCGCCTTCATTGCCGCCAGGTTGTCAATGGTGTCGAGAAGGGATTCGCCCTTGGCGGTACTTGACGCCTGGACGTTCAGGTTCACGACATCCGCAGACAGTCGCTTGGCGGCAATCTCAAAGGTTGTTCGTGTTCGTGTGGAATTTTCAAAAAACAAATTGAACACGCTTTTGCCCATCAGGAGCGGGGCATTGATGACCTCTTTGGGGTCATGGGGATTCAGAAATGTTTTTGCCCGATCAAGAATTCTTAGAACCAGAGCCTTGGGAAGGCCCTCCGTGGTGAGCAGATGGATGAGCTCGCCGTCGCGGTTAAGTTGAATGGATCTGGGCATGAGCTTGAAGTGTATCGAAAACCGACTGTAAAAGGATGGCCGCCGCCTCGGCATCGATTGGGGCATGACCCGGCGCAAGCGCTGAAGTCCAGCGCTCATCCACCATCGTCACCTCCAGGCCAAAACGGCCGCGAAGCTGATTGGCAAACCTCTCGCAACGCAGGGCAAAGGGGTGGTCTTGGCCATCGGGGTAGCGAGGCAGGCCCACAATGAGACGGTCTGGCTGCCACTCCGCTAAGAGTGACTCAATTTTTGCAAAGCGGGCGTCTCGCCGCTCCTCGTCGATGACGGCGAGCGGGCGAGCCCCCCCGGTGATGGTGTTACCAATGGCCACCCCAATACGCTGTTCACCGAAATCGAAGGCCATGAGGGTCTGCCCCTCCATGGCCGGGTCAGGCATGACCCGCGACACCCGAAAAGTGCAGTGGGTCCACCCCGAGAAGCCGAAACGCATAGGCGAAGCGCTCTTCTGAGGGAATGTCAAACATGAGTGACGTGTCCGTTGCTGGAACCGTGAGCCAGGCGTTACCCGCCAGTTCTTGATCAAGCTGACCTTCATCCCATCCGGCGTAACCGAGAGAGACGAACACTCGTTCCGGACCACGACCGGAGGCGGTTGCCTCAAGGATGTCGCGGGAAGAGGTGAGTCCCATGATGTCGTTCAAGACCAGGGTGGAGCTCCATTTGCCAACGGGCTCATGCAATACAAACCCGCGGTCTGTCTGAACTGGGCCACCTAAAAACACCGGGGCCTCGCCAATCGGACCGTAACTTGGCCGGCCCCGAACCGAGATGGCGTCCGATGCGGGAGGACTAAGGTCGATACGGTCAAAGAGGTTGCCCAGGTTCAGTTCGGAGGGCCGATTCACGATCAATCCCATGGCGCCCTTCGGGGTATGTTCCGCAAGATAAATCACGGTTCCGTCAAACTGGGGGTCAGTCAAACTAGGCATGGCCACGAGATAATGATGGGCCACAGATGAGAAGTCAGCGATCGGCTTGTCCATTCAGTCCATTTTAACCCCAGCACCTGAGAAAACAAGACCTCCATGGCGAACCCACTGCAGCCCGCTCAACCCGCACCCATTCTGGTCTGGCTTCGACGTGACCTGCGCCTGAACGACCATGCTGCACTTCATGCAGCGCTAACAAGACAAGGGCCGATCCAGCTGGTGTTCATCTTTGACACCACCATCCTGCATGCGATCCCTGGCTGGAAAAAAGAAACGACCATCGACGATCGTCGGGTCGGATTCATTCATGCAGCGCTTGAGGAGATCAAACAGTCAATCAACGAGGCCGGTGGCGATCTCGCCGTTCATGTCGGTAACCCCGTCGAACTGATTCCCTTGATTGCGCAGCAGATGCGCGCCTCTTGCGTGGTTGCCGCCCATGACGATGAGCCCACCGCAAGGCGGCGCGACGATGACGTCCGGCAGGCGCTGGAGGATCTTGGTGTGGAGTGGGTCACGGTCAAAGACCAGTGCATCTTCGAGCGACACGAGGTTCTGACAGGGGCAGCCAAGCCATTTTCGGTGTTCACACCCTATAAAAACGCATGGCTCAAGCGCCTGACCGCCGATGACATCGCCGAACGAAATACGGGTGTCATGGTGCGCCAAGGGAAGATCGTCATTCAAGACCCTTTGAAATCCCGCCTTCGTCCTGCGATGTCCGGCGGGGCGAAGCCGACCCCACTGCCGTCACTCGAGTCGATGGGATTTTCATCAGGCAACCTTCACGCTCTTGAAATACCGCTGGGAGCCACGGGCGCCGACAGGCTGTTTCGTGACTTCCAGTCGCGAATCAAGGACTACAAAACGGCACGTGACTTCCCCGGAATTAAAGGGCCCTCCTACCTTTCGATGCACCTTCGATTTGGAACCATCGCCATTCGTGAGCTGGTTCGGTTTGCATGGGCCGCCAGCCGTGATCCTTCGCAATCGGAGGGAGCTTCCACCTGGCTTTCCGAACTGATCTGGCGTGATTTCTACATGCAGGTGCTTTTTCATCATCCCCATGTCGCCACCCGAAGTTTTCGGCCCGAATACGATCAGATCCAATGGCTTGAGGGCCCGGAATCGGATCGGCTGTTTCGTGCATGGTGCGAGGGGCGGACAGGCTTTCCGCTCGTCGATGCCGGAATGCGTCAGCTGAATGCCACGGGTTACATGCACAATCGGCTGCGCATGGTCGTGGCCTCTTTTCTCACCAAAGATCTTGGCATTGACTGGCGCCGAGGTGAGGCTTATTTCGCATGGAAACTCAATGACTTTGATCTCTCCGCGAACAACGGAGGGTGGCAGTGGGCGGCTTCGAGTGGCTGCGATGCACAGCCCTACTTTCGTATTTTCAATCCAGTGACCCAGAGTGAAAAATTTGACCCGAAGGGCAGCTTCATTCGACGTTACGTTCCAGAAATTGGCGCATTGCCTGATCGATGGATTCACTCGCCCTGGGAGGCCCCAAGTCATGTCCTTACCGAACATGGCCTGCGCCTTGGCGACCCATACCCAACGCCGGTCGTGATGCACGACCAGGCACGGGTCAAAACCTTGCTGCGTTATGGTGTTGTGAAAAAAGCGGGGGGTACGTCCGTGGGTTCCAGCCCCCGAGCTGAGGGGGCAGAGTGAGACGTTATCGTCTTGTGAAGAATTCGCCCTCGGTTAGATCTCAACCATTTCGAAATCTGATTTTTGCGCACCGCACTCTGGACAGGCCCAGGTGATCGGAACATCTTCCCATTTGGTTCCCGGCGCGATGCCGTCGTCCGGCCAGCCGGTCGCTTCGTCATAGATCCAGCCGCAGATCAAACACATATACGTTTTCATGAATGAACTCTCCCTGAAATTTCGACAGCCGCAATCCGTCGACCGCCATAACCACTTAGAATTCTCACAGTTTATCCTCAAGCGTCCCTGAAAGCTCGTCATGCCCCAACAGAACACCAGCCAGAGCGAAGCGCTCTTTCGTGAAGCCCAAAAAACCATTCCCGGCGGCGTGAACTCTCCGGTTCGCGCCTTCCGTTCGGTGGGTGGCACGCCTCGGTTTTTTGCGAAAGCGAAAGGGCCCTTCGGCTGGGATGCCGACGGTAACCGCTATGTGGACTACATCTGCTCATGGGGGCCCGCCATCGTGGGTCACGCCCATCCCGACGTCATTCAGGCGGTGCAAAAAGCAGCCGAACATGGCCTGTCGTTCGGTGCGCCAACGGCGGGCGAGGTGGAACTTGCCGAATGGCTCAGAGACCACCTGCCCTCCATGGAGATGACACGACTCACCTCGTCAGGCACCGAGGCCACCATGTCGGCGATTCGCGTTGCTCGCGGATTCACCGGACGCGACAAAATCGTGAAATTTGAAGGCTGCTACCACGGCCATGTCGACAGCCTTCTGGTGAAAGCGGGCTCTGGGCTTCTGACATTTGGTAACCCCACCTCAGCCGGCGTGCCGGAATCGGTGGCCGCCGACACCATTGTTCTGGATTACAACGACATCAACGCCGTGAACCAATGTTTCCAGGAACACGGTAGCGTCATTGCCGGGGTCATCGTCGAACCCGTGGCGGGCAACATGAATCTGGTCAAACCCATCCCGGGTTTTCTGGAAGCACTCCGTGCGCAGTGCGACAAGCACGGTTCCGTCTTGATTTTCGACGAGGTCATGACCGGCTTTCGCGTGAGCGCTCAAGGGGTCCAAGGTGTCTGCGGCGTTCGACCCGACCTCACCACGCTGGGCAAGGTGATCGGTGGCGGTATGCCCATGGGTGCCTTCGGCGGACGCCGCGAGATCATGCAATGCGTCGCGCCCCTGGGCCCCGTCTATCAGGCGGGAACGCTCTCCGGCAACCCAATCGCGGTGGCCGCTGGGCTTGCAACCCTGAGGATTGTTAGCCAGCCAGGCTTTTATGAAAGGCTCACCAAACTGACCAGCAGCCTGATGTCAGAACTTCAAAGCATGGCGCGTGAGTCGGGCGAAACCGAATTCTGCGCCGACAGCATCGGCGGTATGTTTGGCATCTATTTCAGCGCGAACCCGCCAACGACCTTCGAGCATGTCAATGCCTCCAACCGCGAACAGTTCAATCGCTTTTTTCATGCCATGCTCACCCGAGGCGTCTATCTTGCCCCCTCGGCATTCGAAGCCGGCTTTCTTTCGATTGCTCACGAGGGTGAGGCGATTGACCACACCCTTCAGGCCGCACGCGAGAGCTTCCGGGAGATCCGAGTCAAGGCCTAGCCCCGGTGAAACTGCGCGGACGATTCGCCCCATCACCCTCTGGAGCCCTTCATCTCGGCTCACTGGTGACCGCGCTTGCCAGCTGGCTGGACGCCAAGGCCAATGGCTACGCATGGCTGGTTCGTATCGAAGATCTGGATGAGCCAAGAAACGAAGAGGGCGCAAGTCAGCTGATTCTTCACCAGCTCAAGGCCCACGGCCTTCGTTGGTCGCCTTGGCCATCAGGCACAGCAGGCCACGCCACACCGGAGACCCGCTGGACCCAAGAAGGCGTGATGTTTCAAAGCCTTCGACAGAGTGCTTATGAGGTCGCACTGGTTGATCTTGTGCAACGAGGGCTTGCCTATTCCTGCACCTGTTCACGCAAACGTTTGCAGCATGCCGTTGAGCTTGGCAAAACGGGTTACAACCCGGATGGCGAGATTTTGTATCCAGGCTTTTGTCGGCCGATGACTGCTGAGCCTCGATCCATCGAAGGCGCCCTGGATTTTTTTCGATCAAACCAGCAACCCGGCGTCGCATGGCGTTTTCGAAATTCCAACGGCGATGATTTCATTCTCAAACGTTCCGATGGTTTCTGGGCCTACAACTTTGCGGTGGTGATTGATGATGAATGTCAGGGCATCACCCATATTGTTCGAGGCGATGACCTGGTTCATGCGGCCCCTCGGCACTCCGCACTGCGCGCAGCGCTTGGCTATCGCGAACCCAAACTGATGCATATCCCCGTGGTGAAGAATGACCAGGGCGAGAAGTTATCAAAACAGACGCATGCCCTTGCACTTCGCACCGATCATCCTGAAATTATTCGGCTTCAGCTTGAATGCGCCTGGTCTCACCTTGAACTGCAGATGCCCATTGGCTGGGTTGAACGGGTTCGCGCGATCTGGGATCGCGAATTGAACCAGCCTTTGAAAAAAGGTTTTTTAATCTGAGGTTTTCATTTTCCCACCCAACAAGGCAGGAACTGTTTTGGGGGCTCGCCGGATTCCGGCAATGATGGGCCCCTTTTGCACTGAAGGCATTCCTGACGGCTGCCCCTCAGAAGTTGTCGACGATCCGGCGGTGTTCGCGGCCTCGATCTTCGGCGCATCCTTGGGCTGGTAGGGCTGACTAAAGATGGGGTCGGCAGGCGGCGCAGGACGCCTTGCGGGAGCGTATGTTCTTGACGCAGCCTGAATGCCTCGATCACCGCGCTCACCGCGCTCACTTCGTTCAGGGCGGCCAGCGCTTCGTTCGCCACGGTTCGAGCCCCGTTCTTGGAACGAGGATTCGCTGCGACCACTTGAGGGCAGATCAAGGGTCTGACGATCGATTGATTTTTTGACAAGCTTTTCAATGTCGCCAAGGATGCGTTGGTCCTCCGACACCATCAACGACATGGCAATGCCACTTGCGCCGGCGCGGCCCGTTCGGCCAATCCGGTGGACATAATCTTCCGGGGAGTGGGGCAGGTCGTAATTGATCACCGCAGGCAGTTCGGCAATGTCCAGGCCGCGAGCTGCAACATCCGTGGCGACCATGACCTCGACCTCGCCTTTTTTAAACTTTTCAAGGGTAGCCAGTCGTTCAGACTGGGTTTTGTCACCATGGATTGCATCGGCGGGGATACCCTCGCGCAGGAGCTCTCGGGCCAGGCGACTGGCGCCGATTTTCGTATTGGTGAAGACAATCACCTGCCGCAGACCTTGCGACTTCACCAGATGGGCCACGGCGGCACGCTTGGCCTCATTGCTATGAACCTGATAGACAATCTGGGTGACATTTTCGGCCGTGGCATTTCGAGCGGCGACTTCAATCACCACGGGGTTGTCATTCAAAAAGGTCTTCGCGAGCTTACGAATCTCCGGCGAAAAAGTGGCGGAAAAGAGAAGGCTTTGCCGGGCTTTGGGCAGCAAATTAACGATGCGTTGCAGATCAGGCAGGAACCCCATGTCCAGCATTCGATCCGCCTCATCAAGCACCAGAACCGAGACCGACGACAAGGACACGGTTTTCTGCTGCACATGGTCCAACAGACGGCCAGGAGTGGCGATCAGAATTTCCACGCCCGCGCGAAGCTGGGCCGTTTGCGGGTTCATATCAATGCCACCAAAGACCACGGCACTTTTGAGTGGAACATACTTGGTGTAGGTGCTCACGTTTTGAGCAATCTGGTCGGCGAGTTCCCGTGTGGGTGCCAGCATCAGGGCGCGGACAGGGTGTCGCGCCGGTGACATGCTGGCCGAGGCAAAGGGCATCAGCCGCTGCAAAATAGGCAAGGTGAAGGCAGCGGTCTTACCGGTGCCCGTCTGAGCGGCGCCCATGACGTCGCGACCCGAAATCACCACGGGGATGGCTTCGGCCTGGATGGGAGTGGGGGTGGTATAGCCGACTTCGGCAATTGCCCGCATCAGATCTGGATGCAGGCCAAAAGAATCAAAACTCATTCAGGCATTATCCACGATGTTGGGCTAAAAAGACCGAAATGAACCCCCGAATTCACCAACTTATTCCGCTGACCTTCGTCCTGATCTGGAGCTCGGGGTTCATTATTGCCCGCTTCGGCATGCCCCATGCCGAGCCCATGACCTTCTCCTTCATGCGATTTGTCGGCGTGCTGCTGGTGATGATCCCCGTGGTGCTCATCGCTCGCCCCCAATGGCCGAGCCGATCTCAGATTCAGCACATCAGTGTCGCCGGCCTGCTGCTCCAGGCGGGCTACCTTGGCGGCGTCTGGGCCGCCGTTCGGCACGGCATGTCCGCGGGTCTCGTGGCCCTGATGATGGGTCTGCAACCCATCCTCACCGCGTGGCTTTCAGGCCTATTGCAAGAAACGATCACTCGGCGGCAATGGCTCGGCCTGGCCTTGGGCCTTTTGGGCGTCGGGTTGGTGGTCGTCACCAAGATTTCTGTCGCGAACCTGTCGCTGCTCAGCGTCGCACTAGCCGTTCTTGCTCTGGCCAGCATCACCGCGGGGACGCTTTACCAGAAGAAATTCTGCCCAGAGTTTGATCTTCGCGCGGGATCGGTCATTCAGTTTTCGGCATCGGCACTGGCCTGCCTTCCCTTGATGTTTCTGTTTGAGACACGAACCGTCGACTGGCATCCCGAACTCATTGGCGCGTTGCTCTGGGGGATCTTCGGTTTGTCGATCGGCGCAATCTCGCTGCTGTTTTTAATGATTCGCGAGGGCGCCGCAACCCGGGTGACCAGCCTGCTTTACCTCACGCCTCCAACCACTGCGATCATGGCGTGGTTCCTTTTTGATGAACCGATTACACTGGTGATGGTCTTCGGAACACTGCTCACCATCTGGGGGGTATGGTGGGTGGTGTCGATTCAAAGGCCGCATCATTCACAAGGAAAGGAATCCTCATGAAGTTTCAACGTTATATTCAAGTGGGCTTGGCGTCATGCCTCATCGCTTCACTCCCCATCACAGCGTCCGCGCAGTTTGCGAAAAAAGAAGACGCCATCAAATACCGTCAAAGTGCGTTTGCCTTAATGGGCAACCATATGGGCCGCATTGCTGCCGTGACCAAAGGTGAAGTTCCCTTCAATGCCGCCGAAGTTCAAAAGAGCGCCGCCTTAATCGCCACGCTCTCCGAACTGCCTTGGTCTGCCTTTGGTCCAGGCACTGAGGGTGGAAAAGCCAAGCCTGCCATCTGGAAGGAAGGCGACAAAGTGAAAGCTGGGGCCGACAAGTTCATGAAGGCTGCGGCTGACCTGAATACGGCTGCCAAGTCAGGAAATCTTGAGCAGATCAAGAAGGCCTTTGGCGCCACGGGCCAGAGCTGCAAGGCCTGTCACGACAGCTACAAAGACAAGTAAGCCACTCCGCTGGCCACAAGGGCGGCAATCACTGCGGCCCTTGTGCGAATGACCCAGTCGTCTCGCGAGTCTTTGACATTCAAGCTGGCATCCACCATCTGATCTCCCGAGATCATCGGTCGAATCAGGTCATGACCCCGAACCA
>CAYWPQ010000007.1:0-25982 GCA_964460315.1 uncultured Bordetella sp. | reverse complement strand
GGAGTGGGCTCGAGGCCGCGCAGCTGATCGCGAATGGCCCGAGGGCCCTTCACAAAGGAGCTGAACCGGGCGTGTTCGGGCCCCACAAAACCCCAGATCAATCGAAACCCAAGAAGCGTCAAAACAAGATAGCCAAAACGCATGTGCCAGATCATGGCGTTGCCGCCAATCTTCACGGCGATCCAGGCTCCGAAAACACCCAAGGTAAGCAGCCAATGAAAGAGACGGGTGGGAAGATCCCAGACACGAATACGGCGCTGACCAACGATCGAAGAATTCTGCATAAGGCTGAAGTCTGCGCTTAAACGAGCCCAGAAACCTTGATCAGAATCAGAAGACCAACAAGCGCGACCATCGCCCAGCCAAGACGATCCACCCAGTCTTGAAGAGCATCTTCCATTCGGGCGCCTCCCCACTTCATGAGGCCCGCCACCAGAAAGAAACGTGCACCTCGCCCAACCAAGGACGCCAGCGTGAAGGGCAAGATGGCCATCGACATCACGCCCGCAGCCATGGTGAACATCTTGTAAGGAATGGGTGAAAAGCCCGCGATGAACACCGCCCAAAAGCCGTAATCAACAAACCAGATTTTCGCCAGCTCAAACGATTCCCAGTAGCGACTGGCCTGCAACCAGGGCTCAACCCACTGAAAAAAAGATGTGCCGATCCAGTAACCGAAAAGCCCACCCGCTACCGAAGTGATCGTGGTGATGGTGGCGAACCACCAGGCTCGATCCGGTCGCGCCAGACTCATCGGTGCCAGCATGACGTCAGGTGGGATCGGAAAAAACGACGACTCGGCAAAGCTGATGCCACCCAAAAACCAAGGAGCTTTCGGGTGACGAGACCATGTCATGACACGGCTGTAAAGAGTTGAAAATAACGCCATGGCCGCATTATCAGCCATTCCCCGACAGAGCCCATACAATACGTTGCATGTCGATTTCTCAGGCTCATAACAACCGAGACGCCTTTGTCTCGGGCTGTCGTGACGCCTTCG
Organism: uncultured Bordetella sp.; assembly: GCA_964460315.1. Classification (GTDB taxonomy): domain Bacteria; phylum Pseudomonadota; class Gammaproteobacteria; order Burkholderiales; family Burkholderiaceae_A; genus Lacustribacter. Next base: position 24,982 of record CAYWPQ010000007.1, on the reverse strand, counting down.
GTGTTCCCGCTGCGGTGCTCTTGGCGGGCATGATCGGTTTTGGCGCGCTGGGCCACGCCAGCGGCCTCTCCCTTGAAGTCACCACAGCCACCAGCCTTCTGATGTATGCCCTCCCGGGACAGGTGGTCTTCGTGGAGATGATTGCGCTGGGTGCCTCCGGGCTTGCGATCGCCATGGCCACCGCACTCACAGCAGCCCGATTTTTGCCCATGACACTGACTCTGGTGCCACAAATTCCAAAGCCCGACCGAACAAAGTCCTTGTACGCAACAGCCCATTTCATCTCGATGACCAGCTGGGCCGTGATGATGCGTGACTTCTCGAAGATTGCACCCGAACGACGCAACGCTTATTTCACAGGATTTGGTTTGACTTGCTGGGCATCGGGCCTTCCAGGAACAGTCCTGGGCTTCATCTTGGCGGGATATGTTCCAACGCCGATCACCATTGGCCTGGTCATGCTCAATCCACTGTTCTTTTTCTTGAACTTCACCGAAGTGAAAGCCCAAGGCAGTCGATTGGCGCTATTGATCGGCGGCATCTCTGGGCCCATCGTTTATCAGTTCTCTCCCGCATGGAGCATCCTGATCTGTGGGCTCGTCGGGGGCACGGCCGCGTTCATGATCGATGAGAGCCTGAAAAAGCGAGCCTAGCCGGATGGAATCGATGCTCAACCTCTCAAAACACTCCAGCCTCTGGATGTGGTCCATCCTGGCGCTGGCCGTGCTGGGCACCTACCTTTGGCGGGGCCTTGGCGTTGCACTCTCTGGGAAGCTGACCCAGGATTCACCACTCTTTCGCTGGATCACCTGCGTGACCTATGCCATGGTGGCTGCATTAGTGATTCGCATCATCGTTCTGCCTGTTGGGCTGCTGGCTGAAATGCCACTGGCCGCGCGGCTTACCGCAACGGGAGTCGCCTTGATCATCATGCTCAAGATGACCAACGGCCTTGTTCCTGCTCTGATTGCAGGAACATCTCTGATGATGATCTTCGCCTGGGTGCTCTGAATACCTTCTGAATGCATCCTCACATGATGCCTTGGTGCGTGTTGCAGCCGGGCATGCACGAAGAATTATTCGCTGCGGGAATAGACCGTTCGGGAAGGAAAGGGGATTTCAATTCCATGTTCATCGAAGGCGGTTTTTAACCTGCCCAAAAACGCTCGACGAATGGTGCCCTGCTCCGCCGGCACCACTTTCATTCGGCAACGTAGGATCACGGCCGAATCGGCCCACTGATCCACGCCAAGGATCTGAACAGGTTCAAGAATCAACGGGCCCAGGGTGGGGTCGGCCTGGAGGGACGCGCCCACCGACCGAATCACCCGTTCAACGCGATCAATGGGCTCGCGATATCCGATGCTGACGTCAAACATGGCGAATGAAAAGTCGCGGCTTTGGTTGGTCACCGTCGCAATGACGCCATTGGGAACAAAGTGCACTGCACCTTGCAGATCCCTCAAACGCACGTAACGCAGCGTGACCTCCTCGACGGTGCCGGACTTGCCACCCACCTCGACGATATCCCCCACCCGAATCTGATTTTCCAGGAGCATGACAAAGCCGGTGAAATAGTCCTTGACCAGACTCTGAGCACCGAAGCCGACCGCGAGACCCGCCACACCCGCCGTGGCCAGAATTGGGGCAATGGAGATGCCAATTTCAGAGAGCACCAGCATGATGGCCACCGCCGCAATCACGACCGTGGCGATGTAGCGAAAAACCCGCATGAGTGTCTCGACACGCTTGCGCTCTTCGGCATCGGTATTGTTTTGGGTGATTCGACGATTCAGCGTTCGCAAAAGCCGAGCCGAGAAGTGCAATAAAAGCCAGGCGGCCAGAAGAATCAGAATGACATTGGTGAGCGACACCAGGGCCTTGGCCCAGGCGGGCAGCTCCGACCCAATCTGGGCCACCAACAGACGTTCAACGATATCTTTCATCGTGCCATTCGCATGTGGGTGACGAGAAGACTTACTATAACGGGAAACGATCGTCGGTCGTCTTGAATCATGAAACCGAACAAGGTCCTGGCCACTCATGCACATCTCATTTGAAGGCGCCGCAAGCGAAGTCACCGGATCGCGGTATCGGGTTGTGGCCACAGTGCAAGGCCGGCCGCTGCAGTTTTTGGTGGACTGCGGGATGTTCCAAGGCGGACGCGACGCCGATGACAAGAATCTTGAATCATTCAAGGTGCCGCCGAGCGAGCTTGACTGGGTGGTGCTGACCCATGCGCATATCGACCACAGCGGGATGCTTCCGCGTCTGTGTGCCAAAGGTTTTCGCGGCCCCATTTTCTGCACCCCGGCCACCTTGAGTTTGCTTCAGGTCTTACTCATGGATAGCGCCCATATTCAGGGCCAGGAGCTGGAGCGGGCGGTGGACCGTCAGGCCAAGGGCAAGTGGCGCGGCCCTCTGCCCGAACCGCTTTACTCAAGCCTCGATGTGGAGCAGTGTCTCTCGCAGTGCAGGCCCATTCCATTGCATCAACGCCACTCGATTCGTGACGGCGTCGATCTGGAGTTCTTCGACGCCGGACACATTCTTGGCGCAGCGATCGCCAGAATTCATCTTGCCGATGACGAAGCTCCCGCTGAAAGCGGCCCCAAGCGTCTGGTCTTCACCGGAGATATCGGCACCCGTGATCGGCCTCTGATGAACAATCCCGAACGACTTCCCGATGCGGATGTCTTGGTGATTGAATCGACCTATGGCGACCGCCTGCATCGCTCGCTGCAGAGTACCGAAGACGAGCTGGTCGACATTATTCAGCGCACTATCGCACAGGGCGGTAATGTGGTCATTCCTGCGTTCGCCGTGGGACGCACCCAAGAGATTATCGCCATCCTGATTGATCTGATTCAGAAGCAGCGGCTTCCCTTCCTATCCATCTTCGTGGATTCCCCCATGGCCACCCAGGCCTCGAAGATCACCGAACAGAACCTTCGTCTGCTCAATGAGCGGACCCAGTCGCTTTATCACTGGCTGGCCGCCCACCCCAACGCGGCCCGGGTGCGCTTCACCGCCGACGTCAATGAATCGAAAGCCCTGAACCAGATTAAGGCAGGCGCGGTGATTCTTTCGGCCAGCGGCATGTGCGAGGCCGGTCGGATTATTCATCATCTTTTTTGGAACCTGCCACGTCCACAGTCGGCGGTGGTGATTGCAGGTTTTCAGGCTGCTGGGACGCGCGGCCGCCTGTTGGTGGACGGCCAAAAGACATTGCGTCTGCTTGGTCAGGAGGTTCCTGTGAAAGCATCCATTCATACCGTGGGAGGTCTGTCCGCCCACGGTGATCAGAGTGATCTACTCTGGTGGTGCCAGGGGTTTGAGCACGAGCCTTCGAAGGTATTCATTACCCACGGCGAACGCGCGGCAAGCGAAAACTTCGCGGTCGTGCTTCAGTCCGAACTGGGCTGGAGGGCCCCAATCATTCCGCAGCGAGGTCAGCTCTTTCCCTGTTAGAAGGATGTCGCTCTTCGACGGGTTTCCGAACCGACGCGGCGGTTCGATCAGCCTTAAGTTGCGGTTCGGGAACGCAGTCCCCAGCGCCAGAGTGCTTCAAAGGGCAAAGGAATGACCAAGAAGAAATGCTCAAGAATGGCCAGCGACAACAAGGTGGCCACCAGCACCAGCCGCACGGCCTCCGGGCTTCCCCAGGTGGCCAGACTCACCGCCTGCCACATAGGAACGGCAACGATTAAGGCGGCAACCACCGAGATGGGCAAAAAGAAATTCATCGCCCGCCGGGTGAAATAGGTCTGCAGATATTTCAAATGACTGGGAAGGAAACTCTCATTGAGATTGCGCACGCCAAAATAGACATTCAGCTTAGCGCTCTGCCGCATGGCCCACAGCACCAGATACGTCCAGAGCCCCACCTGATTCACGCCATCCTGGGTCATCACCCAGACTGCGGCGCCCAAGACCACCAGGGCAAGCTCGTGATGCAGAACGGTTTCGGCTGCGAATCCAAATTTCTTCCAGCCTTTGGCCTCTTCAGGGCAGTCAGTTCGGCGAGTTCCTGTGACATAACCCAGAAGAAAGCCAATCTCCTGCCAAGCCCAGACCAAGACCGCCGAGGTGAACGCACAGTAGGCGGCCCAGACTTCGTCCACCTGACTGGTCAGCCGAAGCGCGTAAAGCGCGGCCACCAGCACCACCGTGGCACCCAGCATGGTCCATTTGAAGGTGCGGCGCGGCAGGCCATTCAAATAGAGAATGACCCCGGTGCTAAACCACCAAAGAAAAACCGTGTAGAGAGCGGCTAGGATCACCGAAGGCTCACCAAAGATTCATGCATCAACAAGCCGCTCAAAGTCATTCCGCAATGCTCACCAGGTTGGCGCTAGGCGAACATCTTTGGGAAGTTCGTTGTATTTGGCCGGAAGCATGTAGAGACGGGCAAAGACACCCACGGCATGCAATCCATGCCAGGCACGCTTGGCAAGTCCAACCACACCGCCCTGCTCTCGAGCGTCCGCCACACGCTCAGAAATTTCAAGCAGCTTCTGAAAGCCCTCCAGCAGGCGGGGATCATCGAGATTCAGCGTCACTGGAAAGACCTGCTTGGAGATCTCGGTGGTGGTGCGGAACACCTGAAAGTCATAGTCGGTTGGATCCACACCAAGCGCGTGATGGAACTCGGGTCGGGCATGGTCACGCACAAACATGGTGGCGTAGACCGCAAGCTGGAAGAAACGAATCCAGAGCAGGTTCACACCCTTTAAAAGCTTGGGGTCGGCGCGCATGAGCAGGGCAAAGGCTTCGCCGTGACGGAACTCATCGTTGCACCATTCCTCGAACCAACCAAAGATGGGGTGAAACTTGAACTCGGGATGCTTTTCTATTTGACGATAGATGGTGATGTATCGGGCGTAGCCAATTTTTTCAGAAAGATAGGTGGCGTAATAAATAAACTTGGGACGAAAGTAGGTGTACTTTTTGGTTTTGGCCAGAAATCCCAGGTCAACGCCAATGCCAAAGTCTTTCAGCCACTGATTGATAAAGCCTGCATGTCGGCTCTCATCCCGTGCCATATAGCCAAACAGGTCGCGCATGTCTTCATTCTTAATACGACGCTTGATTTCGGCATAGAGAACGCAGCCTGAAAATTCGCTGGTCACGGAACTGATGAGGAAGTCGACGAATTCCTGATAGAGACCTTCCGGAAGATGTGAGTAATCTTGATTCATCGTTGCTTCCGGGCGCTGGAAATGTTCCTTGTTTTTGTCGGAAGCGAACTCAGCCATGAGGGCGTCCCACTGGGGGCGAATGGACGCAACATCAAACCGGTCAATCGCGTCGAAATCGGTGGTGTAAAAACGCGGGTTCAGAATGGTGCTTTCAAGCGCCCGTTCCGTGGCCTCATTGGTGTCGATGGCGCGTGGCAGTGGCTGTGCGACGGTGTTCATGGTGATCCCCTTCTTTAACTTGGACGTCGCGTGGGACGTGGATAACGTTTGTTCTTGGTGAATCGTGTGGGTGAAAAGCTCACCTCATAGAGCGCGGTCAGCTCGAATCGGGCAATGAATTTTGTCCAGAGCTTGGACAGCCAGCTGGCGCGTGAAATGGTGGCCTTGCGGTCAACCTTGATGTGCTGACCATAGCCAATGACGGTCGGCGCGTTGTGCACCAGCACCTGGTCACCCGGCTCGATGGAGTTGTCTTCAAGTTCAACATGGGCGTAGAAATCGTAAGAGGTGTGGGCGATTTCAACCGTGCAGGGTGTGGTCGTTTTCATCTTAGTTAAGCCTTGTGGAGGCGGCGGGCAACATTCGTCCAAACACCGCGGAATTGGCGCGTCCGAAGGACTCCAGATCAACAATGCGCCCGGTGGAAGGGTCCAGCAGGGTGAGTCTTCCGTCCACTCGACCGTGCAGCTCAAGCGGAAGCTCGGCGCCAACCCCATGTGCGCGACGATCCCTGGCAAAACCACGGAGAACGCCTCGCGCAAACCCCGCTTCACCGGTGATGGCATCAATCACCTGATTGGACCGATGATCAATCACCCGCACACTGCCGTCGGGCTGGTCTTCGAATCGAAGCTCGCGCATGACCAGGGTGGCCGGGTCGGGTGCTCGAATCGACACCCCGGACGAACGGATCTGGGCAACCGAAGCCACCAACACACCCAAAGCCAGCACCACAAGTGCTGCGGGCCAGAGTGATCCGGGCGACTTCATCGTATTCATCAGGCCGCCTGCATTCCAGAATGACCAGCGGCCGAATTTGATTCCGACTGCGTTCCAGATGAAGCCGCCGAGGCGGACGTAGACAACTTGGACGAATCTTTTGACTGCTGAGCAAGCCAGGCGTCCTTCAAGATCGCGGCCACCTCATCAACATGACACAGGCATCGAAGCATGGGCTGCGGCTTCGCGTAATGCCAAGGTTTGGCATGAGGCCAGAGATGAAGGTAAGCAATCTTGTCGGCAGTGGCCAGGGTGAGTGCGATGTCGCCCGTGGTGCCTGACCCCTGACGAACCGCCGCCTGCGCAATGGTTCGAAATGGCAGGTTGTAAGTGAGCGAGAGCACCATTCCAATACGCATCACCACGCGCTTGGTGGTGATGGTGTAGAGCGTGGTGCGGCCCACCACATAGGCCATCATCGCCAGTACGGCCATGGCGAAGGCAGCAATGCCGCCAAGCCAAGCCACCGAGGCCAGAGCCGCTCGTCCGGGGTCTGTCACTGAAGGGTCGGTCATGACAAAGAACACCCGCAGGGCAATCATGGCCGCAAAGTAAACCGCCAGCTTGCGAAGGTGAAAGACATCCCGGGCCACGGATTTCCAGCTCGGTGCTCCCTGCCAGAGAACCTTTTCGCTGGCCGGAAGCGTTTCAGGCAGCCCCAGCTGTGGCTCGAACTCATGCTCGAACTCATGGCCGTGACTGTGGCTGAGGTCTGCTCTCATAGGAGAGGTTCCTGACGATCAGGAGTTGCATAGAGACGACCGCCACCGTAGTAGCCCGCGATCTTGTCCTCTTCCAACAGGGTGACCTGATCAGCATGCTTGGTCGTGGGCACATCGGCAAACTGTGAACCGAGGATGGCGTGGACCTTCACGGCGTCCTTGGTCACACGAGCAAAAGGCATGGGGACCAAAACACGCTTGCCGCCCTGCACCTCAACCTCAAGGTAACGAAAGAGCATTTCCGCCTGATCCACCCAGAGGTCAACGACCTTACCGCCAACCATGTCGTCAAAACCAACCACGTTCAGACCGATCGGGTTCACATCATTCACAGAAACGCTATAGCCCGTCGCGCTGCGCAGCGGCTGGATCTTGACCGATCCATCAAGCATGTGATCGGGATGATCCGATCGGGCGGTCCATGCACCGGGCCCAATGCCGTCCAGCATGGGGTTGCCCGTGGGCTCGATGGGTGATCCAGGATAGTTGCCGAAGCGCTTTGCTGCCAGCGGAGGAGCATCCAGGTCACGGCGATGGGGCGCGGTGAACTCCGAGCCGTCGGCCATGCGATAGGTCTTGGGTTTAGGGATGGGTGGCCATCCCTGGATGACTTCGTAATCGCGTCGATCACTGGCCAAAGGGAAGCCCTCACGTTTGCCCTCTTGCACGAGGTAAACAATCAGACCAAAAAAGAAGATCCAAAAGATGTAAAGCACAATCTGTGCGACATCGATGTATCCGGTAATTGCACCTGTTCCCATAGTCTTTCTCCTTAAATGCTGATCAGCCGGGGAATTCGGCAAGACCAAACTTCGAAACCGATGTTGATGAACCCGTGGGTGTGCGTGAAGACAAGCGCACCAATGGGCCAATCGCGATCAGCGTGGCTAACATCAAATACAACTCGAGGTGATACACAAAGCTATAGCCGGTCGCAGGATTCACCAGCGCATCGCCAATCTGCCCCTGCACGGCGATGGTGGTGACGAGATCACGGATCACACCACCGAGCGCCATCGAGATGCCCGTGGCTGTCGCCACCACGGCACCCCAGGCGCCAAGAATCATTCCTGCGGTGCCGAAGGAGTCTTCGGCACGATGGCCGCCCTCGGTGTCAGCGTTCGTTGTTGCGGCTGCAGTCGCTGCTCCCATCGCTGCCTCTGCCACCGCATCTCTTGGTGTTTCCATCGCCATGGCCGCGGTGAGTGTTCCCACCGAAAACAACCCACCCCCAAAGCCAATCAGGCATGCGCCCAGTCGAAAGAGATTGGCCGAATGCAAAGGCTCAGAAAAAATCACACATGAGAAGGCCAAGAGCCCCATCAAAGCGCCGAGTGCCGCCAGCCGGTAAGGATTAAATCCACGGCTTAGCCAACGGGCAGAGAGCGTGAACGCCAGAAGCGCCCCCGTCGCCATCAATGCGGTGAGCATGGTGGTGGCCGACACCGAAAGGCCAAGAATCTCGCCGCCGTAGGGCTCAAGAATGATGTCCTGCATGCTGAAAGCCGAAGTGCCCAGAGCAAGGGCCACAAAAAACCGAAGGGTGTTCGGACGCTTCGAAAATTGCTGCCAGGTCTCGCGAAAATTGGGACGAGGAATCTTCGCCGAGGTGCGTTGAGGGTTGCGAGCCTCTTGTTTCCAGAGCGCAATGATGTTGAGCAAGGCAGTTACCCCCGCAGCACCCTGAATGACCTTGATCAAAACGATCTGACTAAAGTCCGCCAACAAAACACCAAAGGCAAGACCACTGGCGACCATGCCGATCAGAAGCATGCTGTACATCATCGCGACCACCTGAGGCCGCGATGCCTCCGGGGCAATGTCGGTGGCCAAGGCCAGGCCAGCGGTCTGGGTGGTCTGAAGCCCGATGCCCACCAAAAGAAAGGCCAGGCCACATGACAGATGTCCCACCCAGGCAGGCCAGTGGCTGTCGCCCGACAGCAAAATCAAGGCAAAGGGCATGATCGAAAGCCCGCTGAACTGAAAGAGCGTACCCAGCCAGATGTAGGGCACCCGCCGCCAGCCAAGCACTGATCGATGGGTGTCGGATTTAAAGCCCACCAGCGCACGGAAAGGGGCAAAGAGCAAAGGCAGTGCCACCATGATCGAAACCAGCCATGCGCCAACGCCCAACTCAACAATCATGACGCGATTCAAGGTGCCAATCAGCAAGGCGGTGGCCATACCCACCGAAACCTGAAACAGAGAGAGTTGAAACAGCCGACGCAAGGGCAGTTCACGGGTGGCAATGTCAGCGAAAGGCAAAAGCCTTGGGCTGATGCGCGTCCATTTCTGCCAGGCAATGGTCTTGGGCTTTGTGCTCATGTCCGTCTCCGAAGCTCCATCGCCTGCGAGGTGTAAAAGCCACTTGAAACCCTCTGCGATTGAATTTCTTCGAATGCGTGAAGGCCCGCATTGCTGGAGATCAGCCGACTGAGCTTGGCATGACCCACCGGCTGAATAAACGGTGCCCGGTCCCGGCGGGGGAAAAGTTTGCCCACCGTGATCATCAGCGCCAATGCAGGGTTGCTTGGCGGAAAGGTGAAGAGAACAGAATGACGGGTGCGTGAAGCGAAGCCCGAAAGCACGGACACCACATCGTGGGGTGCGTAATGGATCAAGGAATCCATGCCCACCACGAAATCAAACTCACCCAGTGCGGGGTCAAACATATCGCCCGAACGGAATTCAATGCGGCCCGCTTCAAACTGACGGGGTGACCGCTCGCGGGCCAGATTCACCAGTGTTGGCGAGAGATCAACAGCCACCACCTGGGCGCCGCGCAAGGCCGCCTCAACAGCAAGAGCCCCTGTGCCGCAGCCTGCGTCCAGCAGCCGATAACCGCGGAGATCTTGGGGAAGCCAAGACAAGAGCATGGCACGCATGCGATCACGACCCGCTCGCACAGTGGCACGCACGCCACTGACCGGGGCCGTCGAGGTCAGTCGAGCCCATGTCTCGGCCGCGGTTCGGTCGAAGTAATGCTCGATTCGATCGCGCTGCTTGAGATAAGTGGTCTGGTTCATGGTCGGCTTGTGGTCGATGGATGTCGTTAGAGCGCGCGAATCAATCAAAGCCCAAGAGATCGAAAATATCGCGGTCTTTCATGGGTTCGGCATGCAGAGGGTCCACGCCGGCCCAGAGCTTGGCCGCCAGACGCAGGTACTCGTCTTGCACAGCCTTCAGTTCTGGAGAATCTTCCATCTCAAAAAGTGTCGACTTCTTCAGGCGACTACGCCGAATCACATCAAGATCCGGAAAGTGCGCCATGGTCTTGAGACCAATCTGATCATTGAATTTGTCGATCTGATCGGTCGCCGCGCTTCGATTAGCAATCACACCACCAAGCCGCACGTTGTAATTTTTTGCCTTGGCACCAATGGCCTGAACAATTCGATTCATGGCAAAGATGGAATCGAAGTCGTTGGCGGTCACAATCAGCGCGCGATCGGCATGCTGCAGGGGTGCTGCGAAACCACCGCAGACCACATCGCCCAAGACATCGAAGATCACGACGTCGGTGTCTTCCAAAAGGTGATGCTCTTTTAAAAGCTTCACGGTCTGACCCACGACATAGCCGCCACATCCCGTTCCCGCGGGAGGGCCGCCGGCTTCGACACACATCACGCCGTTGTAGCCTTTGAACACAAAATCTTCGATGCGCAGCTCTTCGGAGTGAAAGTCGACCGATTCCAAGACATCAATGACGGTGGGCATCAGCTTCTTGGTGAGCGTGAAGGTGGAGTCATGCTTGGGGTCACAGCCAATCTGAAGAACCCGTTTCCCAAGCTTCGAGAAAGCCACGGAAAGGTTCGAGGACGTGGTGCTCTTACCAATGCCTCCCTTGCCGTAAATGGCAAAGACCTTGGCATTGCCAATTTTCATGGCGGGGTCGAGCTGCACCTGCACGCTGCCCTCCCCGTCAGGCCGATTGCCCCCTCGTTTAATTTCCGAAAACGGCACGGTGGCTACATTCATGACGACACTCCCTCATAGACGCCTTCAAGGCGATCTTCTAGTTCTTCTCCGGCCTGACGTAGGGCCGCTAAAGTTTTGGCGTCGGGTTTCCAAAACTGTCTTTCGGATGCTTCAAGTAATCGATTGGCCACCTTGGCCGAGGCCGACGGATTCAGCTTCGCAAGGCGATCCCTCATCTCTGGGTCGAGCATGAAGGTCTGGGTCAGCTGCTGATAGACCCAAGGCTGAACCTGACCCGTGGTGGCGGACCAGCCCATGGTGTTGGTGATATGGACTTCAATCTGTCGCACACCCTCATAGCCATGTTTCAGCATGCCCTCGTACCACTTGGGGTTGAGCATGCGTGTTCGGGTTTCGAGGGCCACCTGCTCAGACAGGGTTCGCACCGTGCCCTCGCCCTTGGTTTGATCGCCGATGTAGACCGGCGGAGCCTCACCATGTTTGGCACGCTTCACCGCGCCAGTGATACCCCCCAAGGTGTCGAAGTAGTTGTCCACCGTGGTGACACCCAGCTCGACGGAGTCAAGGTTTTGATACGTCAGTTGAACGTCACGCAGCACACTCTGCAAGAGCGCAGGCTGCTGGATGGGACGACCCGTTCGGCCGTAAGCAAAGCCTTTTCGACGAGTGTAGGTCTCGGCAAGCTCATCGCCCTCGCCCCAACGGCTGCTTTCGATGAGGTTGTTCACATTCGCTCCGTAAGCGCCCTCGGCATTGCCATAGACTCGCAGCGCGGCCTCTTCCATCGAGCACTGATGCTCGGCGATATAAGCCAATGCATGCTTGCGAATGAAGTTCAGATCGCTGGGCTCTTCAGCGCTTGCAGCCAAAAAGGCGGCCTCGGCCAAGAGCTTGATCTGTAAGGGCATCAGATCACGGAAAATTCCAGAAAGCGTGATCACCACATCCACCCGTGGGCGTCCCAGTTCAGCCAGGGGCAAGAGCTTCGCGCCTGCAATGCGCCCATAGCTGTCAAAGCGAGGCTCGGCACCCATTAAGTAAAGGGCTTGGGCGATGGGGCTGCCCTCGGTCTTGAGGTTGTCGGTGCCCCAGAGCACCATCGCGATGGACTCGGGCAGCGCATGACCGTCCGCCATGTAACGGTCCAGCAGTTTCTGGGCCTGTCGTGCGCCGTCTCGCACCGCAAAGGCGCTTGGAATTTTGAATGGATCAAAGCCATGAAGGTTTCGGCCCGTGGGCAGCACTTCAGGAGTGCGAAGCACATCGCCCCCTGGTGCCGGACGAACAAACCTTGCGTCGAGCGCCTGCAGAATGCCTTCGATTTCCGAATCCTGGCCCAGGAGTTGATTGGCCTTGACCAGTTGTTCGATGGATTCCTCTGTGGCGGTGTCTTCGGAGCTCTGGCCTGATGCATGGGCAGGCTGGGTGTGGTCTCGTGTCTTTGCCCGGATTCGCTGCATCACCTCTTCCGTGGTTTGCCCAGAGGCAATCGCCAACGCCGTGTCAGGTTCCAGACGAATGTTGCTCGTTGCATCGGCCATGGAGGTGAGCATGTCCATGCGCTCTTCTTGGCTGGGTGGCCTACCCACCACGTGCAGGCCATGCGGAATCAGTGTGTATTCCAGTTCAAGCATCGACTCATGAAGCTGATGAATGGCCAGGTCGGCTTCGCTTTCACCACCCTTCGCCTTGGCATCGTCACGGTCCACCGACCAGAGCGGCTCGGCCGCGGCAAGGTCGAGCTCGGCAGCCTGGGTCTGAATCAGCAGAGCCGTGTCCGAACGATCATGGGCATTGGGCTCAAGGCGTCTCCAACGATCGACCGATGATTTGAGATCCATCAGGCCGCGATAAAGCCCGGCCTGCGAGACCGGTGGTGTGAGATAACTGATTAACGTGGCCCCCGCACGGCGTTTCGCAATCGCCCCTTCCGAGGGGTTGTTCGAGGCATACAGATAGAAGTTGGGAAGATCGGCAATCAGGCGATCTGGCCAGCAGGCGCCCGACATGCCAGCCTGTTTGCCTGGCATGAATTCGAGCGCGCCATGGGTGCCAAAGTGCAGCACCGCATGGGCTTGATAGTCTTCCCGAATGTATCGGTAATTCGCGCAAAAGGCGTGCGTGGGCGCAAAGCCTCGCTCGAACAGAAGCCGCATCGGGTCGCCTTCATAACCCATGCCTGGCTGAATGTTCACGAGCACATTGCCGAACTGACGCCCCAGAACAAAAATCGAGCTGCCATTGGTGAGCTGACGACCGGGTGCTGGGCCCCACTGAGCCTCAATCTCGGAGAGCCACTTTTCCCGCCGCACATGGTCATCGGCAGAAATCAGGGTGTGCACGTTGGCATCGGTTCCGTACTGATCCTTATTGCCGCAAATAATGCTGTCTCGAAGTTCGTCCACACTGGCCGGCATGTCCACCTGATAGCCGCGTTCGCCCATGGTCTTAAGAACCTGAAAGAGCGACTCAAAGACCGAGAGATAGGCGGCGGTGCCGGTGTTCCCAGCATTCGGAGGAAAGTTAAAGACCACGATGGCAATCTTGCGGTCCGCGCGCTCGGATCGACGTAGCGCCACCAGTTTGGCAATTCGTGATGACAGCATGTGTGCCCGCTCGGAACAGGTGAACATGTCCTGGGCATTCACCACATTTTCAAAATCACAATGCCGGTGACATCCGTTGCAGCTGCTGCCTGGTTGGCCGGGACGGCCTCCAAAGACCATGGGTGTTGTGGCGCCGTCCAATTCAGGGATCGCCACCATGATGGTGCTTTCAACGGGCAGCAAACCACGTTCGGATTCACCCCATTGATTCAAAGACTGAAACTCCAGCGGATGCGCGGCGAGGTAGGGAACGTCGAGCCTGGAAAGAATTTCTTCAGCGGCCTTCGCGTCGTTGTAGGCTGGCCCGCCCACCAGAGAAAATCCCGAGAGAGACACCACGGCATCCACCGTGGACTGGCCGTTGGCCATGAAAAACTTTTCAACCGCGGGACGTGCATCAAGACCGGAGGCGAACGCTGGGACCACCTGCAGACCCTGGGCCTCCAGCGCAGTGATCACACCGTCGTAGTGACCGGCATTACCCGAGAGAAGATAGGAGCGAAGAAGCAGCACACCCACTCGGCCTTTGGCGTTTGCATGCGGCACCACGACAGGCAGCTGATCAGCCTCTTCGGCCATGACCGGATTCATGCGTGGGTGATAGACGCCAAGCTCTGGATACTCGATGGGTGCAGAGGGTTCGTCGAGTCCACGGAGCGCCTCGCGAGGCCCGCTGGCGTATCGATTAATCAGAAAACGAATCATGTTGAACATGTTGTCTTCCGACCCGCCAAGCCAATACTGCAGTGTCAGAAAGTAAGAGCGGACATCTTGCGCCGTGCCTGGAATGAATCGCAGAAGTTTGGGCAGACGGCGTAGCATCTTCATCTGGGCGGCACCGCCCGTCGATTTTTTGTCTTTGTTGCCACGCAGACGCTTGAGAAGCCCCGTCAATCCCGTGGCAGGCTTGTTCATGTCGAACTTGCCAATTCGCGTGAGCTTGACCACCTCGGCGGCGGACATGGCGCAGATCATCGCGTCGCACTGATCGCGTCGGGCCTCAAGGGCCGACATCACCGGAAGGAAGTGGTCTTCCATAAACAGCATGGTGGCCACGACAATGTCTGCCCGCTCAATGTCAGCAATGCATGCGCTAAGGGCACGCTCGTCGGCGCTCCATTCCGAGGCGGCATGCAAGCTCAAGGCCAGCCCAGGGAGTTCTTTCACCAGACGCCGCCGAGCTCGTGCCGTGGCTGACGCCAGATGGGTGTCCATGGTCACGATGACCACCCGGATGGGCGTCGCCTGGGGGCTTAACCTATCGGCTGAAGTGGGCTTTGGCATCGTAGAGTGTTTCCACAGAAATGGTGTGCAGCCCGCGCTCTTGGGCAAAGCGTTCGGTGTTGCGTCGGGCCTTGCCTCGAACGAAAAACGGAATCTTGTTGAGTTCTTGTTGGGCTTCGGGCTCCCAGCTTGAGACCACAATGGCCTGAGAAGTGTCCGCCCCAGTCACGACTGGCTCGCGCCCGTCGTGAGCAGCCTGAACTTCCTGCGTCGACTGATCCGGAGCCTGCTGCGCCTCAGCAGCCGCTTGGACAGCATGGGGCCCTTGCGAACCATGGCCAAGATGCGAGGGGGCTGCGCTCGCATGGAATTCGAAATCCTCGCGGAACATATGAATCAAATGCTCTTCGAGCCCCATCATTAAAGGATGAATCCATGTGTCAAAGAGCACATTGGCGCCCTCAAAACCCATCTGGGGTGAATAACGTGCGGGGAAATCCTGCACATGAATTGGCGCCGAAATCACGGCACAAGGGATGGAGAGGCGTTTCGCAATATGTCGCTCCATCTGCGTTCCCAGCACAAGTTCTGGCTGAAGCTCAGACACCTGTTGCTCGACCTCGAGATAGTCGTCGGTGATTAACGGTTCAATGCCGTACTGCTTGGCGGCCTCGCGAACTTCACGGGCGAACTCTCGGCTGTAGGTTCCAAGACCCACCACCTGAAAGCCCATTTCCTCCGAGGCAAACCGCGCCGCCGCAACAGCGTGAGTCGCATCGCCAAAAATGAAGACGCGCTTGCCAGTGAGGTAGGTCGAGTCGACGGACTTGGCGTACCAGGCCGCGCGAGCATTGACCAGGTTATTGGACGAATGCTCATCCAGACCGGCCAGCGCCAGGACCTCTTGAATGAAACGCTGGGTGGCCTTCACACCAATGGGGATAGTTTTGGTGAACCCCATTCCAAACTGACGCTCCAGCCAGGCCGCTGCCTGAAAACCAGTTTCTGGATAAAGCAGCACATTGAAATCCGCGTTGATCAGATTCGACAAGTCATTGGGGGATGCATGGAGCGGCGCCACCACGGCAACATCAACGCCAAGCTGATCCAGCAAACGAGTGATTTCCGTCACATCATCGCGATGCCGAAAACCCAATGCAGTGGGGCCCAACAAATTGCAACGTGGCCGAACCGAGGCTCGGCGTGCGGGTGTTCGTCCGGTGCACAGGGCACGGACCATTTGATAGAACGTTTCTGAAGCGCCCCAGTTTTCCTTGCGCTGATAAGAAGGCAGCTCAAGTGGAACCACAGGAATGGGAAGATCGAGCGCGGCAGCAAGACCTGCGGGGTCATCTTGGATGAGTTCCGCTGTGCACGAAGAACCCACCATCATGGCCTGGGGCTTGAATCGTTCATAGGCTTCGCGACACGAGGTTTTGAAAAGTTCGGCGGTGTCTTTGCCAAGATCGCGCGCCTGAAAGGTGGTGTAAGTCACCGGCGGACGCTTGGGCAGACGCTCGATCATGGTGAATAAGAGATCGGCATAGGTGTCGCCCTGAGGCGCATGCAAGACATAGTGGACATCACGCATGGCCGTGGCCACACGCATAGCGCCCACATGCGGCGGGCCTTCATAGGTCCAGAGCGTGAGCTTCATCGCGCACCCCCTGCATCGGCGGTGATCGCGACGTCTTCAGTGGATGCCGGTGCTGTGAGAATGTCACGACGGCGAAGCGGGCGCGAAAACAGTTCAGCCAGATCAGCCGCCTGGTCAAAGCCCTGGATGGGACTAAACACCAGCTCAATCGACCACTTGGTGGTCATACCTTCTTGCTCTAAAGGGTTGGCCAGCCCCAGACCACAGACCACAAGATCAGGGCGCACCGCACGACAACGATCGAGCTGCAGATCCACGTCCTGACCTTCCGATAAGACAATATCGGTGGCGAGCATGGCAAGCTCTTCAGCCAGGTGTTGCTTGTGCAGATACGGTGAGCCGACTTCGGTGAGTGTCATGCCGAGTTCGCGAGAGAGAAAGCGTGCGAGTGGCACTTCAAGCTGGGAATCCGGAAAGAAGAAGATGCTTTTGCCCTGCAGAAACCCTCGCTGCTTGGCCAATGACTGCTCCGCACGCGCCTGACTGGGTGCAATGGTTGCTTCGAAGTGATCAGTGTCAACACCCCAGGCCGAAGCAGCAGCCTGCAGCCATAAACGGGTGCCTTCAACCCCCAGAGGAAAGGGCGCTGCAATTCGCTGCGCGCCCCTGGCCTCGAGCGCCCTTGCTGTATCGCCAAGAAACGGCTGAGCCAAAAGAAAGCGTGTGTTGGGCCCCACCGAGGGAAGCTCGGTTGAGCGGCGTGGCGGCAAGCAAACTACAGGTCCCACGCCGAGCGCTTTGAACAAGCGCAGAAACTGGTCTTCCACAATATCGGCAAGTGTTCCAACAATCATCAGTTCGGGAGGCGCACCGGCGAGAGCCTGAGGAAGTTTAGGAACGAGTGAAGCGAGACAAGCGTCTTCGCCCTGGGTAAAGGTCGTTTCAATGCCACTGCCTGAGTAATTCAGAACAGCAACCTTCGGGGCGTAGACACGCGTGAGCCGCTCGGCTGCGCGAGACAGGTCAAGCTTGATCACCTCAGAGGGACATGAGCCCACCAAGAAGAGCATCTTGATGTCCGGGCGACGTTCCAAAAGACGTGCCACGACGTTGTCGAGTTCGTCGTTGGCATCAGCAAGCCCCGCCAGGTCGCGCTCGTCAATGATCGCCGTGGCAAAGCGCGGTTCGGCAAAGATCATCACGCCTGCCGCCGACTGAATGAGATGGGCACAGGTTCTTGAGCCCACCACGAGGAAGAACGCATCTTGGATCTTGCGATGAAGCCAGATAATTCCCGTGAGGCCGCAAAAGACCTCGCGCTGTCCGCGTTCACGAAGCACGGGAATGTCGTTACAGCCGCCGGAACTGGGTATCGAGGCTGCCAACGGCTTGAGCATGATGGGCTGATTCATGCAGTAAGCCCCTCCATTGAAGCGCGTTCCTGCTGCAGCCGTGCCGCACGGAGCTTCAGAAGAAATTGCGTGGCGTTCACCGCATAAGCGGCATAGGCGGACAGCGCAAGCCACATCAGTGAATGCACGTCCATGGTCTGGGTGAAAAGCGCCACCAGATAGGCCGTGTGCAAAGCCAAGACCAACATGCTGAACACGTCTTCCCAAAAAAACGCAGTGGCGAAGAGGTACTTGCCGAAGACCACTTTTTCCCAGACGCAGCCGGTCACCATGATTAGATACAAGAGAAATGTCTTGAACACGATGGAAGCCGTCGTAATTAATTCGCCCTCACCGGTCGAAAGGAAGCGAATCACGAGGCCTAGGCTGATCAGAAAAACCAAAAACTGAAGGGGGGCCAAAATTCCTTGAACAAGTGTCCAAGGCGTCTGGTCGCGCCGACGGCGTTCTTCAGGGGTGTAAAGCGGTTTGAAATCAGCCAAAACATTTGCTCCAAAAATGCCGTTTTTCCATAAACCACTCTAGAACCCGACCACACAACTGTCAACTTTATTTGACATCAATTGTCCTTGACAAACCTTGGTTCGGTGGGATACTCAAAGAACCTGTTTTGACAAGTCCGGGACGAGCCCTTACAACAAGAGGGTGGTTGTCAGCTTTCTCGGTCTCGTCGGCGCTTTTTTGAAAGCCTGATGATCATGATTAGTGAATGCTCACATTTTAAATTCGATAGACTTCTTAGGCCTTTTTTCGGCAAAGAATCAGAATCCGATCGGCATGTCCCAAAATCCAGATCCGCAATCAAAAGATCGGCCCGACGAGGATCCCTGCTGGGAATCCAAACCAGCTCCGGGCCGAGAAAATCGGGACACAACAAATCGAGGGTTTGCGCAGACACCTGCCAGCCAGCATCCGGAGGAACACATGGACTGGCTGGTTAAGACCATCGAAGCGGAAATCATTCCGCGCCTCCTCGCCGCCCACCACGACGAGGCCAAATCCAACCCCACAGAAACTGCGGACTCAAAAGTTCAGCCTGCCGACATCCAGGCATTTCTGAAACTGGCCCTTCATGAAGAGTCCATGGTTTGCCAGCAGCACATCCTTGACCTGATCGCTCGCGGCGTCCCGCTTCAGAACGTCTACCTCGACCTGCTGACTCCTGCCGCACGACAGCTTGACGCCATGTGGACCGCTGATGAATGTGATTTCACCCAGGTGACCATTGCACTCTGGCGCATGCAGCAAGTCATGTATGACCTGAGCCCAGTCTTTCGCAGCGAAGACCAAGAGAGCCGGCATCGCCGCAAGATCATGCTCATGCCCGTGCCAGGCTCACAGCACACGCTTGGCATCCTGATGGTTGCGGAATTCTTTCGACGCGCAGGTTGGAACGTCTGGGGCGAGCCCACGGCCAGCCGTGACCGGCTGCTCGAAGCCGTCCAGGATGAATGGTTTGACATTGCCGGTATTTCCATTGGCTCTGAGCCCCAGCTGATCGGCCTTGCAGACTTCATTACCGAACTTCGGCGTGCCTCAAAAAACCACGGTCTGATCGTGATGGTCGGAGGACCTCTTGTCGTCAAGAACCCCGAGCTCGTTGCCCATATTGGTGCAGACGCCTTCGCCACCGACGCCGAACACGCGATTGGCGAGGCCGAAAGCATCGTCGCCACACATCAACAATACAGTCAGATGATGACCAAAGGCCCCTCGCGTGCAAACTAGCCCACTCCTCGCCACGATGGACACCGCTTCGGCAGCAGGCGTTCTTGCCGCCGCGGCTGACATTGCCATCGTGCTGGACGCCAAGGGCGTGATTCGCGAGGTCACCTTGAATAACCCCCAGATACCGCTTGGCGAGACCGCGGGCTGGGTTGGCCGATCCTGGACTGGCCTGGTGACGAGCGAAAGCAAGGTGAAGGTGGAAGAACTTCTTCAGGAAGCCAATGGGAAATTCGCCGCGCGTTGGCGGCACATCAATTACCCGTCCACACAGGGCGCGGACGTGCCCATTCTCTGCTCCGCCATTCAGGTGGGAAAGCAAGGCGATGTCATTGCCTTCGGACGGGACCTTCGCAGCATGGCGTCCTTGCAGCAGCGTCTGGTCGAAGCCCATCAAGCCATGGAGCGCGACTACCTTCGCATGCGCCACATGGAGACGCGCTATCGGCTGCTCTTTGAACTCGCCGCCGAAGCCATCCTGATCGCCGATTCAAAAACGCTCAAGATTGTTGAAGCCAACCCGGCCTCGGCCAAGCTTTTAGGCATCCAGGCAAAGAAACTGGTTGGCAAGACGGTCATTGAGGTGATGCCATCCGATGACCGCGGAACCGTGGATGAACTTCTCAATGGCGTTCGCGCCTCAGGTGATCCCGACCTTCGCACACTTGCCCCATCCTCAGCGGCAGGAATGATGACCATTTCTGCCTCACTCTTTCGTCAAGAAAATGGCGCGCTTTTCTTGGTTCGTCTCTCGCCCTCAGCACAAGGCGGATCCGCGACCCCAGACCCTCAGCACTCCATCATGATGGAAGTGCTTGAGCACTCGCCAGATGGTTTTGTGGTGTCGGATCCAAACGGAAAAATCCTGACCTGCAACCACGCCTTTGTCGAAATGGCACAGCTCACCAAAACCGAGCAGCTGGTGGGTCGAAATCTGAGTGATCTTCTTGGCCGGGCCGATGTGGATCTGAATGTCTTGATTGCCAACATCCAGCAGCGTGGTGCCGTGCGCCTTTTTGCCACCATGCTCCACGGCACCAACGGCGGAGAGCTGCAGGTGGAAATTTCTGGGGTCTCCGTGAAGAGCGGCCCCCTGCCCTGCCTTGGGTTTAGTGTTCGGGACGTGGGTCGACGACTCGGGACAGAGCGCCCCTCATTGCATCAGCTTCCTCGCTCCGCCGATCAGCTCGTTGAGCTCGTCGGGCGCGTGCCCTTGCAAGAGATCGTGAGCGAAACCGCCGATCTGATTGAAAAACTCTGCATTGAGGCCGCACTTCGGCTCACCCGAGACAACCGAGCCTCGGCGGCTGAGATGCTGGGGCTTTCGCGCCAGAGTCTTTATGTGAAACTTCGCCGCTACAACATCGGCGAGGTCACTGACCGCAGTAAAAAATAACCCCATCGTTTAAACTCAAACGATGATTGCGGTCATCGTTTTAGTCGACATCAAGCCTAGCGAAAAACTCTGGGGCTTTTCCAGGTTTGTCATTGGACGCTTCTGGATGCGCAACATCCCTGGCCTGCGTTTCTTCAAGATTCTTGGTAGTGGCGATCAAGGCGGTTTTGGGCTTAAGCCCAGCCCCACGCATCAAGGCCTTTTTTGTCTTTTTGATCAGGCCACCCAGGCGCAAGATTTCTTGAAGCAATCCTCGGTGGTGAACAATCTGCGCAAGCGAAGCCAAGAGTTCTTTTGCGCCATCCTGACCCCCTATTCAAGCCGCGGCCAATGGTCGGGAATTGAACTTCCCGTAGCCACCGAAGCGCCCACCCAAGGGCCCATGGCAGCGCTCACTCGGGCCTCCATCAAAATTTCGAAAGCATCCGCGTTTTGGAAGAACTCACCCCCTGCCGAAGAGGCGCTCCGCCATGCGAAAGGCTGCCTGCTTGCTGCTGGGCTTGGCGAGGCGCCATGGCTGAGACAGGCCACCTTCACCATCTGGGAGAGCACCGACGCGATGGATGCCTACGCCCGTTCCGGCGCTCACCTTCAAGCCATCCAGGCCTCCTACGCGGGGGGCCACTTTTCAGAATCGATGTTCGTTCGTTTCGTTCCAAGCGAAATGACAGGCACCTGGAAGGGGCAACGCTTTGGCTAGCGCCCATCGCTCGCCCGTCGTGATTGTCGGCGGTGGCATTGCTGGCCTCGTGAGCGCACTGGAGCTCGCCATTGCCGGAGTTGAGGTGACCTTGCTGGAAAAGCATGCAACCGTTGGCGGCAAGCTTTACTCCGTCAACATCAATGGCGCCGACGTGGATTCCGGACCCACCGTGTTCACCATGCGCTGGGTGTTTGATGCCCTCTTTGAAAAAGCAGGCACCAGGCTTGAAGAAGAGCTCACCATTCATCGCGCAGAAATTCTTGCCCGCCACGCATGGAGCAAGAACGAGCGCCTTGACCTCTTTGCGAACCACGACCAATCCGCACAGGCCATCCGTGACTTCGCCGGTCCCGCGGAGGCCGATCGCTTCATTCGTTTTTGCAGACAGGCTCAGACCACCTACCGCACGCTCGAAGCGGCCTACATTCGATCCGAACGCCCCACCATCGCATCGATGCATCAGGACATTGGCTTTTCAGGCCTCAAGGTGCTGTGGGATCTTGGAATGTTCCAAAGCCTGTCGCGTTCGCTACGACGCTACTTCCACGATCCAAGGCTGCATCAGCTGTTTTCCCGTTACGCCACCTATTGCGGCTCGTCGCCACTCTCGGCACCCGCAACACTCATGCTCATTGCAGAGGTTGAGATGCAAGGGGTCTGGGTGATTGATGGCGGAATGAGCGCGCTTGCCCAGGCCATCGCAAAACTGGCCAAGCAACACGGCGCCGTGATTCGCACCGAAAGCGAATGCCAATCCATTCGGATGAACCAGGGCAAGGTGAGCGGTGTCGAGCTGACCAGTGGCGAGCGCATCATGACGGAACATGTGATTTTCAATGGTGACGTGTCCGCGCTCCGACAGGGTGATGTTCAGCTTCGTCACGAAGCTGGGGCCACATCATCATTCGGCTCACCGCGAGACGATCTCAAGCAGCGATCGTTGTCCGCACTGACGTTATCCATCCACGCCAAAACACACGGCTTTCCCTTGGTGCATCACAATCTGTTTTTTAACGCTGATTACGACAGCGAGTTCCACGATATCTTTCAGCGACATCGGCTGCCTGCAAAACCCACGGTCTATGTCTGCGCCCAAGACCGCCTGCATTCACCGGCCGCGGTCGCCACCGACTTCCTATCGGGCCAGACGCCTGAACGGCTTTTACTTCTGATCAACGCACCGGCCACCGGTGATCGTCAATCCTTTCAACCCTCGGAGATTGAGGCATGCACGCAAGCGAGCTTCTCCCTGATGGAGCGATGCGGTTTTTCCATCGACCATCAACCCCACAACACCGTGACCACCACCCCGGCATCTTTTCATCGGCGATTCCCGGCAACGGGTGGGGCGCTTTATGGCCACGCCACCCACGGCTGGATGAGCGCGTTTGCCCGGCAGTCCTCAGCGAGTCGAATTCCGGGCCTTTACCTGGCGGGCGGCTCGGTACATCCGGGCCCGGGGGTTCCCATGGCAGCCATGTCGGGCCGATTGGCGGCCGCAACCCTGATGGCTCACCTCGGTTTGACCAAGCCGTCGGGCCGGGTGGTTATCTCTGGTGGTATGTCGACGCCTTAAGTGATGACGGCCAGTATGGCCTGACGGTGATTGCCTTTGTGGGTAGCGTGTTTTCGCCCTACTACTACTGGGCAAGACAGCGAAACCCCAACACCAATCCTGAAAACCACTGCGCCATCAACGTCGCCATCTATGGCCGTGGCGTGCGTCGCTGGTCAATGACCGAGCGCGGCGCCAGGCATGTCTCACGTGATGCGCAACATTTTCGGGTAGGGCCAAGCCAGATTCGATGGACTGGCCAACATCTTGAGCTTGATCTCCATGAATGGTCAGTACCCATCCCGCAGAAAATTCGGGGCGTGATCCGACTCTTCCCCGATCAGCTCTTTCACTTCGTCACACCCCTGGACGACCTGCGCCGGCATCACTGGGGTCCGCTTGCACCATCCGCCCGGGTTGAAGTTGAACTCGAGCATCCCAGCCTGACATGGAAGGGCCATGCCTACCTTGACAGCAACGAAGGCAGTGAACCCATCAGCCATCGATTCCAAGAATGGGACTGGTCCCGCGCTCAGTTCCAAGATGGCAGCGTTGGCGTTCTCTATGATGTACGGCAGAAGTTTGGGAGCGATCGGCTCCTTGCGCTTCGTTTTCAGCCCGACGGCCGTGTTGACTCATTCGAAGCCCCCGAGCGTCAGAGCCTTCCGCTGGGTCTGTGGCGGGTGAATCGCGCGATTCGCAGTGATGGAAGTCATCCTGCACAAGTTCTTCAAACCCTTGAAGACACGCCCTTTTACGTTCGTTCGGTGTTGCGGTCAGGGCTTCTGCAAGAGCCCGTGATCAGTATGCATGAGACGCTCAACGTACCGCGGCTCGACAACGCCATCACCCGGCTGATGCTTCCTTGGCGAATGCCAAGGCGTCCCTAGCTTCAACACAACGTTCGGTAAATTTCCGTCGCTAAAATAGCGTCTTTATCGAAAAGGACGTTATGAAAACCTATCAGATCGCATGTATTCCCGGAGACGGAATTGGCAAGGAAGTGGTGCCCGCAGGTCAGCAGGTTTTGGAGGCGATCGCCTCGACCAAGCCCGGTTTTGCCTTCCAATTTCAGAGCTTTGATTGGGGCGGTGATTACTACCGACAACATGGCGTGATGATGCCGGCCGATGGCCTCAACGCCATTCGACATGCCGATGCGATTCTCTTCGGTTCAGCAGGTGACCCGCATATTCCAGATCACATCACGCTCTGGGGGCTGCGCCTAAAAATCTGCCAAGGCTTTGATCAATACGCCAATGTTCGCCCCACGCGAATTCTTCCTGGCATTGATGGACCGCTCAAGCGCTGTGGCCCCAACGACCTTGACTGGGTGATTGTTCGCGAAAACTCAGAAGGCGAATATTCAGGCGTTGGCGGCAGGGCCCACCAAGGGCATCCCATTGAGGTCGCCACAGACCTCTCCATCATGACGCGCGTGGGCGCCGAGCGCATCATTCGTTACGCCTTCAAGCTAGCCCAGTCACGTCCGCGCAAACAACTCACCGTGGTGACCAAGTCCAATGCCCAACGCCATGCCATGGTCATGTGGGATGAAATCGCGAATGAAGTGGCCAAGGACTTCCCTGATGTGCGTTGGGACAAAGAACTTGTTGATGCCGCCACGGCCAGGATGGTGAACCGCCCCGCCACACTCGACACCATTGTGGCCACCAACCTTCATGCCGACATCCTGAGCGATCTTGCTGCTGCGCTGGCGGGCAGCCTGGGCATTGCCCCCACCGGCAACATTGACCCCGAGCGTCGATACCCATCCATGTTTGAACCCATTCATGGCTCCGCTTTCGACATCATGGGCAAGGGCCTGGCCAACCCCATCGGCACCTTCTGGTCCGTGGTGATGCTGCTTGAACACCTTGGTGAAGATCGCGCCGCCAAAGCA
>CAYWPQ010000006.1:21394-65899 GCA_964460315.1 uncultured Bordetella sp. | reverse complement strand
CCCGACCTACGCCTTGTAAGGGCGCCGCTCTACCAACTGAGCTAAGCACCCAAATATCCGGCCTGCCTAAGCAAATAAGCCTTCTATTATAAAAAGAAAAGGCCGCTTGATCAAGCGGCCCACCGGCGAATCGCGACGAGTCGAAGGCAAACGACCGCGCGAGCGCGATTTACTTGTTGACGGCGTCTTTAAGACCCTTGCCGGCACGGAACTTTGGCACCTTAGCGGCCTTGATCTTAATCGCAGCGCCCGTCTGGGGGTTACGACCGGTTCGAGCAGCGCGCTTTCCTACCGCAAAGGTTCCGAAACCAACCAGGGTTACGGTCCCACCTTTTTTAAGGGTCGCTTTGACGCCTCCGATGACCGCGTCAAGTGCACGTCCAGCTGCTGCTTTTGAAATATCCGCTTGCTTGGCGATGTGCTCGATCATGTCCGTCTTGTTCATGTGAATCCTCTCTACAGGTGTTCGTCAGTTTTTAATTATTCAAAGCGCTCAGCCATGACTCCCTGTTCGGGACCACACCACCTCACCCTTTGATGCCCAGTTTTACTTCATCCGATCCCCAATGCTGCCCCGGAGACACGTCGATTTTGGGTTTACTTGCTAAAGTAAACGCTCCCAATTAACGCCGATTTGCGAGTGTGTGTCAAGCAGCGAAAACATCTCGCAAACCCTTGCCTGCCATGACTTTGCGCGTTTGCACCAAGTTAATGCGGCAGGATCTCTGAACCCGTTGCAACTGGGTGCGCCGCACCCGAAATGGGAGGGGCTTCCGCAGGTTTTAATGTGGGCTCCTCCTCGGGCAGCGGAATGGGCGCACTCGATAAGGCCAAATCAAGCACCTGATCGATCCATTTCACCGGCACAATCTCGAGCGCGTTCTTCACGTTCTGCGGGATCTCCGCAAGGTCTCGAACGTTCTGCTCAGGGATGAGCACCTTTTTAATGCCGCCACGGTGCGCCGCAAGAAGTTTTTCCTTCAGGCCGCCAATTTGGAGCACCTCGCCACGAAGGGTGATCTCGCCCGTCATCGCAACATCGGCCCGAACCGGAATGCCCGTCATGGCGGAAACCATGGCGGTGGTCATCGCGATGCCGGCGCTGGGTCCATCTTTGGGTGTCGCGCCTTCGGGCGCATGAATGTGAAGGTCTTTCTTTTCGAAGGCATCGTCTCGAATGCCGAGCCGGCGAGCACGGCTGCGCACGACCGACCGAGCCGCCTCGACTGATTCTTTCATGACGTCGCCCAAAGAACCGGTGCGAATAATCTGCCCCTTCCCCGGCATAACGGCAGCCTCGATGGTGAGCAGTTCACCCCCCACCTCCGTCCATGCCAGTCCGGTGACTTCGCCCACCTGATCATCTTTTTCGGCCACGCCGAAGGTGTATCGACGAACACCCAGAAATTCTTCGATGTTCTCGCCCGAGACTTTGACGGGCGTCGGCGTCTTACGGGCCAAAACCATCCGCGTCACTTTTCGACAGATTTTCGAGATCTCTCGCTCAAGACCACGCACACCGGATTCACGGGTGTAGGTTCGAATAATCTCGCGAATCGCGGACTCGTCAACATCGATTTCGCCCTCTTTTAGCCCAGTCTGCTTGACCTGCTTGGGCAAGAGGTAACGCTGGGCGATGTTGATCTTTTCGTCTTCGGTATAACCGGAGAGTTTAATGACCTCCATACGGTCCAAAAGCGCCGGTGGAATATTGAGCGAATTGGCGGTGGCCACGAACATCACATCCGAGAGGTCATACTCCACCTCGACATAATGATCGACGAATGCATGGTTCTGTTCTGGATCGAGCACCTCAAGCAGCGCGCTTGCAGGGTCGCCGCGAAAGTCCATGCCCATCTTGTCAACCTCATCGAACAGAAACAAGGGGTTGCGCACGCCAGTTTTGGTGAGGTTCGAGAGCACCTTGCCGGGCATGGAACCGATGTAGGTCTTCCGGTGCCCCCGGATCTCGGCCTCGTCGCGAACACCGCCAAGGGCCATGCGGACAAACTTACGGTTGGTCGCGCGAGCAATCGACTGACCAAGCGAGGTCTTGCCGACCCCGGGAGGTCCCACCAGGCAGAGGATCGGCGCCTTGACCTTGTCGACACGCTGTTGAACGGCCAGGTATTCAAGAATCCGCTCTTTAACCTTCTCGAGACCGAAGTGCTCTTCCTCAAGTACTTTCTCAGCATCTTCAAGGTTGTTGTTGATTTTGCTCTTCTTTTTCCATGGCAAAGTTACCAGTGCGTCAATGTAATTTCTGACCACCGTGGCCTCGGCTGACATCGGCGACATCATCCGTAGCTTTTTGAGCTCAGCATTGGCCTTTTCCAGGGCCTCCTTCGGCATCCGGGCTGCCTTGATCTTTTTATCGAGCTCGTCGAGCTCGTTGTCCTCGCCCTCGCCCAGCTCCTTCTGAATGGCCTTGACCTGCTCGTTCAGGTAGTACTCGCGCTGGCTTTTCTCCATCTGGCGCTTGACCCGACCGCGAATCCGCTTTTCCACCTGGAGAATGTCCAGCTCGGTTTCAATGAGCGCCAAGAGCTTTTCAAGCCTTTCCACAACAGGAACGACCTCGAGCACCATTTGCTTCTGCTCAAGCTTCATCGGGAGATGGGCGGCGATGGCGTCCGCCAGACGGCCGGCTTCCTCAATGCTCATCAGGCTATTGAGAATCTCGGCAGGAATTTTCTTGTTCAGCTTAACGAACTGATCGAACTGATTCAGGATCGTGCGCCGCAGCGCCTCAACCTCAGGGCCTTCAGGCGATTCGGGCGTCATGGGCTCGCACCGAGAGGTCAGGTAGCTCCCTTCGTCCTCGACGTCCAACACTCTGGCCCGCTGAGAACCCTCAACAAGGACCTTGACGGTCCCATCGGGCAGCTTGAGCATCTGCAGGATGGTGGCCACGCAGCCAATGGCATAGATATCGCTGGCAACAGGGTCGTCTTGGGCCGCGCTTTTTTGCGCCGCAAGAAAGAGCTGCTGACCCGTCTCCATGGCGACTTCCATCGCTTTGATGGACTTGGGTCGGCCAACAAACAGGGGGATCACCATATGAGGGAAGACCACCACATCGCGAAGCGGCAGCATCGGAAGCGATACCGGCTCTTCAGGCAATAGTTCGATTTTGGACATGGACGGACTCCGCTAATAGATCAATGGAATGAAGATGGGGGGAAGAGCGGAAAAAAACAAGGGGGTAAAGCCTTGGAAAAAAGAGGCCTTCAAGACAAAGCTAGCTCGCGCTGGCAACTTTCTGGCTTTCCCCATAAATGAGCAGTGGCCGGCCGTCACCGGTGATGGAAGATTCATCAATCACGACCTTGGTCACGTTGGCCTGGCTTGGCAGTTCGTACATGGTCTCAAGCAAAACACCCTCAAGAATCGAGCGCAGACCACGGGCCCCAGTCTTACGCTTGATTGCCTTTCTCGCAATGGCCTGCAGCGCTGCAGGCCGAATCTCAAGCTCCACATTCTCCATGGCAAAGAGTGCCTGGTACTGCTTTAAAAGCGCATTCTTAGGTTCCACAAGAATCTGAATCAGGGCGTCTTCGCTCAGCTCATCCAGGGTGGCCACCACGGGGAGACGGCCAATCAATTCAGGGATCAGGCCAAACTTAATTAAGTCTTCGGGCTCGACCTCGCGGAAAAGCTCACCCACGTCTCGGTCACTGGGCGACCTGACCTCAGCGCCAAAGCCAATGGATGTTTTTTCGGTTCGGTTTCGGATCACCTTGTCCAGGCCGTCAAAGGCGCCGCCACAGATAAACAAGATGTTGGTGGTGTCGATCTGCACAAAATCTTGATTCGGATGCTTTCTTCCACCCTGTGGGGGCACCGAGGCCACCGTGCCTTCGATGAGTTTTAAAAGCGCCTGCTGAACGCCCTCGCCGGAGACGTCTCGAGTAATGGACGGGTTGTCCGATTTCCGCGTGATCTTGTCGATTTCGTCGATGTAAACAATGCCGTTTTGGGCTCGTTCGATCTCGTAGTTGCAGTTTTGGAGCAGCTTTTGAATGATGTTTTCAACATCTTCACCGACGTATCCTGCCTCCGTGAGGGTGGTGGCGTCGGCAATCACGAAGGGCACATTCAACATGCGCGCAAGCGACTGGGCCAGCAAGGTTTTTCCTGAGCCCGTGGGGCCGATCAGAAGAATGTTGCTTTTCGAGAGTTCAATATCTGCCTTGGTTTCACCGCGGTGGCGAAGACGCTTGTAGTGGTTGTAGACCGCCACCGAGAGAATTCGCTTGGCGGTGGTCTGCCCAATCACGTATTGGTCAAGACTTGATGAGATTTCTTGCGGAGTGGGAAGACCGGACTTCTCAGTGTCTTCGCTCGATGTTTCAATCTGCTCGTCACGGATGATGTCGTTACAAAGATCAATGCATTCATCGCAGATGAATACGGAAGGGCCCGCAATGAGCTTCTTAACTTCGTGCTGGCTTTTGCCGCAGAACGAGCAGTAGAGAAGTTTCTCCGTGGACCCTTTTTTTTCAGCCATCCGATTTCTCGCGGTGCGTGAGCACCTTGTCGACGATACCGTACTGTAGCGCATCCTCAGCCGACATAAAGTTGTCACGGTCGGTGTCACGCGCGATGGTCTCGAGCGACTGACCGGTACGCTCCGACAAAATGGCGTTCAGCTTGTCACGTAGCGAAAGAATTTCCCGAGCGTGGATCTCAATGTCGGACGCCTGCCCCTGAACCCCACCGAGCGGCTGATGAATCATCACCCGGCTGTTGGGTAGGCTAAAACGCTTGCCCTTTTCGCCTGCCGCCAAGAGGAATGCGCCCATGCTGGCCGCCATTCCAATACATAGCGTGCTGACCGAAGGTTTGATGAACTGCATGGTGTCGAAAATGGCTAACCCTGCCGAGACCGACCCACCCGGCGAGTTGATGTACAGCGAAATGTCCTTGTCTGGATTTTCAGACTCAAGGAACAAGAGCTGGGCGATCACCAGGTTGGCGGTTTGATCGTTCACCGGGCCAACCATAAAAATGACCCGCTCGCGCAACAGGCGCGAGTAAATATCATAGGCGCGCTCGCCACGCCCCGACTGCTCAATCACCATCGGAACCAGGCCCAGGCCCTGCGGCGTCATTCCAGCGCCCAAATCACCCTGTGTGCCCACTGCGTCCATTCCCAAACCGTTGTATCTCGGCATGATTTTCCTTCGCCCCTTAAGCGCTCTGCGCAGCACCGTCGGCGAGCAAGCCCTCCACGGTGAGTTTGTCGTCGGACACCTGCGCAACACCCAAGGCCCAATTCACCACATTGTCCTCAATCACCACCGCCTCGGCATCTGCACGCTGCTGAGGCTGCGTCATGAACCAATTCACAAAAGCTTCCGGCTTTTCATAGGCTGAAGCCATCTCTTCCACAAAGGCCTTGATCTGCGCTTCGGTGGGTCGAAGGTCCTTGACCTTCACCACTTCGCCCACCATCAAGCCAAGCTTGACCCGCTTCACCGCCTGTTCAGCAAAGAGTTCAGCAGGGATGGGAATGTCTTTGACGTTCATGCCACGGGCGGCCATGTCACGGCGTGCATTTTCAGCAAGGCGCTGGGATTCACTCTCGATCAATGCCTTGGGCACCTCGAACGAGGCGCGTTCGGCAAGTGCGTCCATCACGGCAGCCTTGGTTTTCGACTTGCAACGACCTGCAACTTCGCGTGCTAGGTTCTTGCGAACGTCTTCTTTGAGCTGTGCAACATCGCCAGACTCAATGCCCATGGTCTTGGCGAAGGCGGCGTCGAGCGCCGGCACTTTGGGTTCGGCCACTTCACGCACCGTGATCGTGAACTGGGCAAGCTTCCCCGCCACATCCTTACCGTGATAGTCGTCCGGGAACTGCAAGGGAAAGGTTTTGACTTCGCCCGGCTTTAATCCGGTGGCGGCATCGTCGAATTCCTTCAGCATGGCACCTGCCCCGAGAATAAAGGGGTAGTTGTCTGCGCTGCCACCGGCGAAGGCCACGCCATCAATTTCGCCCTTGAAATCCACGGTGACACGGTCGTCTTTTTGGGACGCGCGATCCACCGCTTCAAATGTGGTGCGCTGTTTGCGAAGGGTGTCCATGGTCCGATCAAGATCGGCCTCGGTGATCTCGCAGAGGGTTCGCTTGATGGCCACGCCCGAAAGGTCGGGGATTTCAATGTCGGGATAGACCTCCACCACCGCATCAAAGTGAAGCGTGGTTTCGCTGTTGGCCTGGTCTTTGGCAGGCTCAATGGTGGGTGGGCCCGCAACACGAAGGTTCTGCTCCACGACCGCCTTGCTGTAAGCGCGACTCACCACATCGCCAATCGCCTCGGAATGGGCTTGGGCGCCGTACGACTGGGCCACAACCTTCATCGGAACTTTGCCGGGACGAAAGCCCGGCATCTTCACGGTTTTGCTGATCTTGGCAAGGCGCTTTTGGGCCTCTTGCTCGACCTCGGTGATGGTCACCGAGAGTTGAAAACGTCGCTCAAGGGCGCTGGTGGATGCTGCGGTAGTTGAAGTCATAAGGGCGAAAAAGAGTCTGGTTAAAAAGGTGCGGCACGGGTCACGCGGTGTTGATGAAATTGATCGGCTGGTGCGACTGAGAGGACTCGAACCTCCACAGGGTTTCCCCCGACAGGACCTAAACCTGTTGTGTCTACCAATTTCACCACAGTCGCGAGTGGATCCGACGCATGTCCCGCATTGTACTTAGAATCCAACGATGGATTCAGGACACCTTGGCAAGGCTTTTCACGGCGCTGAACACTACGAGAACTTCCCCGTGGGGTCCTGGCTTATTCCCGCACAGGCCCGATCTGGGCTGATTGCGCTTTATCGCTTCGCCCGAGCCGGTGACGACCTTGCTGACGAGCCTGGCCTTCCGAATTCCGAGCGGCTTGACGGGCTTCAAGCCCTTCGCCAGGGTCTGATCACCCCTCCGTCTGCCACGCCTAGCCAAGAATCCTCTGCCCGCTATGCCAATCTGGGAAGAGCCTTGGCCGACGAGCTGTCCGCGGCGAATCTCTCGACCCGGCCCGCCGGGGATTTGTTGAGTGCCTTCGAACAAGATGTTGCGCACCAGCCCATGGCCGACCCCAGTCAGGTCTTGGGCTATTGCAGACTTTCCGCGAATCCGGTGGGGCGACTTGTTTTGGGTCTTACCCGAATCGAATCGGACATGTTGGCCGACACCGAGCTTCTGGGTCTGTCGGATGCCATCTGTACTGGCTTGCAGCTGGCCAACTTTGCGCAAGATCTTGGGGAGGATTTCGAACGGGGCCGGATCTATGTGCCGGCCAGCTGGTTTCCTCGCCTTGACCTCACAAGGTTCGCGGGCCGGGGCTCGACTCAGAGACTGTCCATGGAAATCCCCCGGGAGCATCGTGAGGCCATTGCGCTGCGCATGGCCCGTTGGGCGGAGGATTTTCTAAGACAAGGCGAGCCGCTACCCCGAGCGCTGAGGCGACACCCCAACGGCGGCTATCGTCTTGCGATGGAGATTTCCCTGACCATCGCCGGGGGGCTGGCGATATGCAAAAAAGTCTGTCACGCACCACAAGATGTCTGGACACAATCGCCAAGGCTTTCAAAACCTGACCTTGCCTTCATACTGTGGCCAGCGATCCGACGAATTTTCTGAATCAGCCGAATTCACGCATGACCCCAAACGATTACTGCAGCGCCAAGGTTTCCGAAAGCGGAAGCAACCTGGTGTCTGCCTTCAAGATCCTTCCCCAAGGGCCACGCTCCGCAATCACCGCGCTCTATGCATTTTGTCGCGAGGTGGATGATGTGGTGGATGAATGTAGCGAGCCCCAGCTTGCCGCGATCAAATTAAGCTGGTGGAAAACCGAGATGGACCGGCTCTTTGCGGGCGAAGGCGCTCATCCGGTCAGCCAGGCATTGGCGCCCCATGTCGCCAGCTATTCACTGCCTCGCGAGCCCTTTGATGAAATCATCGCAGGCTGCGCCATGGACCTTGAACAAAACCGCTACGCCACCTGGCAAGACCTTGATCGATACTGCGACCGGGTTGCCGGGGCGGTGGGGCTTTTGTCCGCTCGCATCTTCGGCACGGTTTCCGAGGCCACCCTGAGTTATGCCAACACGCTGGGGAGGGCCCTGCAATACACCAACATCATTCGAGACGTTGGCGACGATGCGCGCAAAGGGCGAATCTACCTTCCTGCCGAGGCCCTAAGGGACTTCGGCGTTGATTCGGCAAGTCTGCTTCGCTTTGAGCACAGCCCTGCCCTGGAGAATCTTTTACGCGAGATGGCTGGGCGAGCCCACGGTTTGTATGACCTGGCGATCGACACTCTGCCCGTTTCGGAACGGGCTGCTCAACGGCCTGGGCTCATCATGGCCTCGATTTATCGTGAACTTCTGCGGCTGGTTGAATCCGAATCGTTTCAGGTCATGAATCAGCGGATCTCTGTGGCGCCTGCGCGAAAACTCTGGCTGGCCTGGCGCGCTTCCATTGGCATGCTTCCCCGCTAATGACCAAGCCAACACGTTTGGCGGTTGTGGGTGGTGGATGGGCTGGGCTTGCCTGTGCTGCGAAGCTTGCCAGCCACCCGTCATTGGCGATCACACTCTTTGAGGCAGCACCCGAGCTCGGAGGAAGGGCCAGGGGACTTCTTTGGCAACCGGACCCAGCCCACGAGTTATCAAAAGGTCATGAGGCGCCGCAGCCGAAATGGATCGACAACGGTCAGCACCTACTGATCGGCGCTTACACCTCAACCTTCGCACTGCTTCGTCAGGTGGGTGCGCCTTCGTGGCTCAGCGAACCGCTGACCTGGTCGGGCGTCTCAACCAACCGCAAGGTGGCGCAACACTGGAGGGTTCCCATCTGTGCCTGGCCATGGCGTGTCTTAAACGGCGCCCTGCCCGGCCAAGGCCCAAAGGGCTGGCCGTGGGCATGGAGGTTTTCAATTGCGCAATCACTCTGGCGACTGCATCGAGACCAATGGCAGGCCGATACTCGCCTCACCGCTGCCCAGTGGCTAGCAACGCAAAACGTTCCCATGGGGTTGGTGGAGCACTTCTGGCGTCCACTGATAGAGGGGGCGCTGAACACTGAACTCAACAAGGCCTCAGCCAAGGTCATGGCACAGGTTATGCGGGACTCCATCGGCGGAGAAAGTCATGCAACCCAGGTTCTGCAGCCAACAAAAAACCTCAGCCTTGATGGCGTCGAACCGATTGCGCGATGGCTTACTCATCAAGGAGTTCGAGTGATGACGTCGCAACGCGTCGACGAGATCATTCCTTCTGACCCCACGAAAGGATCGTGGCGTTTACGTTGCCGAGGAGCTAACGGCCCGAGCAATAACAGCCAAGACTATGAATTTGATCATGTCGTGCTTGCTTTGCCGTTTCAAAGCTCGCTGAAGCTTTGGAATGCATCAAGGCTGCCGTCATGCAAGGCGAGCCAGCGTTGGGAGAAACTCGAGCGCCGAGCCATCACCACGGTGTGGGTGGCGCTCGGCCCCATGGCCGCGGAGTTGTCGCAAACACTGCCCTCATGGTTTGTGTTGAACCCCATCAATGGTATTCCTCATATCGCCCAGGTGGGCGTGATGCGAACGGACGTTCTCGCTTTGGTGATCAGCGCCCAGGTTGAGCCAAGGCCAGCATGCGAACTTCAGACTGCACTTGAAGTGCAGATTCTTCATCAGTTAAATCTTGACCTGAGCAGTCTTCCACAGAAATGGATCACCGAAAAAACTGCCACCTGGGCATGCACCCCCGAAACGCCCTGGCCAGACCGTGACGAGGCCCTTGGTGTCACGGGTCTAAGGGGTCTTTGGCGATGCGCCGATGACCTTGAGCCGGGCTATCCCGCCACCATTGAAAGCGCCGTGCGGTCCGGAGAACGAACGGCGGAAACGCTTCGCTCGTCGCTCAGCTTGTCGCTTATCGACTGAAGGCCGCCAAGGCCTCTTCGAGCCGAGAAACGGCAATCACCTCAAGCCCTTCAATTGGCTTTTTGGGCGCATTGGCCAGGGGAACCACGGCACGAGAAAAGCCAAGCTTTGCGGCTTCTTTTAAGCGCTCCTGACCGCGAGGGGCTGGCCGAACCTCACCCGCAAGCCCAATCTCTCCAAAGGCCACCATGCCTTTTGGAAGCGCACGATCGCGCATCGATGAAACAATGGCCAACAGCACAGCAAGATCAGCCGCGGGCTCATTAATGCGAACACCACCCACCGCGTTAATGAAGACATCTTGGTCGAAACAGGCGATGCCGGCGTGACGGTGCAGCACGGCCAACAACATGGCAAGTCGCTGGGGCTCAAGGCCAACACTGAGACGCCGAGGGTTTGGAATGTGTGCGGTGTCGACCAAGGCCTGAATTTCAACAAGCAATGGGCGGCTACCCTCTTGCGTGACCAACACGCAGGCTCCGGCAACGGGAGCCTGTCCTTCAAGACCAAGATGCCCAGGCGATAGAAACAAGGCAGAAGGATTGCTGACGGCCTTTAATCCCTTTTCGGTCATGGCAAAAATGCCGATTTCATTCACCGTACCAAATCGATTTTTAATCGCTCGAATGACACGATAGGCTGCATGAGAATCGCCTTCGAAGTACAACACCGTGTCAACGATGTGTTCCAACACCCTTGGCCCAGCAAGCGTGCCTTCCTTCGTGACGTGGCCCACCAGAATCACGGTGCAGCCGGTCTCCTTCGCCCATCGAGTAAGCCTAGACGAACATTCACGAACCTGAGAAACGGAACCCGGTGCCGCCGTCAGTCCGTCGCTGAACATGGTTTGAATGGAATCCACCACCACCAGCTGGGGCTTTTGCGCCATCAGCTG
The DNA here is from genome assembly GCA_964460315.1 of uncultured Bordetella sp. GTDB lineage: Bacteria > Pseudomonadota > Gammaproteobacteria > Burkholderiales > Burkholderiaceae_A > Lacustribacter. Next base: position 55,075 of record CAYWPQ010000006.1, on the reverse strand, counting down.
GGCCAGAATTTCTTCGAGTTGAATCTCGGCCAGCACGGTGAGCGAACTCGCTTCCAACCCCAGCCGCTTGGCACGAAGCGCCACCTGCTCCACCGACTCTTCGCCACTCACATACAAGGTTGACAGGGATTGGCTCAGATGCACAAGCGACTGCAAGAGCAACGTTGACTTGCCAATCCCTGGGTCTCCGCCAATCAGCACCACGCCGCCCGGCACAAATCCACCACCCAAGACACGGTCAAATTCATCGCTACCACTCGAAAAACGAGCAAGCTCTTTGGCCTGAACCTCAGAAAGCACGACGGCACGTCCTGATGGCGCCAATGCGACTGGCTGCTGGCCTCGCCTTGAAATCGCGCCCGATCGAACCTCTTCTAGGGTGTTCCAGGAGCCGCATCCGTCACACTGACCCTGCCACTTGGGGGCCGCCGCGCCGCATTCGCGACAGACAAATTGTGATTTTTCTTTGGCCATCAAAAGTGTTTTTTAATTCGTTGACGAATCGATCACACGACGCGGCACGCGTGGCGTAATTCGTGTCATCAGTTCATAGCCAATCGTGCCGCTGAGGTTAGCCACCTGATCAATGGGAAGATGGTCGCCCCAGAGCTCCACCGCTGAGCCCACATGAACCGTGGGATGATCCGTCACATCCACGGTGAGCATGTCCATGGAGACTCGTCCAGCCATTGGGAGGGGTCGCCCCTCAATCCAGACCGGAGTGCCGTCGGGTGCCGAGCGCGGATAGCCGTCCGCATAGCCACAGGCCACCACCGCGATTCGTGTCGGCCGCTGCGCCTGAAAACGCGAGCCATAACCCACTGCATCGCCCGGATTCAGTTCCTGGATCGCAATCACCTCGCTCAGGAAATGTTGCACGGACCGAAGACCCAATGCGGCCGATGAACGGTTGGGCTCGTCATGCGAAAAAGGAGTTCCGCCATAGAGCGCCGTTCCGGGCCGAACCCAGTCGGCGTGCGTTTCGGCTAGGGCGAGCGTCGCCGCTGAGTTCGCCAGTGAACGAAGCCCCCCTGGTCGGAGTGATGTCTGCCATTGGCTTAAGCATTCATCAAAGCGTGTTTTTTGTGACGCCCAGGTGACACGGGGTTCGGGAACTTCTGAACGCAAGGAGGCATCCGCGTTGGCAAAGTGCATCATCCAGTTCAGTGGCTGATCGATTCGGGTTTCAATGCCTTGAAGCAGTTTGATGAGAGCCGGTGCATCTCGATCCGGCCGCAGACCCAGACGATTCATCCCAGTATTCAGCTTGACCCAGACCTGACTGGGAACCCTCGCTGACTGCAGAAACATAAGGGCCTGTTCAGGAGTGGACACCACCGTCGAGAGATCAAGCCTCGCCATCTCCGACAGATCCCCTTCATCAAAAGCGCCCTCAATCAGCAAAATGGGTTTGGACCAGCCCAGGTCCCTTGCAGCCACCGCCTCGTGAAGATCCAGCACGGCAAGGCCATCGGCGTGGGCAAATCCTGTCACGGCCTGGGCAATGCCATGGCCATAGGCATGAGCCTTGGCGACCGCCCAAATCCGGGCGCGCCCATCAAGCCGTGATCGGACCACAGCCATGTTGTGGCGCATGGCATCGACGTGAATCTCTAAACGGATCGGTCTGGGCATTCTTTGGATTCTATTCCTTCATGCTCTAATCCCGAAGAGACGACACGAAAACGACGATGAAACGCGGTTTTTACACCATCATGGCGGCGCAGTTTTTCTCTTCGCTGGCCGACAATGCGCTGCTCATTGCGGCCATCGCCCTATTGATCGAACTTGCCGCTCCAGAATGGATGCGGCCATTGCTCAAGCTCTTTTTTACCGTGTCCTATGTTGTTCTCGCGCCTTTCGTCGGGGCCTTTGCGGACTCCCTGCCCAAGGGGCGAGTCATGTTCATCACCAACACCATCAAGGTGCTGGGTTGTGCCTTGCTCTTTTTTACGGTGCACCCCCTTCTGGCCTATGCGGTGGTGGGGTTGGGTGCCGCCGCCTACTCGCCAGCGAAGTACGGCATCCTGACGGAGCTACTTCCGCCCGAAAAACTTGTGGCGGCCAACGGCTGGATCGAGGGAACGACGGTGGGGTCCATCATTTTGGGAACCATGCTTGGAGGTGCGCTGATCAGCCCCGCGGTCAGTGGCTGGCTTCTTGGCATCGACCTGCCAGGCCTGGAGACCGGTATCGACAGCCCCGCGGAGAGCGCCATCGTGGTGATCTCAGTGGTCTACCTTATCGCAGCCGGGTTCAATACGCGCATTCCAGACACGGGTGCGCGCTACCCGAAGCAGCACACCAACCCCTTGAAGCTGATGCAGGACTTCTGGATCTGCAACCTGACGCTCTGGCGAGACAAACTTGGTCAGATCTCGCTTGCTGTCACCACACTCTTTTGGGGTGCTGGAGCCACCCTGCAGTTCATTGTTCTGCAGTGGGCCTCGGTTCAGCTGGAGATGCCATTAGACCAAGCAGCAATTTTGCAAGGCATCGTGGCCGTGGGAATTGCGGCGGGGGCCATTCTCGCGGCCCGTTGGATTCCTTTGAAATCTACGCCCTCCGTGCTCAAGCTGGGCGTGGCCATGGGCTTACTTGTGCCTCTGATGACCCTGGTCGACAGCCTCTACGCCTCCATTCCACTGCTGGTGATCATCGGCGGTTTGGCTGGCTTTTTCGTGGTGCCGATGAATGCACTGCTGCAGCACCGGGGACATGTGCTTTTGTCGGCAGGTCACTCCATTGCGGTGCAGAACTTCAATGAAAACCTGAATGTCTTGGTGATGCTGGGGCTTTACGCACTGCTGATCAGGTTTGATCTGCATGTGAACTGGATCATCGTATTATTCGGAACTTTCGTTGCGGGGACCATGGCCCTGGTCATTCGGCGCTACCGTTTCAACAAAGCCCATCATGATCTTGATGCTTTGATTGGCATTGAAAAACACCCGCACGAGCATATGCATCAGCCCCGCCGCTGAACCAGCAAACCCCAGAGTTGACGTTTGGCCTTGGCCTCGGACTTGAGGCTCGCCACACCACCGACCTGGATCATGAGTTTTACAAGCTCGTTCTCATCGATTGAAAGCTCCGATGAGCAGCCCGCCATTCGCTGCTGGATGGTCGCGATCATCATGCGCTCGTCCTCTGACAGAACCCCATCGTGAGTCGATTGATGGGAAGATTCCACTCGGCGTCGCCAAACAGGCGAGAGTTCGAGCACCATCATGGCTTCACGCGAAAGATTAGGCATGCGAACCCTGCCTGTCGGCGGAAGCAGACGAGTGTGTCGAAACTGGAGTGATCGAAGGGGCGCCCAGGGGGAGTTGCATCACCATGGCGTCTTCACGCTTGGCCACTCCGGGCTCAGAGGCTTTGCCGAGCTCGCCAACAGAATTCGGGTAGTAGTCCTTGCGAAGACCAATCTGAGCAAAACCAAAACGTTGATAGAGCGCAATGGCCGAACGGTTGCTAGGTCTCACCTCCAGCAGCACCTTCGTCATGCCCCAGGCTTTGGCCTGATCAAGAAAATATTTCATCATCGCGTTGCCAAGTCCACGGCCATGCCGGGCTGGCGTCAACGCAAGGTTCAAGAGATGGGCCTCATCGACCACGGCCATCCAGACAAGATAGCCAATCATCACACCCCGCTCCTTCAACACCCACATCTCATAGCCCGCGGCCATCGAGTCTTGAAAATTTCCAGAGCTCCAGGGAAAAGGATAAGCCTGCCGCTCAATCACCATGACGGACGCAAGGTCCCGGGCCGTCATGGGAGACCAGACGAGGTCGGGCGTGCTCTGTCGCTCGGCAATGGTCTGCGCCACTTTCTCTCGAACATAAAGCGGCACCAGCTGACGTGCAGCCACCCATTGATGACTCTGAGCGCAGCGCGGATCCGTGGCCCATCTGGCCATCCAGGCGGCAAGGGGCAGGTCAGCCGCGACCGGGTCATTTAAAACAATGGCCTGATCCTTTGGCATCTGATGCCAGCGTTCTTGCGCCATGACCTCGGGTTCACGAACCCATCGGCATTGAATGGTTTCATCATGATGCTCAAGCATGACGGCTGCGACGAACCGCTCACCAAGACGGGCATCGAATGCAATCTCAAACTGCTGGTTGGGTGGTATGCCCTCTGCCCGATGCTGCTCGGCGTGGATGTAGGCATGAAGTTCGAATCCATGGACAGGCAGGACGGGAAGGCCCGCACCAAGCGCCAGGCCCTGAGCCAACCCGCAGGCGATGCGAAGCCCGGTGAACGAGCCCGGGCCAACGCCAACAGCGAGTCCATCCAACGCACGCCAGGTTAAACCTTGCTCAGCAAGCAGGGCTCGCGCGAGAGGCAAAAGTGCGCTCGAATGGGATTGTCCCGAGTCGGTGACCGAATATCGAAGCACGGGTTCGGCCTGGTCTCCTTCGCGTATAAGGGCCACGGAGCTGGAGTCGCCACCCGACTCCAAGGCCATCACGCAACGCTTGGGACGTTTCAGATTCAAAGACTCAGCCCCGACGAACCAACATGGCAATGGCCTGAGCCGCAATTCCCTCGCCACGACCGGTGAAGCCAAGCTTTTCAGTCGTCTTACCCTTGATGTTCACCTGAGCCTGAGGCAGGCCACAAGCTGCGGCGATGACCGACACCATGGCTCCGGCAAAGGGGGAAATCTTGGGTGCCTGGGCAATGACGGTGGCATCAATCTGGGCAATCACCCAACCATTTTCTGCCACCCGGCGAACGGCTTCCTCCAGTAATAATCGACTGTCAGCACCGCGAAATTGCGCATCGGTGTCGGGAAAATGCCGGCCAATATCGCCCATGCCGGCCGCGCCAAGAATCGCATCCGTGATGGCGTGCAGCAAAACGTCCGCGTCAGAATGGCCGTCGAGCCCAAGATGGTAAGGAATGGTCACGCCACCGATCACCAGCGGGCGCCCTTCCACCAAGGCATGAACATCAAATCCCTGTCCAATGGCAAAAGGGGGATTCATCGGGGTCGTCTCGTGTTCCATGGCCCTATCTTTCGTGAAGACGTTTTGATTCGATTCGCTTTGAATCAAGGCCTCCATCAGTTGAAAGTCATTCGGTTGCGTTAACTTCAGATTGAATCCATCGCCCTGCACCAGACGCACTCGCCCACCGGCTGCTTCAACCGCGCTTGCCTCATCCGTTGATTCTGAACACCGCGCATAGGCGAACAAGAGCTCATTGAGTTGGAAAGCCTGAGGCGTCTGGGCCGCCCACAACGTTGAGCGATCCACCGTGCCACCGACATAAGGCAGCTCGGTCTGAACGACCGCGTGCTTCAACGTGTCGGCCACCGGCGTTGCGAGAATTGCCCCGCTGATGCCTGATGGGCGACGCTCGGTGGATGCGCCTTCAAAGGATAATTCGCATAACACGCTCCAGAGCCGCGATAAGCTTTTAGCATCCAAACCCGGGCGCGCCGCATCATGAACCAACACCCAGGGGTCCGCTTCACAAGCGTTCTTGTCCAAAGTGTCCAAGGCCTCCTGAAGCACGGTGCAGCCCGCCATCACCGAGTCACGACGAGTGGCTCCGCCAACGGGCACGGCAATCACATGATCAACCCCGTGAAGTTCGGAATCCAGGTCATGGTCCATCCAACCCGTGTCATCAGGACGAACAACCACCACAATCAGCGCAAGGGTATCGAGCGCTGCAAGCGCACGAATACTTCGACCGAGCATGGTTTGCCCAGCAAGCCGGTAGTATTGCTTGGGAAGCCCCAGCCCGCTTCGCGAGCCCTGGCCTGCCGCAGGAATCACCGCGACGGCTCGGGGTGACTTCGTATGCAGCTGTGAGGCAATTCGGCGAATTCCAGCCTCGCGGGATTCGGCAAGCCGGCTTTTGTTGTCCATAGAACCTACAATTTACCGTTTTTACCAAAGCTCTTCATGCCTAACGCCTTTCAGGTTCTCGGAAAAACACCGCCACCCGCCGGTCACACCCTGTCGATGGCTCGCCCCGCGGGAAGCGGCGACGCCTGGCTTCTGGCCAGCTGGGCCAGCGAACTTGCCCGCCGCAACAGCCAGCAGGGGCATGTTGGGGGTGCGCGACTGGCCATCGTTTGTGAATCTGCCCAAGATGCCCAAAGACTGTCCGAAGAAATCCCGTTTTTCAATCCACGGCTAAACGTACGCCTCTTTCCAGACTGGGAAACTCTACCCTACGAGGCGTTTTCTCCCCACCAGGATCTGGTCTCCGAGAGACTTCTGGCGCTCTACGAAGCCTCCACGGGAAGTCTGGATGTGATGGTGATGTCCGCATCAACCGCACTTCAACGAATTGCACCACCGTCGTTTCTGGCATCCCAGACCTTTTTTTTCCGAAAAGGCCAGACCATCGCCCCCGAGGCGTTTCGTGCGCAGCTCGCCACCGCCGGTTACACGCCAGTTTCTCAGGTGGTCTCCCCCGGTGAATATGCCATTCGTGGCGGACTGATTGATCTTTTCCCAACCGGCAGCACGCTTCCTTATCGAATCGAACTTCTCGATGACGAGGTCGATACCATGCGCGTGTTTGACCCCGATAGCCAACGCACCATTCACCCGGTTAGTGAGATCCGTCTGCTTCCTGGGCGAGAGTTCCCAAGCGACGAGGCATCCGCCCAGCGTCTGCGTGCGCGATGGCGAGAGGTCTTTGAGGGAGACCCTTCACGATGCAGCCTATACAAAGATGCCGGCAAGGGGCTTTTTGGCTCCGGCATCGAGTACTACCTGCCGCTGCTCTTTGATGAAACCGCCACAATTTTCGACTATCTACCCTCGGCCGACCCGGCCAGCGATGGATCAACCTTCGGTGCAATGGTCACTCTCGGGGAAGTCAATCAGGCCTTTGACGAATTTCTGAAAGACACCCAGAACCGTTATCGGTTCTTGAAAGCCGATATCGAGCGGCCCGTGCTGCGGCCTGAATCTCTTTACCTCAGTGCCGAGGAATTCTTCACCAAGGCTCGTCCACTTGCGCGACTCAACCTTCATGTGGAAGTGCAAACCAGCCCAATTGAAGCGGCTCCAGACATTGCGGTCGATCGAAAAGCATCCGACCCTGTGGCGAAACTCAGAGCCCTGCAGGCCAATGGTTCAAAAAGCTCGAGCCCATCCGCCCAGGCAAGCCCCGTGCTGATGATGACCGCCGAAAGCCCAGGGCGCAGAGAAACCCTGGCCCAATACCTGCACGAGCATGGCCTGGCGTATCGCATGAGCGACTCCTTCGATGCGGCGCTGAATCCCGAAGAGAACGCGGGTCATCACTCGATTGCGCTTGTGGTTGCACCCCTTCATGCCGGTTTTCAGCATCCCAACGGCAGCTTCATCGTGACCACCGAAGGCGAACTCTTTGCTCAGGTTGCGCGACGCCAGCGACGTGGACGAAAAGATGCGCCGACGAATATCGACTCAATTGTTCGTGACCTCTCAGAACTCAAACCGGGAGACCCTGTTGTTCACATTCAACACGGCATTGGGCGATACCTTGGGCTGGTCTATCTGGACATGGGTGACGGTGACACCGAATTTCTGCAGATTGAATACGCCGACAAAGCGTTCTTGTATGTGCCCGTGGCCCAGCTTCATGTCATTGGACGCTACAGCGGTGCAAACCCGGAAAACGCGCCGCTGCATGCCCTTGGCTCGGGCCAGTGGGACAAGGCGAAACGAAAGGCAGCGCTGAAGGCGCGGGATACGGCAGCGGAACTGCTGAATATTTATGCACGTCGTGCCGCCCGTGAAGGCCATGCCTTTCGCTTTGACCCTGCGGAATACGAACGCTTCGCCGATGGCTTTGGTTTCGAAGAAACCCCTGACCAACTGGCTGCGATCCACGCCGTGGTTCAGGACATGGTGTCCGGAAAACCCATGGATCGTCTGGTCTGCGGCGACGTGGGCTTTGGAAAAACCGAGGTGGCCTTACGCGCCGCCTTCATGGCCGTGATGGACGGGAAACAAGTGGCCGTGCTCACACCCACCACCCTCTTGGCCGAACAGCACCTTCAGACCTTCAAAGACCGCTTTGCGGACTGGCCTGTCCAGATTGCCGAGCTCTCTCGGTTTCGCAGCGGCAAGGAAATTCAAGCGGCCATCGCTGGATTAGCCAATGGAAAAGTGGACATTGCCATCGGCACCCACAAGCTTCTGTCCGCCGGCGTGAAGTTTGATCGGCTGGGTTTGGTGATCATCGACGAAGAGCACCGCTTTGGGGTTCGCCAAAAAGAGGCTCTCAAAGCCTTGCGAAGTGAGGTGGATGTCTTGACGCTCACCGCGACGCCCATTCCCCGAACCCTGGCCATGAGCATGGAAGGCATCCGAGACTTTTCGGTGATTGCGACTGCACCCCAGAAGCGACTGGCCATCAAGACCTTCGTGCGCTCGGAAAATGACACTGTGGTTCGAGAAGCATTGCTTCGCGAACTTAAGCGTGGGGGACAGTGTTATGTGCTGCACAACCAGGTCGAAACCATCAACAATCGCCGCGACGCCCTGGCCGAGCTGGTTCCAGAGGCGCGAATTGAAATTGCCCATGGACAGATGCACGAGCGTGATCTTGAGCGCGTGATGCGAGACTTTCATCAGCAGCGTATCAATGTGCTCTTGTGCACCACCATCATTGAAACAGGTATTGATGTGCCCACGGCGAACACCATCGTGATCTACCGCGCCGACCGCTTCGGCCTGGCCCAGCTTCATCAGCTTCGTGGCCGTGTGGGACGATCGCACCACCAGGCCTATGCCTACCTGCTCACCCCAGGCGAAGGCGCAGTCACCAAGGACGCCGAAAAACGTTTGGAGGCCATCCAGGCCATGGAAGAGCTTGGTAGCGGATTTTTCCTGGCGATGCACGACCTTGAGATTCGCGGCGCCGGTGAGGTCTTGGGCGACAACCAGTCGGGGGATATCACCGAGGTGGGTTTTCAGATGTATTCCGACATGCTGACCGAAGCCGTGAATGCACTCAAGGCCGGTCGCGAGCCCGACCTTGAAGCACCACTTGCCGCAGTGACGGAGATCAATCTCCATGCGCCAGCGCTCTTGCCCAACGACTACTGCGGCGACATCCATGAGCGGCTCATGCTTTACAAAAAATTGGCCAACGCAAATTCCCTTGACCAGCTTGAGCTGCTGGAAGAAGAACTCGTTGATCGGTTTGGAAGTCCACCGGAACCCGTGAGCACCCTGATCGAAACCCATCGACTCCGAATCTTTGCCAAGCCCTTGGGCGTTCTGAAGATTGACGCCTCGGAGCAGGCGGTGGTCATCAGCTTCGGGCGGGAATCACGGGTCGACCCCGCCAAGGTCATCAAACTCATTCAGACGGATTCACGCTACCGACTCATCAGTAACGAAAAGCTACGCTTCGAAATCAATATTCCCGAGATGGCACGCCGGGCGCGTACCATAAGGGAAACGCTGGCAGGCATTGCCCTGCCCATGTCTGAAACCTTGAATGCATCAACCTCTTTGAAAACCTACCCATCATGAGCTTTCTTGTCATCTCACCGGCACTGACCGCCACCGACCGACGCGGACGGATTGCACCGTCGACCCTTCGTGCCATTGACGCCGCGACCCAGCATGCCGAGCGTCGATCGCGCTCCTCCCATGCCATGGTCTGGAACCTTCATGGCATGGCGGCCAACGCACGAATCCAACTGGCCAGCTCACTGGTGCCCCTTAGCGAGACGCATCAGGTGGATGCCGCCCTTCTGGATCGCCCCTATCGATGGGCTGACTTTTCCGTGCTGGCCATGGATATGGATTCCACGGTCATCACGATTGAGTGCATCGACGAAATCGCCGACTTCTGTGGCAAGAAGCCCGAAGTCGCCGCCATCACCGAGGCGGCCATGCGAGGAGAAATCAAGGATTACGCAGAAAGCCTTCGGCGTCGAGTGGCCCTGCTTGCGGGGCTCGATGAACGTGTGCTGCAGGAGGTGATTCGCTGGCGTTTGAAATTCACGCCAGGGGTCAAGGAGCTCGTCGATGCCGCCCACGCCCATGGTCTTCATACGCTCTTGGTGTCTGGGGGCTTCACCCAATTCACTGACTTCGTGTCGCACAAGATTGGCTTCCAACAGACGCGGTCCAACCAGCTGGAAATCATCGACGGTCGACTCACGGGGAGAGTGCTGGGCACGATTGTCGATGCCCGCGTCAAGCGTCAGACCGTGGCTGCCGCATGCAAAGCGCGCGGTGTCACCAGCCGTCAGGCCATCACGGTGGGCGACGGCGCCAATGATCTTAAGATGATGTTGGCCAGTGGGCTTTCCATCGCCCATCGGGCCAAGCCCGCTGTGGCGGCTCAGGCGATGCAGTCGATTCGCTTCGGGGGGCTGGACAATATTCTTGACTGGTTTGTTTAAGCAAAGCTAACCATCAGATTCAACCTAAAAGGTTCGCCCTTCACCATGTCACCCAGCCTGTCGGTGGACGAAGCGCTACGGCGGATGCTCTCCAACATCCAACCCGTCAACGATGAAGAGCAGGTTTCTCTTGCCCACGCCCTGGGTCGAGTTCTTTCGAATGATGTTCGAAGTCCGGTCGACCTGCCCGCCCGCGCACGTTCAGCCATGGATGGATATGCTTTTCAGTTTCCCGGGGCCATTCAGAACGATCTCAAGCTGCGGGTCGTGGGTGAGGCCTATGCCGGTCAGTCGCTTAAACGCTTCAGCCAAGACGACGGTGCCGTCCGGATTTTCACCGGCGCAGACCTCCCCCCGAATGCCAATACCGTCGTTCCTCAGGAAGCAGCAGTTCTGCTTGATGATGGCGGCCTCGTGCAGTTCAGTCTGGCGTCACTCAGACCTCATTCCCACGTTCGCCAGGCGGGCGAAGACCTGAAACAGGGCGCCACGGTGATGACCCGCGGTCAGCGAATGGGCCCGCGGCATCTTGCGCTCATGGCGGCGATCGGCTGCGCCAAGGTGAACGTATTCCGCCGCCCACGCGTTGCACTTCTCTCGACGGGAAGCGAACTGGTCGAGGCTGGCCATCCAGCGAATGCCCATCAGACTCAGGATGCCAACCGTCCCATGATCGCTGCACTCTGCCAAGAGTTAGCCGTTGATGTGATGGATCTTGGCATTGTGGGTGATCAGCCCGACACCCTTCGCAAGACGCTGCGTGACGTGGCCAGTGAGTGCGATATGGTGATCAGCTCAGGTGGGGTGAGTGTGGGTGAAGCGGATCACATGCGTTCGGTGGTCGAGGGTATTGGGCAGATCGATTTCTGGCGCCTGGCCATTAAGCCCGGTAAGCCCCTCGCCATGGGGCAGCTGCATCGTCAATCCGATGGTGACTCCGCTGGGACATCGGCCAACCTTGACTCGACCAAAGCCACCACGCCGCTGATTGCACTGCCTGGGAATCCTGTTGCGGCGCTTGTGACCTTTGAAGCGCTCGTGCGCCCGTCACTCCGACACCTGTCCGGTGAGATTCAAAATCGGCCATACCGACGAATGCTTCGTGCGCGGCTCACGCACGCCACACATAAAGTTGTTGGCCGAACCGAATACCTTCGCGCGACACTTCAACAGTCTGCCGAGGGTGACTGGCAGGCCACAATCATGGCGTCACAAGGTGCAGCTAATCTTGCATCACTGGGCAAGGCCGATGGCCTGGTGGTTTTGAGTCACCACTGTGGTCCCTTGCAGGCCATGGACTGGGTGGACGTCTTGGTATTCAGTGAGTAAAACGCTACCGAACCCCGCAGGCTAACGGGACATCCATCGGCGTGACGCGTAAGACAGCGCATCGACGATCACCACCAGGATGATCATGGCCATGAGCACGGTGCTGGTTTCTTGCATCTGAAAAAGCCCCATGTGAAAAGCCAGCATCTGGCCAAGACCGCCACCGCCCACCACACCCAAGACCGCGGCCGCTCGGATGTTGTTTTCCCAACGGTAAAGGCTATAAGACATGAGCTGCGGCAACACGGTCGGCAGCGTTGCATACAGAAACACTCGCCCCTCAGGAACGCCCTGGGCACGTAGCGCGTCGGCGGCAAGCGTTGGTGCGTTCTCAATCGATTCGGAAAACAGCCGGCCCAACACACCCGTGGTGTGAAGCGCCAAAGCCAACGTTCCCGCAAACGGGCCAAGGCCCGCCGAGATCAACAGCAAGGCAGCCCAAACCAGTTCAGGAATCGAACGCAAGCCGTTAAGCAGCAGCCGCGTCAGGCCACGCCAACGCGCCCGATCTGCAGGATGTGATTTGCTGGCGGGAACCGCCAAGAGTAGCCCTAAAACCGCAGCGATCAGGGTGCCAATCGCCGACATGGCCAAGGTTTCAAGACTGGACCAGGCCGTCTTCGCAAGGAAACCCGACTCCAGATTTGGGTTGGCGAGCTCACCAAGAAACTTGCCCATTCGCTGGGCGCTGTCCATCGAAAAAAGCCGGCCAAGCTGAAGATCCAGCGACCAGAAACTGATCACGGTCAGAACCACAAGACCCAGGGTGACCCAGCAAACGGAGCAGTCCCAGCGCAGCCAGGGATTTGGATTTGCGCGGTTCATTGCATGATCCTTCGAAGCCAGGCGCTCAGGGCATCGGCAAGGCCCACAAGCATCATGAACACCAAAAGCATGGTGGCCACTTCACCACCATTGAACATCCGCATCGAATTGTCCATCTGCTGGCCAAGACCCCCCGCACCGACAAAGCCCAAAACGGCGGAAGAACGAATCGCACACTCCCATCGGTAGACCGTGTAGCTGGTGAGTTCGGTGGCATTTTGCGGCATCAGCCCATAGAAAAACGCCTGCAGCCGCCCCGAGCCATTGCGCAAGAGGTTCGTGGTGGCATGGGCATCCCCGCTTTCCAGAATTTCGCTGTACACCTTGCCAAGCATGCCCGCGTAGGTCAGCCCAATGGCAAGCACTCCTGCTGCAGGACCAAGCCCGACCACACGAACAAAGACCAAGGCCCAGATGAGTTCCGGAATGCTGCGCAGACCGATCAATAGCCATCGAACCAGCTGCCGAATGGCAAACGGAACCAGGTGCATTCGACCCGAGAGCGCCGAGACGGATAGCACTCGTGTGGCCACCAAGGTCAAGGGGATGGCCAGGACCAGGGCAAGAAAGGTTCCTGCGGTGGCAATCGCAATCGTTCGCCATGCCTCTTTGGCCACCATCAGCAGAAATTCGGGCTCAATCACCGGAGGGAAAAAATCACCCAGAAAACGAAGACTGACTTTGAGATTGTTGGGCTCAAAGAAGATCCAAGGCTTAAATTCCGTGGCCACCAGCGCCGGCGCAATGAGCACCACAGCAACTGCCGCCCAAAAAACACGAGACGTCCATGCAGGGTCTCGAAGCCGAGGATGTTCCAGCATCAAGGACACAGGGCTAGCGACAGTGAATGATCTTGGCAGGCTCGGGCGAGGCCGGCGTGTCGATCACCGTTGGACGAATCTCCGCAAGCTCGTGTTCGAACTGGGCGTAGAGTTCGGCAAGTCTTGCCGGTGTGACATCGCGCCCCGGCAGGTCAAAGGCGACCCGTCCCTCACGAAGACCAATCACACGTGGAAACCGCGAGGTGGCGACATCCACCTGGTGAAGCGTCGTGACCAGAGTCGCCTTCCTCTGCGTTGCCTGCGAGAGCAAGGAATCAATCGCAAGCCTGGCCCGGGTTGGATCCAAAGCAGAGAGAGGCTCGTCAATGAGCCAGAGCCTGGCCGGCGACATCAGCGCCCGGGCAAGCCCCACCCTTTGACGCTCCCCGCCCGAGAGACGGTCCACCCGATCCCAGAGCTTGTCGTCAAGGTCGAAGGCATGCAGAGCATCGGCAGCCTCCCGAATACGTCGCGGGTAAATTAAAGACAAAAGGCTTTGCAAGAGGCTCATGCTGGGCAAGGCGCCTGCAATCAATGATGTCACCACTCGCTGCCTTGGCGGAAGCGGAGGCGTCTGAGGGGCATAAAACAGCTGGCCGCGCAGGGACTGAAGAGCCGAGCTTGAAATCTTCCAGATGGACTGTCCGTCCAACAAGACTTCGCCAGCCTTGGGCTTCAAGCTCGCCGCAAGAAGTTGAAGGAAGGTGGTCTTGCCTGCGCCCGAAGGGCCGATCACGGCAACATGCTCGCCCGAACGAATCGAAAGCGAAAGGTCAACCAAGGCCGAGGGAGCGTCCGGCTTTGCTGCCGGATGCCTGGCCTCGACCGAGTCCAACTGAAGCCGCATTACTTGATCAGGCCTGCACTTCGACCAGCGCGCTCAAGACCTTTGTAGTTCTCGGCCTTGGTTGGGATGTATCGAGTGGCCCGGTTCAGCGTGAGGATCTCCTTGCCTTCGGGGTCATTCAGACTTAAGGCAAGAAGCGCCTTCACGATTTTCTCCCGGGTGGCCACGGGCATATCCGCATGGACCGACCAGTTGTAATTGAAAAAAGGTGGCGTGGTGTAGAAAACATCCACTTTGCTGGTGTCCACTTTCTTCTCATTGACAAACTTCGTCCACACCGTAATGTCCAGCGCGGCCGCATCCACCCGGCCGCTCACCACGGAGGCGATCGTTGCGTCATGAGCCCCCGAGTAAGCAATTCGCGCGAAGTCTTTGTCGGGATCAAGACCTGCTTCAAGAATAAATGTGCGCGGCATCAGATGCCCCGAGGTGCTCGATTGCGAACCAAAACTGACCTGCTTTCCCTTCAGATCTTTCAGGGTTTTGATGCCCGAATCTTTTTGGGTGATGAAGACCGAACGGAACTTGGTGTCCTCCTCCCGCTGAGCAATCGGAATAATTTTGCCGCCCGATCGAATCTGGGCCTGGACATGAGTAAAGCCACCAAACCAGACCAGGTCCACCTGTTTGTTCACCAGTGCTTCCACGGCAGCGGGATAGTCATTCACCGGAACAAACTCCACCTTCATTCCGACAGTCCGTTCAAGATAGCGAGTGAGCGGACCAAACTTACGAATCTGCTCAGTCGCGGCTTCTTCGGGAATGGTGGTCACCCGCAAGACCTGCTGTGCAGAGACCTGGGCGGCGACGGAAACGGCGGCGAGCGCCATGAGGGTTTTGGCAAAAATTCGGCGGGACATAAACGCTCCTTGTGATGTTGTCGTCCTTAGTATAGGGTGAACTGATTGGCCCACCTGTGCCCTCGGATCTTGCCCTACCCACCCATGACCGATTCCGCCCATTCAACCCGTTCGTCGAATCGTTCAGCCCCTCAAACCCTAAGGGTTTCGGCAGAGTTCGCCAACACGGCAGGACTCGTTCTTTGCGGTGGCGCCGCCAGCCGTCTGGGAGGCGTCGACAAGGGGCTGTTGTCGTTTCATGGCAAGGCCCTGGTGGACATTGCCCTAGAGGCCATTGCGCCGCATTGCTCCGAACGCATGATTAGCGCGAACCGTAATGTTCAGCAGTACGCCGATCGACATCTGCGCGTGATTCCTGATCTGCAATTTTCGCTAGAGAGCGCCCATGAAGGACCACTGGCGGGCATTCAAGCGGGCCTTACCGCATCCAAAATGCCCTGGCTTTTGGTGGTTCCGTGCGACTGCCCGCGGGTCAGCCAGGCGAGCCTTCTTCGTCTTGGCCAAACCGCCAAAGAGCAGTCCAGACCGTGCTACCTGTTGGGGCAGCCCACCTTCACACTGCTCCCTGTCGACTGCCTTGCATCACTGAACCATTTTTTAGGGCATGGCCGCAGGCGGCTTGGCGATTGGCTGACTGAACTTCACGCCGTGGGCGTTGAACCAGCCGCCATGGATGAATTGCACAGCCTGAACACCCCCGATGACCTTAGGTATCTAGCCCCTGGCTCGTAAGGTATTCGTCGTAGGTGCCCTTGAAATCCGTCACCGTGCCATCACCGCGAACCTCGAGAACGCGCGTGGCGATGGCATTGACAAACTCCCGGTCATGGGAAACCACAAACAGCGTTCCCTGGTATTTCTCCAGCGCCATCTGAAGGGATTCAATCGACTCCATGTCGAGATGGTTGGTGGGTTCGTCGAGCATCAGCACATTGTGACGACCCAGCATGAGTCGCCCGAAGGTCATGCGGTGCTTTTCTCCGCCTGAGAGCACCTTCACCTTCTTGCCCACATCGTCACCGGAAAACAAAAGCCTGCCAAGAATGGACCGCACCGCCTGATCGTCATCACCTTCCTGAGTGAACTGACCAATCCAGTCGGTCAGCGTCAGGTCTTGTTCAAAGTCGGCGTAGACGTCTTGGGGCATGTAGCCGATGTCGGCGTTCTCAGCCCATTTGTTTTCACCGGAGTCGGGGTCCAGGCCCGTGACAGCAGCACCGCCAATGCAGCGAAGCAGCGTGGATTTACCGGCCCCATTCGCGCCCACGATGGCAATTTTTTCACCCGCCTCCACCATGAGCGAAAACTTATTCAGAACGGGCTTGGCCAGGCCATCAAAGGTCTTCGAGATGCTCTGTACATGCACGGCCAGTCGATAGAGCTGCTTGGCCTGCTCAAAACGGATATACGGATTCTGACGAGAGGAAGGACGAACCTCCACCGCGTCGCCCTGAATTTTCTCGATCAGCTTTCGGCGAGACGTGGCCTGCTTGGCCTTGGACTTATTGGCGGAAAAACGACGCACAAAGTCTTGAAGCTCCGCCACCCGCTCTTTGTTCTTGGTGTTTGCGGCCATCAATCGGGCGCGAGATTCCGTCGCAGCCAGCATAAAGTCGTCGTAATTGCCCGGGTAAATTCTTAGTTCGCCGTAATCGAGGTCCGCCATGTGGGTGCAGACTGAATTCAGAAAGTGGCGGTCGTGCGAAATGATGATCATGGTGCTGTTGCGTTCGTTCAGCACATCCTCAAGCCATTGAATCGAGTGAATGTCGAGGTTGTTTGTGGGCTCATCCAAAAGCAAGACATCGGGGTCTGAGAACAAGGCCTGCGCCAACAACACACGCAGCTTCCATCCCGGGGCAACCTCGCTCATGGGGCCGTTGTGCTGCTCAATGGGAATGCCCACACCCAGAAGAAGCTCGCCGGCACGGGCCTCGGCGGTGTAGCCGTCATATTCCGCAAACTTGGATTCAAGATCGGCCGCACGCATGTAATCGTCTTCGGTGGCCTCGGGGTTGGCATAGATGGCGTCACGCTCGGTCATGGCCGCCCACATTTCCTCGTGACCCATCATGACCACATCCAAAACACGTACCTCTTCAAAGGCAAACTGATCCTGACGCAGCTTTCCAAGGCGGACGTGCTGGTCTTTCATCACATGGCCACCGCTGGGCTCGAGATCGCCGCCAAGAATTTTCATGAAAGTGGATTTGCCGCAGCCGTTGGCGCCAATCAACCCGTAGCGGTTACCGTCGCCAAACTTCACCGAGACATTTTCAAAGAGCGGCTTGGCGCCAAATTGGATTGTGATATTCGAGGTAGCAAGCATAGTGGTTCAGTAATCTTTCAAAGTATTCAAGCCGAGCGAACCCAGCGGCGGGCATTTTTAAAGAGCTCAAGCCATGGGGATTCGTCCCCAAGTCTGTCGAGTTCAGCCGGCTGCCAGGACATCTGAACCTGTCGAAAAACGCGCTCAGGGTGAGGCATCATGATGTTGATGCGGCCATCGTCGTTGGTGAATCCGGTGCCGCCTTGGGGTGACCCGTTGGGATTCAGGGGATAGACCTCGGTGGGTTCTCCGAGCCGATCAACATAGCGCATGGTCAGGCTTGACTTCGCCGCCTGAGCCGCATGGGCTTCGGAATTGAATTCCGCTCGGCCCTCGCCATGGGAAACCACCACGGGGGCCATCACCCCTTGCATGCCTTGAAAGAGGATGGATGGCGAGGCCATGATCTCCACCTGAGATAAACGAGCCTCAAATTGTTCTGATCGGTTGCGCTGAAAACGCGGCCAGTGCTGAGCCCCGGGAATAATCGCCTGCAGGCTACTCATCATCTGACAGCCATTGCACACCCCAAGTGCGAATCGGGTGGGGTCGGCGAAGAACTGCTCAAAGGCTGATCGAAGGGCATCATGAAAGAGGATCGTCTTCGCCCAACCCTGGCCAGCCCCGAGCACGTCGCCATAAGAAAATCCGCCACAGGCGGCTAGACCGGCAAACTGCCGAAGATCCACTCGTCCTTCGAGCAGATCGCTCATATGTACATCCCAGGCCTCGAACCCCGCACGATCAAAGGCAGCCGCCATCTCGACCTGTCCATTCACGCCCTGCTCTCGTAAGATCGCCACCTTCGGTTGTTGCCCAACCATGGGCAAAGGCAGCGCTCGATGCTGCAAAAATGTTTCGGGCAGAACTGTCTTGGGTAAGGCTGAAGAATCGATCAGACCGAACTCCTCATCCACACAGACAGGGTTATCGCGTCGAAGGGCGATCTCTCGGCTGACCATCGTCCAAGTCTTTTGCAGGTGACGTCGTGGCGATTGATAAATGCACTTGGCATCACGATAGATCTCGATATTGTCTCGGGGGTTGATCGTGCCGATCTCGTGGGTAAACCGTGAAAGACCATATTCCCGAAGCACATCCATGACGGCGGTACGCCGCGCCTTGGGCACCTGAATCACAGCACCAAGCTCTTCGCTAAAGAGCGCCTTCAGGCTAAGTTCATTGCGCTGAACCGAAACCTGCTCGGGACGGATTTTGAAGTCGCCCCAATCAGCAGCAACAGGGTCAATAGTCAGCAGATCAATGTTGAGCGTGACACCGCAGCGCGCCGCGAAAGCCATTTCACAGACGCAGGCGAAAAGGCCGCCGTCGGATCGGTCGTGATAAGCCAAGACATCCTGGGTCTGATGCAAGGCCTGCATGGCCTGCGCAAACCCTTTCAGTAAATTCGCGTCGTCAACATCAGGCACAGTCTGTCCAAACTGATTGATCACCTGAGACAGCACCGAGCCGGCGAGGCGATGCTTGCCCTGGCCAAGATCAATCAACATCAATACGGTGTCACCCAGGTCGTTTCGTAACATGGGCGTCCAGGTCTTTCGAACATCCTTCGCGGGTGCCACTGCCGTGATGTTGAGCGAGACGGGAGAGATCACCGAATGCCGAACCGACTGCTCTTGCCAGACCGTTCGCATGGACAAGGAATCTTTACCCACGGGAATGGACAGCGACAGCGCCGGACAGATCTCTTTGGCCAGCGCCTTCACGGCGTCAAACAAGGCCGCGTCTTGGCCTTCTTCACCGCAGGCCGCCATCCAGTTGGCCGAGAGTTTGATGGTCTCAAGGGCGCCAATGTCTGCTGCGCAGAGATTGGTCAATGCCTCGCCAACGGCAATCCTTGAAGCCGCAGCGGGGTTGGTGATGGCCAGCGGGGGGCGCTCGCCCATGGCCATGGCCTGGCCCTCCATGCCCGAATAGTCCCAAAGGGTCACGCCCACATCGGCGACCGCGGTCTGCCATGGGCCCACCAGCTGATCGCGGGCGGTCAGGCCGCCTACGGTTCGGTCACCGATTGAAATAAGAAACTGCTTGTTGGCAACGGTTGGATGACGAAGGACGGCCTCGGCCATGGCTTCGATCGTCAAATCTGATAGATCAAACTCGGGCGGATTCACCGAATGGCGATGGGCATCCCGATGCATTTTGGGAGGCTTACCAAGAAGCACGGAGAGCGGCATGTCGACGGGGTCGGATGCATACCCTGCAGTCATCGGCTGGCCAGACCCCGCTTCTGCTTCGCGTGAATCACGAACCTGAAGGTGGTCATCGTCTGTGGCCACACCCACCACCGCGAATGGACAGCGCTCACGAGCACAGATCGCCTCAAAGCCGGCAAGTGAGTCGGGAGCAATCGCCAAGACATAACGTTCTTGGGATTCATTGCACCAGATCTCGGCAGGCGACATGCCCGTTTCGTCCAGCAACACCTTGGCGAGATCAAACTGGCCTCCACGCTCGGCACCATGGACAAGCTCTGGAAAGGCATTGGAAAGACCTCCAGCACCGACATCATGAATGGAGAGAATCGGGTTGTGTTGGCCCAGCGCAGCACAGGCGTCAATCACCTCTTGCGCGCGCCGCTGCATCTCGGGGTTGCCGCGTTGCACGGAATCAAAATCCAGCGCCTCTTGATTGGCGCCCGTTTGAATCGACGAGGCAGCACCACCACCCAGGCCAATCCGCAGCCCCGGCCCCCCAAGCTGAATGAGCAGACTTCCCGCAGGAATTCCAAGCTTTTGAGTCTGCGATGCACTGATCACCCCAACACCGCCCGCAAGCATGATGGGTTTGTGATAACCCCATCGAATGCCGTCCACGGTCATCTCGAAGCTGCGGAAATAACCAAGAATATTGGGTCGACCAAATTCGTTGTTGAAGGCTGCGCCGCCCAACGGCCCATCGATCATGATCTGCAACGGTGATGCGATCCGTGAAGGCTGGTGTGCAGCGCCAGAGAAATCCAGGTTCGACACCGTGAACCCGGTCAGCCCTGCACGTGGCTCGGCGCCACGGCCCGTGGCACCCTCGTCACGGATCTCGCCGCCCGAGCCCGTGGCGGCCCCGGGGAACGGTGCAATTGCTGTGGGGTGGTTGTGCGTTTCGGCCTTCAACACGGTGTGCGAGGTTTCGCTTTCCGTGCGGTAAGCCGAAGGCTTGCCCGGCTCGGGCCTGAAACGCTCGGTCACCGCCGAATGGAGAATGGCGGCGTTGTCCGCATAGGCCATCACCGTGTGCTGGGGTGTGACGCGGTGGGTGTGTCGAATCATCTGAAAGAGTGATTCGGTCTGGGCTTCACCATCCACGGAAAAATCGGCGTTGAAGATCTTGTGGCGGCAGTGTTCCGAGTTCGCCTGGGCAAACATCATGAGTTCGACGTCGGTGGGGTCTCGTCCAAGCCCAGCATAGGCATCGGCAAGGTAGTCGACCTCATCGCCTGAAAGTGCAAGACCAAGATCAAGATTGGCCTTGGAAAGCGCCTCGATAGCTGATGCTCGTGATGGGCCAAGAGACACGTGGGCCAGCGTCTCAGAGACCTTCGGCTCAAGAATGTCTTCAGGAAGATCGGGGGTAAAACACGATTCAGTCATTCGATCGTGCAAGAGCGCACCGATCTCCACGAGCATGTCCGAATTTGTACTTTTTATTTTGAGATCAATCAGAAGGCCACGCTCGACCCGATCAACCATGCCCAGGCCGCAGGCCTGGAGAATGTTTGTGGCCTTGGTGGACCAGGGTGATGTGGTGCCCTGCCGAGGCACCACCCAGAAGCGCTGCACACCGGAGGCCGGCGAAGGAACGGGGCCCTGGGCATCGAGAATATCCAAAAGTTTGGCGCTCTTGAACAGGTCATGGTCCGCTTGCTCAATGGGCTCATGGCGAAGCAAATAGACCCAGCGAGACTCAATGGCCGAACATCGAGGCGCAACCGCCTGAATTTTGGTGAGCAACTGGGTTTTGCGGAAATCAGAGAGCGCGGAGGCGCCCGCCAAAAGCGACGTGATGGACTTTGCGGACTTGAAGGGCATTCCCGAATTATACGGTGCGCCCCCCGGCCAGCCTGAGGATCTGGTCGCATCGATCCGCGAGTTCCTGGGCGTGGGTGACCAGCACCACCGTGGTTCCATGCTGAGCGCGAAGGTCAAAAAGAAGGTCGGAAATGCGGGCGCCGTTGGCCGCGTCGAGACTGCCTGTTGGCTCGTCGGCAAAAATAAGCTTGGGCTGGGTCACAAAGGCGCGGGCCAAGGCCACTCGCTGCTGCTCACCCCCGGATAGCGTCTTAGGGAAGTGCCCTTCCCGAGCCGACATGCCAACCTTGGCCAGCATCTCTGAGGCTTTCGCCCGGGCCTGCCCTTGGCCAGCAAGTTCAAGAGGAAGCATGACGTTTTCAAGGGCATTGAGGTGACCCAGCAGCTGAAACGACTGAAAGACAAAGCCCAAGAGCCCATTGCGTCGTGCCGCACGAACATCCTCAGAAAGATGGTCCACTCGTTCTCCGAACCAGTGGACTTCGCCCGCCGAAGGCACGTCAAGCCCAGCAAGAATGCCAAGGAGGGTGGACTTCCCGCTGCCGGAGGCACCCAAAATGGCAAGAGATCCACCCTGAGGAACCGACAGTGAAACGTCTTGGAGAATATTTAATTCCCCCGTGCTGTCAGTCACCGTCTTGGTGATGCCCTTTGCTTGAATTGCACTCACAAGCCCTACTCCTTGAATGATTTTTTTATGCTTAGATATGGCCATGATGAATCGTTCACTGCGTCAGGCCATCTTGTTTAGCTTCGCCCACATTATTGCCCTGATTTGCTTCACCACCGTGATGCTGCCTTTCATGGGCATGGCGGTCGCTGCGACGGCCTCAGGGCCATCAAAGGCAAGCAGCCCCGCCAAGGAAAGCCGTGCCGCCCCCGTTATTTTGGTCTTTGGCGACAGCCTCTCCGCAGAATACGGTCTTCGTCGCGGCGCTGGCTGGGTCAAGCTCTTGGAAGACCGGCTCAAGGGTGAAGGGTTCCCTCACCGCGTGGTGAACAACAGCATCTCTGGTGAGACCACGGCAGGGGGTCTCAGCCGTTTCCCCGCATCCATGAAGAAACATCGCCCCAGTGTGGTGATTCTTGAACTTGGTGCCAACGATGGGCTTCGAGGCCTGGCGCCTCAGCAGACGTATCAGAACCTGCTTTCCATGATCCGCCAGGCACAGGCCATCGGTGCCAAAACACTTATTGTTGGAATCAAGGTGCCGCCGAACTATGGCGCCGATTATTCCCGCCGATTCGATCAGGTTTTTGTCGACCTTGCCCGAGCCACCAACAGCGCATTGGTGCCCTTCATGCTTGAAGGAATGGCCGACAATCCGTCCATGTTTCAAGCGGACACCATTCACCCCAATGAAAAAGCGCAACCGACCATTCTGAACAACATCTGGCCGACCCTGCAGGGCTCCGGCTTGATCACCAAGGCAGGGCCGCCATGACCCGCCTGCAGTTGGCTCAGCGGCGTTCGCCCCCCCGTGGCTTTTCAAGCGTCGTGCTTCGCCTCGCAAAAATCATGGTCGCGCTGGCTGCGCTGCCCATGGCCTTTCACGCTCATGCCCTTGAGTTTTCCGATATCGCGCAGGAAGGTGAGCTTCGTTTTCTTGCCACCCATCCGGACCCGAAGAGCTATCGCTATGAATCGCGGGTCAAAATTTCTGAGGAAAGCCTGGCCACGGGTGTGGTTCAGCTAACCACCTGCCATTACGATCTTGATCCCATTCGCAAAGTGGTCATTCTCTTTAACCCGAATCGGCTTCAATCCATTGCGATTCAATCCGCCACCCTGATGGGTGGGGTTGAGGTGACGGGGCATCGGGTAACGATGTCCGAGGTTCAGCGCGGCGCCTCCATCTGCATCGACCTTGAATCCAAGGCGCTGGACACCCTCGAAGACGGCAGTTTTCGGCTTCAGGCTGGACCTTTGATGCGGCGGTATTTCGACGGCTATCTGCCCATGCAGGCCCGCCTTCATTTCAGCTGGCCGCAGAATCTTCTGAGCCTGAAGACCACCAACCCCCTTCCCCAGCCCGGGGTGAAGCTGATTCAGGACACCAGCGAAGCATCGATGGAGCTCATCTTTGCGGGCAGGCTTACGGCCAACATCGACCTGCAGCGGCGACGGCCTTAAACCTGCCGTGGTGACTGTTAGCTAACGGTCATTACTTGAACTGGTAATAGGTGTCGTTCAGGTAACGCGCCACGTTCTGGATGTCTTCCTCGAACCAGCCTGAGTTGGTGCGGTTGTTGCAGAACTCGATCATGCCTTTGAGTTTCGCCGGTGTGTCCATCTTGCGAAACAGATCGGAATAGAGCTGCGTGCCATCTTTGTCCGGAAACATGCTGTTGTGACAGGCGGCGCAGCGGGGGTCATGCAGCTGCTTGCCCACCGACGCTGAGCCCTTGGGGAAGGGGTTGGCCATGAGCGGCCCCGCCGCCATCACACCCGTGAAGAAACATGTCATCAAAGAGATTTTGCGAAACGAGTGTGTTGGCATTCGACAGGGCTCCTTGGGGCTTACGCCATTCCCGGATTATTGCTCAGGCCGATCAGACGTGGGGTGTTGAGTTGACGTGGGCTGATTCGTTTCTTCGCCTTCAGCCATGTCTCGACCACTTCCCAGATGGGCTCGCCCGTCGCACCTTCCGCCACAGGAGCCCAGCCCGCCACCTTGTAGGTCTTGTTGGCCTCAATCAGCTTGCCGTTCAAGCGCATATCGCTGATGCGACTTCCAGCCTTGCCGCCGGGTTCGCAGGCATAGGTGAGACCGCCGACACGAACCATATCCCCGCCCTGTTGGTAGTAGGGGTCTGGGTTAAAGAGGTTGTCGCAGACGTCCTCAAGAACGGTTTTAATGAATTCGCCCGTCATCGGGGTGACGGTGGTGTAGGGGTAGGTGATCGCGGTCTGGTCCATCACATGCTCTCGAGTGATGGCCTGGCCCGACAAAATGCTGGTGCCCCAACGAAAGCCCGGAGAGAAAGAGATGTCTGCCCCCTTGACCTCAATGAGGGCATCACAGATGAGCTGATCAAAGGTGCCGTTGAAATTGCCTCGGCGATAGAGCAGGCCTTCGGTCACCGCCAGTGTCTCTTCAAGCTTTGCCTTGTAGGGGGCACGAACCTTATCGATGTGCGCCTGCATCTCTTTGTCAGCAGCCAGCATGTTCGAAAAGACAGGGAGAAGCGAATATTTAAAGCCGGCCACCTTGCCATCACGAACATCGAAATCCATCACGCCCAGAAACTTCGAGTTTGAACCGGCATTGGTCACCAACGTCTTGCCGCTAGGGTTGTCAACGATCACGGGCTGGGGAACGCCGTCATGGGTATGGCCGCCAAAGATGGCGTCAATGCCGCGCACGCGGGAGGCCATCTTCAGGTCGACATCCATGCCGTTGTGAGAGATCACCACCACCACCTTGGCGCCCTTCTGGCGAACTTCGTCGACCATCTTCTGCATGTGGTCGTCCTGAATACCAAACGACCAATCGGGCACCATGTAACGCGGGTTCGCAATCGGCGTGTAAGGAAAGGCCTGGCCGATCACGGCGACAGGAATTCCGTTTTGCTCACGAATGACATAGGGCTTGAACACCTGATCACCGAAATCGGTGGTCTTCACATTCTGCGCAAGAAACTCGATATTTCCTGCGAAATCTTTTTTGACAATTTCTTCCACGCGCTTGGCGCCAAGGGTGAACTCCCAGTGGGGGCTCATCATGTTGACGCCCAAGAGTTTGCAGGCATCGACCATATCCTGTCCGTTGGTCCAAAGCGCCGTGGCCGACCCCTGCCAGGTGTCGCCGCCATCCAACAGAAATGCATTGGGACGATCGGCGCGCATTTTCTTGACCAGCGTGGCCAGGTGCGCAAAGCCGCCCACCTTTCCATAGGCCTTGGCCGCCTTTTCAAAATCGAGGTAGGTGAAGGCATGAGAGAGCGCCGTGTTGGCGGGAACCTTGTGGAACTTCAGGAACTCTTCACCCACGAAATGGGGTGGGCGGCCGTTCATCACGCCAAGACCAATGTTGACATTTGGCTCGCGGAAGTAGACCGGAGTCAGCTGAGCGTGGCAGTCCGTGAAGTGAAGAAAACTGACGTTGCCGTACTTTGGAATGTCATAGAGCTGTTCACCTTTCGATGAGGCCTTGGCTGCCGTAGCCCAAGAGCCAAACATTCCACAGGCCGACCCAGCGGCCATGACATTCAAAAATTCGCGACGATCGAGTTGCATGGTTCTATACCTATTAATGCATGATTAGAAATGAAAAAAGCCCAGCAAACTTCGCTGGGCTTCACCGAACAGTTACTTGTTGACGGGCGATTCAGGGTCTAGCAACAAGGCCATGAGATCTTTCATCTGAGCCTCGGTCAGGATGTTCTGATGACCGAAACGTGGCATGTTGGTGCAGGCATTGAACGCCTTGGCGTTGTAGATCTTGCCCCAGGTGTATTTCACCACGGCCTCGGTGTTGCCACGAAGCTTGCCGTAGTTGTAGAGGCTTGGCCCCAGGGTTCCGTGCGAGATCTCTTCCTTGCTGATCTGGTGGCAGTTGTAGCAGTTGCCGCCATTGGCTGAGCCCGCTTTGTCGCTGTAGGTGCTGCCTCGACCGTCTTGGGCAAGACGCTCGCCAGCTTTCCAGTCACCAAAATACTTGCCGTCGGCAGGGTATTTGATGGCCTGGTATTCGGCCTGCTCCAGCTTGCGAACCGCATCGCCAGAGAGCGGTGTGTTCGTGAGCTCTGCCTTCGTGCAGGCCGCATTGATCGCGTCTTGATTGATCCGCTCTTTTTTCGCGATGCCCTTTTCAGAGAACGAGCGTGCCACGGCTTCTTTGGCCATGCGATCGTAGTCGGCAGCCGTGTACATCCCTGCACATCCAGCCAACACGACCGACAAGCCTGCAATGACTAATGTTGATTTTTTCATGTTCGGTCTCCGATCAGCGCTTGATGGTGGGGGCGAGTGACTTCACGCCCTTGCCGGTCACACCCATATAGCTTGAGAGTGCAATGGTGACGTCCGAGCCAAACTCAACATAAGGGAATCGCTGCTGACGGAAGCAGTCTTCCAGACGCTTTTGCATCGGCCAGACCTGGGCATTCGACACTCGATAGGCAGGCCAAGACGTAAAGGCCTTACCGGCGGGTTCGTTATTCGTCAGGTTAGGAAGACCCTGAAGACGAATGCGAGTGTTGTCCGCTGCATGGCAGGTTGCGCAGGCGAAGTCATAGGGGCCCGCGCGGTAAAAGAAGATGCGCTTACCCATTTCGTACATGCGCTTTTCTTCTGGATGCGCCACAGGAACATTCACCGGCATGCCACGTGACTCGTTGGCGATGTAGGTGACCAATGCAATGATGTCTCGGTGATCGTCACGGTCATAAACGGCGGCCTTCGCCACGATGCCCTGATGCTGCTCCATGCAGGTGACCAGACGGGTTTCAAGGTCTTGAACCTTTTTCACATCGGCGAAGTAACGGGGAAGCGAGACATAAGCGCCCTTAACCACGCCGGGCCCAAGGCCAAGATCGCACTTTTCAAGCGACGCGTTTTTGGGGCCACGCTTTTTCTTCCAGAGGTCCTCGCCCTTGGCTTCCCAGAGTTCGGCAGGGTTACCGTCGGCCACCAGTTCGCGGTAACGATCGATGGCTTTTTCAGCGTCCGTTTGGGCCATGGCTGGCATGACCATGGACGCTCCAATCACTGCTGTCAAAGCCAGTTTTTTCATTGTTGTTGTCAACATTGCTGTCTCCTAAAACTTAGAACACGCCGCCCACCAGTCCCCCCAGCGGGCGTTCTCTTTACA
Source organism: uncultured Bordetella sp. (assembly GCA_964460315.1). GTDB lineage: Bacteria > Pseudomonadota > Gammaproteobacteria > Burkholderiales > Burkholderiaceae_A > Lacustribacter. The sequence goes on along the minus strand of CAYWPQ010000006.1, from coordinate 27,817 downwards.
GCACGAAACATCCATTAAGCAACGGTGGCTTCGTCGGTGCGCTTTTCACCTTTGTTGTCGACCCAGGTCACCGTCACCTTGTCGCCGGCCTTACCCTTGGCCTTGAACTGCAGGAATGGGTTCTTCGAAATGGAAGGGCCCCACTGAGCGACCATCACGGTCTTGCCGTTCAGCTGGCAGGTGACTTCCTGAATGAACCATGCAGGAATAAGCTTGCCGGATGAATCTTTACGAATACCTGTTTCCATTTCGTGCGCCATCAAAACGCGGGCGTCAACGACGCCGTCTGCGGCACGTGCACGAATACGCATTGGATCTGCCATGTGAATCTCCTTAATTCGTTCTAAACAATGTTTGGGTGATCAGTTGGAATTGACGATTAGCCGCCGCATCCACCAAGAGTGACCTTAATTTCTTTCTTGGCCATGAAGAACTTGCCGTCGGCCTTCACGATCGCGATCACATCCGAGCTCTGGCCCATCTTCACACGCATGGAAACGTCCGCAACTGCATCCGGGGTGAACTCATAAAAGCCAGCCATCATGGAAGGATTCTTTTCCACAAGAAGCGCAGCCATCTCGGTCTTGGGCAGCTTGGAGGCCACTCCAACAGGAACGACCGCACCGTTTTCGGCGATGTCGGGTGACGTGATCACAATATCGGCGCTGTCTGGCGCCGATGCGATGCCCATCACCTTCAGGGTGTCGGCCACATTCTTGGTTTCAAACCATTCTTTTTTCCAGGCCGAGGCCATGGCTGGATTGGCTGCAAAAAACCCGACGGAGGCCAGCGCGGAATAAAGAGCTGCGCCACCACCCGCTTGAATCACTTGACGACGTGAAATACTCATAATGACTTCTCCTCTTCTCTAAAAATCAATGCCGAGTGGTTACTTGGCACCGTCAAGAACCCACTGCACCACTGCAGCGACTTCATTGTCTTTCATGTTCGGGTTGCCCGGCATGGGCACAGGGCCCCAGACACCAGAACCGCCATTTTTGACCTTCAATGCCAGTGCACTCGATGCCTTGGCATCACCTTTGTATTTCTTGGCAATATCAGCCCATGAAGGGCCAACAAGTTTGGCCGCCGGCGCGTGACAGGCCGTGCAATTGAATTTCTTGGCAATGTCTGCACCGCCCACCGTTGCAGGCTTGGCAGGAGCAGCCGCCGAGGCGACCACTGTGGCCGCAGGGGCTGCAGCACCTGCGCCAGGCGCAGCAGGCCTGGAAGTGTCAATGGCCCGGGCAGGTCCGATCGGACGATGCTGCTCCATCAGGTTGCCGTGTGCATCACGGGCCGACTCGGGAAGACTGGAGGCGATCTTGAGATCGGTGGGGCAGTCTTTCATGCAGAGCGTGTTTTGTACGTCGGGCTTGCCCTTCAATTCCCACATGCCATGCGCCTGGGTCATGCCGTTACGGTTCGGCATGCGCTTTTGAACCTCGGCAATGTTCTTGTCCGACAGAACAAAATCTTCAGGAACGACTTCCGCCAAGTTCAGAATGTAGGCCACAACACCGTAGACCTCCTCGACAGTCAGCGTCTTGGGGTTCGTCCACGGCATGGCGCGATTGATGTAATCCCAGAGCGTGGAGACCGTGGCCACTTTCATCATGGTGGTGCGCTGAGGAAAATCGAGTCTGGCCAAATTGGCCACGCGACCGGTTTCGATGTCTTTTTTCGTGGTGCCGCCCACAATCGGGGTGAAGACTTCGGTGCTCTCGCCAAAAACGCCATGGCAAGAGGCGCACTTTGCCTCCCAGACATCTTGTCCCTTGGCCACCGAACCTGAACCCGCGGGAAGCCCTTTGAAATCGGGGCGAACATCAATGTCCCATGCTTTGATTTCGGCGGGCGTTGCCGTGCGGCCAATGCCCTTTAACGCCGTTGTCGACTGCGCCTGGGCCACGCCAATCAGGGCCACCGAGGTGGCCAGGGCGCCGACAGCAAGACGAATTGAATTAGTAAACCTGGACATTGCTAACCTCCCCGCTCTCGGCAACTTTCCACGACTGAATCGCATTCTGGTGATAGATGGAGCGCGTTCCGCGCACGGCCCGCAGCTGATTGATCTTGGGCTGAACATAACCGGTCTCGTCCTGCACCCTGGACTGCAGAATCGCAGGGCTTCCGTCCCAGACCCAGTCCATGTTGAATCGTGTGAAGGCCTTCGTGAGGATGGGCCCCTCAAGGCGCGCGGTGCGCCAGTTACGGCCACCATCCACTGAGACATCCACACGCTTCACCTTGCCACGACCACTCCAGGCAAGACCGCTGATGTTGTAGAAGCCCTTGTCAAGTAAGGTCTGGCCGCCTGATGGCGTGGTGATGACCGATTTCGCCTCTTGAATTCCCGTGTACTGACGATGCATGCCATCGGGCATAAGATCGATGTAGTGCACGGCTTCATCTTTGGTGGCCCACTTCTGGTCCCCCACTTCGATGCGGCGAAGCCACTTGACCCAGGATACGCCTTGAATACCAGGCACCACCAGTCGAAGCGGATAGCCATTTTCAGGGCGAAGCATTTCGCCATTCATCCCGTAAGCCACCAACACGTCATCCAGTGCACGATCCAAAGGAATGGTTCGTGTCATGGAAGAGCCGTCGGCACCCTCGCCCAGGATGTACTTGGCTTTCTTCATGTCGATGCCGCAGTCTTCAAGCAGCACCTTCAGGGGTACGCCGGTGAATTCACTGCACGAGACCATACCGTGGGAATACTGAACGGTAGGAACCGCCACATTGCCCCACTCCATGGCGGTATTTGCACCGCACTCAATGAAATGGATTCGCGAGACCGAAGGAAGACGCATGATGTCGTCCATGGTGTAGACCTTCGGGTTCTTCACCAAACCCATCACCATGAGGCGATGCTTGCTGGGGTCAATGTCCCACCAGCCTTGGTGATGGCGCTCAAAATGAAGGCCGCTTGGCGTGATGATTCCGAAGGTTCCCTGCAAGGGCGTGAAGGCCACAGAGGCCGCGGAGACACGGGTCAGGCCTGGGCTTTCACGGCGCTGAAGGCCCTTTTCGTACTGCGAAGGCATGCCGTAGGGGTTCGCGGCCACCGGCATGCCAAGTCCGGTGGTGTGGGCCGGCATGTTCAGAATATTCGGATCGCCCTCGCCAACGGAAGCGCTCGCCTTGCCACTTGCAGAAGCAAGACCAAGACCAGCCATGGATGCCGCCGCCCCAGAGACCGAGGCTGCAAGGAACTTGCGGCGCATCAGTTCAGGAGACTTGATGTCTTCTTTAGAAAGAAAGTTTTCGGGGGCCTTCACGAGACGGCCCGATTTTTTGACTTCGACTGACATTCAACCCTCCCCAGTGTTGAATCAATAAAGCTGACTACGGTTCAAAATCCCGCTGTTGCGGGGGAAAACTTGGTGGCCTGCTGAACGCAAGCCGCCGCTAATTGTTTTTATGCATCCACTTCGCTGGCCAAACGAATACAAACGATCCTGCAGAGCTCGGTGATCGTCGAGTCGCTGACGCGATAAAAGACCGACGTTCCAACCCGTTTCCTTGAGAGTACTCCTGAGCGGTGCAACAACGCCAGGTGTCGGGACACATTCGGCTGCGGAAGCCCAGTCTGCTCGACGATCTGCTGAACCGAACACTCTCGGTGACAGATCGCCTGAATAATGCGCAGGCGCGATGGCTCGGAAAGTAGCGAGAAATACGCGGACGCTTTTTCGAGAATGCTCGAAAGCGAAGCATCCCGATGAAGCTCGGATGCGGCCGAAAAAGCCACATCAAAAGGAACGGCAGACGACGGCGTTATAGTTGATGTCATATTGGTTCGTGACAATATGCTTGTCAGCGAATATAGTCAAGCCCATCGTGTGTTGCGGCGCATCAGGGCGCTCCGCTAATGAGAAAAAAGTGCAACCCTCTGGCTATCAAACTGTTGACGAACTCCTCACCACCCTGCAACAGGCACAGGGCGGGAAAACCGTCGTGGCTGGCCTTTTTACCTCCGAACACTGCCCCTTTTGCATCGCCCTCAAGCAAGAACAGCTCTCACCCCGAATGCGCTCGAATGTGTCCCCCAAACTGATGGTGGTCGAATTCGAGACAGCCCGCCGTGCACCCTTTACCCTGCCCAATGGTGGCCGCATCACGGTGAAGGAATGGGGGCAGCGCTACGGGTTGAAGCTCACCCCAACCCTGGTCATGCTTGATCGCCTGGCCCGACCCATCGGCGAGCCCCTCGTGGGTTACGCCTCGCGTGACTTTTATGCAAACTATCTTGAAGAGCGGATCCAGAGCGCTCAGAACTTCTGGCGACAACACTAATTTTGACATCCGCTTATGAACAACCTCTCCTCTGCCCCAAACGGCATGGCCGTCACCCAAGACCATCCGCAGCGAGAAGTGCTCCACAACGAGGTTCACGCACGACCACCCATCGCACTCTGGTCCAACGAGAGGGTCATCAACCAAGCCTTTCTACTCGACCCGGACAGCCGTAACCAGCAGTTGGCCTGGATTGACCGAGCCTCCCACGGCTTTCCTGCCCACCACGGCAATGCCTATCACCCATCGATTCGCGTGCTTGAACTCGCTCCCGAGCCCAGCCGAGTGCTTCTGAAGTGGGAAATGCATGGCGAATTTGTCAGTATCACCCTCTTTGCGCAACAGACCACGGGTTACGTGGAAGACCGCAAAACCGTGGTGTCGAAAGCCGATGCCTTGCTAGAAAAAACGGGGGCCTTGGGCATGCGATCGCTCGCCGGTCAACGATTGGTGGCCTTGGATATTCTTCTGGAAGAAGGCGAGCCCTACCCTGATGCCTATGAGATTGCCAAACGATTTGCCGGGAATACCGTGGTGGGAAGCCGCATCACGTCCAACCAAAACGCCCAACTCTGGACGGACCTTCAGCTTGACGAGGCCGGCTTCACCACCATGATTGTTCGAGGTGTTCAATTCGGAAGCCGGCAGGCTGGCCGGGCCGTGCAGCGCCTGATTGACGCCGAAACTTATCGCATGATGGCCATGCTGGCCCTACCCAATGCCAAAGCCCTGGCCGAGCCGCTTCGCACCGCGGAGACCGAGCTTGCCAGTGTGTCGGAAAAAATTGCGCTCGCTCAGCGTCAGTCCACGATCGACCTGGATGTCGACGCCCAGCTTCTGAGCGACGTCTCGGCCCTAGCCGCTCGCGTTGAAGGCTGGATCTCTGCCAACGGCTTACGCTTCACCGCAGCCGAGGCCTACAGTGAGCTGGTCAAGCGCTCCTTAACTGAACTGCATGAGGAAACCATTCCTGGTGTGCAAATGCTGAACACCTTCATGGACCGCCGGTTCGAACCCGCCATGCGTACCTGCCGCTGGACCGTTCGTCGTCTGCGAGACCTCTCAGACCGAATTTCTAGAACGTCGGACATCTTGAAAACGCGAATCGAGTTCGTCAATGAAAGGCAACAGCAGGCGCTTCTGGCGAGTATGGATCGGCGCGCCAATCTGCAGCTTCGCCTGCAACAGACCGTCGAGGGTCTTTCGGTCATTGTGATGACCTATTACGCTACCGGTCTGCTTCAGTACATTGCGAAAGGACTCAAAGAGACCGGTATTCCCGCCGACCCGGATTTGGTGGGACTGGTCTCGGTGCCGCTCATTGCGATTGGGCTCTTAGGCTATCTTGCAGCCCGGCGACGGAAACAAGATCGGGAGCTGGTCTCAGGAGACCGCTAGCGATTTTCCCCGGGCCTCAAGAATCTCGACGGCGGGAAGCACCTTGCCCTCCAGAAACTCAAGAAATGCACCACCACCCGTGGAGATGTAGCCAATCTGATTGGCAATATCGAACTTCGAAATCGCCGCAAGCGTGTCTCCACCGCCAGCGATGGAGAACGCCGGCGAATGCGCAATCGCCGCCGCAAGCATCTTCGTGCCGCCCGCGAACTGAGGAATCTCGAAAACGCCAACCGGACCATTCCAGACAATCGTCCCGGCATTCGAGAGAATGGCGGAAAGCCTTGCCGCCGTCTTGGGCCCAATGTCAAGAATCATATCGTCGCTCGCCACTGCGGTGGCGGCAACCCGGTTGGCTCGGGCCTGGGCCGAAAACTCGTTGGCCACCACGACGTCTTCCGGAATGGGGACTTCCGCACCGCGGGCCTCCATCATGGCCATGATCTCGCGAGCCTCATCCAAGAGATCCGGTTCTGCGAGCGACTTGCCAATGGGTAGCCCTTTGGCAAGCATGAAGGTGTTGGCAATGCCACCCCCAACGATCAGCTGATCCACCTTGGAGGCTAGGGACTTCAGGATGGTGAGCTTCGTAGACACCTTGGATCCCGCAACAATCGCCACCATCGGGCGCTTGGGGTTCAGCAGTGCCGCGGCAAGTGCGTCGAGCTCTGCCGCCATGAGCGGGCCCGCACAGGCCACTGGCGCATACTTGGCCACGCC
>CAYWPQ010000006.1:11821-21294 GCA_964460315.1 uncultured Bordetella sp. | reverse complement strand
GCTCTGCCGCCATGAGCGGGCCCGCACAGGCCACTGGCGCATACTTGGCCACGCCGTGGGTGGTGGCCTCCGCGCGGTGCGCTGTGCCAAAGGCGTCATTCACATAAATGTCGCAAAGCGCAGCAATCTTTTTTGCAAGGGCATCGTCATTTTTCTTTTCGCCCTTGTTCACCCGACAATTTTCAAGCAGCACCACTTCGCCAGGCTGCAAATCGAACCCGCCGTCCACCCAATGGGTAATCAACGGAACCTTCCGATTCATCAGCTGAGCAAGCCTCGCCGCAATCGGAGCCAGAGAATCTTCCGTACGAAGCTCGCCCTCGGTCGGACGGCCCAGATGCGATGTCACCATCACGGCTGCACCTTTGGAGAGCGCATGCTCGATCGCGGGAATGGACGCCCGAATGCGGGTGTCGTCGGTGATGGCCCCGGCATCATCCTGAGGCACATTGAGGTCTGCCCGAATCAAGACCCGCTTACCCGCAAGGGGGAGATCAGTCATGCGTTGAAAAGCCATTTTTCATCCCTTAAAAAAGAAAGCCCAACGGGCTCCGTTGGGGATGGAGCGCGGGGGTGAGCTCTGAATTGCTGCACAGTAAGAAAACGTCCGGCACAATTCTATGCTGAAAGATTTCCCCATTTTCAGTCGCTTCCTAACCCCTAACCCCCGAACCCGAATCAAGGAATTGCAATGACCGTTCCCGTCCGTTGGCTCACCGACCAACTTGCAGTCACTGGCCAGATCGACCCCACCGACATCCCCTCTCTCCAAGCGATGGGGTTTAAATCAGTCATCTGCAATCGACCCGACCATGAGTTCGACACGCAGCAGCCCACCGCCAACGCCATTCAGCTCGCGGCTGAGGCCGCCGGGATGAAGTTCTCGTTTCTGCCGGTGCCCCCGGACGGCGGAACGGCGGCAGACGCTCAGTCCATGGGGCAACTTCTGGGGAACGTAGACGCCCCGGTGCTGGCCTATTGCAAAACCGGTGGGCGTTGCATGGCCCTGATCGGCCTTGCCGCAAGGCTTGGACACACCATTCCTTAAGTCATGTCGCGCGTTGAATAAGAGCCTGTGGCGTGATCTCGATCGAATCGCCACCGTCATTCACCCAGACCGTCCCATCTTGCACGGTGACCTGCCACTGCATTCCACGTTGCGCACGAGCAGCGAGCGCCTTCGATTGATCCGACGGGATCTGCCAAACCGTAAGGTTGCTTAGCCGGCTGAGCTTATTGGCAATCGCCGACCACCAGATTGGCGTGGCGGCGGAGTAGCTGTACACCACCACCTGCTCAGACCGGCCACAGGCTTTGGCAAGTCGGCGCTCGTCGGGCTGCCCAAGTTCAATCCACTGCACCAATTGGTTGGAGAGATCGTGCTGCCAAAGATCGGGCTCGTCAGCGTCCGAGAGCCCTCGCGCGGGCTCAAGCATCCCACGATGGTTATCTTGCGGAAGATTCAGCGCAAGTGCCAAGAGCCGAATGAGAAGACGCTCTTCTGTTTCTGATGGGTGAAGTGCCAGCGTGACGCTGTGCTCCGCGTAGACGCCCCGATCCATATCAGCAATCTGCAGCTGGGCTTTGTAAACCGTTGATTTCAGTGCCACTGGCGCCTCGGAGAGTCATGGTGCCCGGAGCCGGAATCGAACCGGCACGGCTTGCGCCCCAGGATTTTAAGTCCTGTATGTCTACCTATTTCATCATCCGGGCAGGAACTGCTCGGATTTTACCTCGTCTATCTCGATCACCTTTTGTGGATCAAAGAGCGGGTTTTCAAACTCAAGTTCCTCAAAGGTCTTGACCTTTCCCAGGGTCACCGCGTAACTGCCGGGGTTGGTTACCACGCGACACCGCCCCACCTTGTAATCGAAGGTGTCGTGCACATGGCCGTGAATCCATAAATCCGCTTTCATCACCAGGTGATCCAAGTCCGACACGAAAGCCGCATTGCACGGGTCGCCACGGAATCGCGGATGAACGCTTCCCCTGGAAGGAGCATGGTGGGTGATCACCACCGTTTTGCCCTCGAAGGGCTGATCCAACTTTTCCTCGAGCCAGGCTCGGTCTTCAAGGTGCCGCTCATAGGCCTGCTTGGCGGAGAACCCCTCGCCAACTTTTTTGATGCCCATAATCTTTCGATGATCAGCAATGCGCGCCTCACAGGCGAACATCGACGCAAGCTGCCTTCCCCCGGTTCCCATCAGCTGATAGTCCGTCCATAGGGTGCAGCCAAGAAACCTTACGCCCCGATCAATGTATTCATCCCGAGCCAGCACCACCATGGCTGTGTCCTTGGCTGCCTCCCTGAGCTTCTGAATCTGCGGCTCGATGGCGCAGTCGTAAAACTCATGGTTGCCGGGAACATAGAGCACGGGGTGGGGCCATTGACCGAACTTTTCAACCATTTGCGTGCCAATGTCGATGTCACCGGCCAAGACCATGACATCGGCAAAGGGCGTGTAAAGCCGATCAACCCGAAGATGCTCGGGAAAACGCTTAGACAGATATTCAAGATGAAGATCGGACGCAAAATGGATGTTCATGAGCCTAGTTTACAATTCTGAAGCATTGATGGATACAGCGTTTTCGCCCCTTTCCGGGCGATTGATGACCTCGAAAAACATGACTGCATCCCTTTAGGATCAAGCTCGCATGAAACTGTTGGTGTTGTTTTTCTCCTTGTTTGGCCTCTGGCTGCTCTGGTCAGGCATGTACCAGCCCCTCCTCATCGGGCTTGGTCTGGCGTCGTGTGTGCTCGTGATCTTCATGGTGAAACGCTTGAACACCCTAGACCGTGAAGCCGTCCCCACCCACATTGGATGGGGCATCTTCCCCTACTGGATCTGGCTCATCAAAGAGATTGTGGTCTCAAGCCTGCAGGTCTCGCGGATCGTTCTTTCACCGCGCATGGCCATCAGCCCAACCATGGTCAAGGTGCAATCACTCTGCTCGGATGAAGTCGGCCGAGTCATCTTCGGCAATTCCATCACCATGACACCCGGCACCATCACGACCGACATTCAGGACGATGGCGTGATCACCGTTCATGCCCTCACTCAAGACGGCGCCGAAGGCGTGCTCACCGGGGACATGAACGCTCGGGTCGCCGCATTGCAAGCAAGGACATTGTCATGATGTATCTCGTGGTGGGCGCCGCCATTCTGATCACCATGGCCTTGGCCCTGATTCGTGGACTGCTCGGCCCCGGAATCTTTGATCGCGTCTTGGCGATGAATATTTTCGGCACCAAAACCGTTTTGCTCATCGCCGTGGTGGCCATGCTCTATGGACGGCCCGATTTCCTCGATCTGGCGCTGGCCTATGCGCTCATTAATTTCATCGGTGTCCTGGCTATATTGCAATTCGCCCAGAATCGGGAGGCTCGCCAGGCCGGCGAGACCGCGTCGTCGCAACAAAAGGAAACACGATGATCATGGACGTGATTTCTTGGGTTCTTTTGGTCCTTGGTGGCTTCTTCGTTCTTGTTGGCGGCATCGGGATGATTCGAATGCCCGACCTGTACACCCGGATGCATGCCTGCAGCGTGACCGAAACGATGGGCACGCTTTTGGTGATTGGCGGCCTGATGTTGCAAGCCGGCTGGACCCTGCCCACCTTCAAGCTCTTCGCCATTTTTCTATTTCTGATGTTCACAGGACCAGTCGCTTCGTATGCGGTCGTCAACAGTGCACTGATTGCCGGTGTGAAACCCAAACTTGCGGCCGACCTGAAGCACGAGCGCCCTGAAGAGGGTTCGCCATCATGATCACATTCCTTGGAATCTTCACCTTAAGCTTTGTGGCCATTAGTGCCTTGGCCACCATTCAAAGCCGCAATCTTTTTGTCTCAAGCTTGTGGTTCGGTATTTTCAGCCTGCTGATGGCGTCCAACTTTTTTATCCTGGATGCCGCCGACGTGGCCATCACGGAAGCGGCCGTGGGCGCAGGCGTGTCCACCGTGCTGTTTTTGGGTGCTCTGGCACTAACCAGTGACCAAGAGGCCACCGCGCAACGAGTGGAATGGCTGCCCTTGCTGGTTGTCGCCGGTCTTGGCTTGGTGCTGTTCATCGTGAGCTTTGATCACCCCCGACTTGGGGATCCGAACGCGCCTGTCCATCTGCATGTGGCCCCCTATTACCTGCAAGAGACACCCCGACTCATTGACATACCCAACGTGGTCACCGCCATTCTGGCCTCGTTTCGTGGCTACGACACCCTGGGCGAGGTGATCGTGATTTTCACCGCAGGCATTGGCGTGCTCTCAGTGCTCAGCTTTCGCCCCAAGCGCAAACAAGCGATGACGGGCAAAGCCCTGGGCGACGCCGTCCGCGGCGTTCAGCATCACTCCATTTTGCGCGTGGTGGGCAAGCTGATCATTCCTTTGCTGATGATGTTCGCCCTTCTGGTGCAGTTTCATGGTGAATACAGCCCCGGCGGCGGATTTTCTGCAGGCGCTCTTTTTGCAGCCGCCATCATGCTTTACGGAATTCTTGAAGGTGCTGATCGTTCAAGCAAAGCCATGCCTCAGGCCATCATGCAGCGGCTTGCCGCACTGGGTGCCACCCTCTATTCCGGCGTTGGCATTGCCTGCATGCTCTTTGGCGGCCATTTTCTTGACTACAACATGCTGGGCGCCACGCCAACCGCAGGTCAGCACCTGGGCATCATCCTCATTGAGTTCGGCGTGGGGCTCACCGTGACGGCCGTGCTGGTCATGATCTTTAACGCGATTGCCAATCGCCCCTCATACTCTTAAGCCATCCTCGAATGACGCTCCTCGGCCTCTACAACTACTGGGTCTACATCTTTCTTCTTGTTGTTGGTCTTTACGCGGTTTTGGTGAAGGGCAACTATGTGAAGCGAATGATTGGGCTTGGCATTTTCCAATCGGCGGTGTTTCTTTTGTTTATCACCATGAACAAACTTGAGGGGGGCACCGGCCCAATTTTTCGGGGAGCTCCCGACCCCGGTCAGCTCTTTGCCAACCCCCTTCCCCAGGTTCTGATTCTGACGGCCATCGTGGTGGGCATCGCGGTCACGGCGCTGGGCCTGGCGCTAACCATTCGCATCAAAGAGGAATATGGCTCCATTGAGGAAGCCGAAACCCGCCGGCTGGACCACGACGAATGACACTCATCGATCACCTCCCCATTCTTGTGGTGCTGGTGCCGCTGTTCGTGGCACCTTTCCTGGCCATCATTCCCAACCGCGGGCCTCTGCCCTGGTTGATCGCCCTTGCCGCCAGCCTGATCACTTTTTGTCTTGCCATCGCCATCACCAGTCAGGTCCTTGAACGCGGCAGCATCGCCTATGAACTTGGCAACTGGCCCGTGCCCTTCGGCATTGGTCTGCTGATCGGCCCCTTCTCGGCGCTGATGCTCTTGGTGATCAGTGGGGCATCACTGGCTGCCTTGGCATGGGGTCGGGCCAGCATGAACGCCGAGGTCGACGACCCTCATCAGGCACTGCTTTATTCTTGCTGGCTTCTCGCACTGGCTGGCCTTATTGGCATCACCGTGACCGGCGACGCATTCAATGTCTTTGTCTTCATGGAAATCTCGTCGCTTGCGGCCTATGTCATGGTGGCCAATGGCCCGAAACGACAAGCGCTTACCGCAAGCTTTAAATACCTCATCACGGGAACACTGGGCGCAACCTTCTACCTGATTGGTGTTGGCTACCTCTACATGATGACCGGCACCCTCAACCTGGCGGACATGGCGGTCCGTGTGGGTGAGGTGGCCGACACCATGCCCGTCTTGATTGCAAGCGGGTTTCTGATCACCGGGCTTGCGCTCAAAGCCGCGCTCTTTCCCATGCACGCCTGGATGCCCAACACCTATCAGTTTGCGCCCACGCCGGTCACGGTGTTTTTCGCGGCCTGCTCCACCAAGGTTGCGCTCTTTGTTTTGATGCGCTTTGACTTCCTGGTGCTTCAGCCTAACCTGAGCGACCACTCGATGCTCTTTGCGGCGATTCTCATTCCTCTGGCCGTTGCGGCCTTCTTGGTTGGCTCGGTGGTCGCGGTCTTTGAGCGGGACCTCAAACGCATGCTTGGCTACTCATCGGTCGCACAGATCGGCTACATCGTGTTGGCTGCAAGTCTGGTCACCACCGCTGGAACCACCGCCGCCATCGTTCACATGTTCAATCACGCGCTCATGAAATCGGCGCTATTCATGGCGGTTGGCGTGCTTGTTCTTCGGTTCGGCAGCTCCAAACTGGATGATCTCGCCGGAGCCGGCAAGCTCATGCCGCTCACGATGCTGGCCTTTGTTTTGGCTGGCCTCTCACTGATTGGGGTGCCGCTCACCGCGGGGTTCATCAGCAAATGGTTCCTGATTCAGGCCCTCTTGGAAACCGGGATATCCGGCGTCGTGCTCACCATTCTTGTGCTGATCAGCTCGTTGTTGGCCGTGGTCTACATCTGGAAAGTGGTCGAGATCGCCTACTTCCGAGAGCCCTCGGAAAGCCTTGTCGCCAAGTGCCGGGGCCAAGCCACTGAAGCACCCCTCATGATGATGGTCGTTCTTGGCCTTCTGGTGGCCGCAAACTTTTGGTTTGGACTGGACTCCACTCTGCCGGTCTCACTTGGGCAGATGGAGGCAACCTCACTCATGGCCGAGCCAACGCCGGGGGTCAAGCCATGATGGACATCAGCCTGCTGGCTTGGGCACTGCTTATTCCATTGCTTGGGGCCTTGCTCATTGCCCTCACGGGCAAGTATCCGAACCTGCGCGACAGCCTGATGGTGGCCTCGGCAGTGGTTCTTTTTGGCGTCGTTCTTAGTCTTTTTCAAGACGTTCAATCCGGTGGACGTCCCTTCACCCAGTTCGCCGAGATTCTTCCAGGGCTCTCGATTGCTTTAAAGATCGAGCCACTTGGAATGGTGTTTGCCTTGGTGGCCTCCAGCCTTTGGATCATCACCTCAATTTATGGCATCGGTTACATGCGCGGTGCTGAAGAGAAAAACCAGACGCGCTTTTTCGCCTGTTTTTCGGTCGCGATCTTTGCCGCGATTGGGGTGGCTTTTTCCGACAACATGCTCACCTTGTTCATTTTCTACGAGGTGCTGTCGCTGTCCACCTACCCCCTTGTGGCGCACAAGGGCAATGACGAAGCCAAACGCGGCGCCCGCATTTATCTTGGGCTTTTGCTTGGCACATCCATCGGCCTCATGCTGCCGGCCATGTTTGCCACGTACGCCATGACTGGCACCCTTGATTTCCGGCCGGGCGGAATCTTCCAAGGGCAGATCAATACGTCGGTCGGTGCTTTGCTGCTGATTCTTTTTATGTTTGGTATCGGAAAGGCCGCGTTAATGCCTTTTCACCGCTGGCTGCCCTCGGCCATGGTGGCACCCACCCCAGTTTCGGCGCTTCTGCATGCTGTGGCGGTGGTGAAAGCGGGCGTCTTCACCGTGCTAAAAGTCAGCATTTATCTCTTTGGCCTTGATTACCTTGAAACCCTCTGGAGCAGCGACCTGATCATGTGGGTGGCTGCGTTCTCGCTTCTTGCGGCATCCGTTGTGGCACTTCAAAAGAACAACCTGAAGGCAAGACTTGCGTATTCCACGGTGAGCCAGCTTTCGTACATCACGCTGGCGGCCATGCTTGCCTCGGAGCTTGCGGCGATGGGTGGCGCCATGCACATCGTCATGCATGCGTTTGGCAAGATCACACTCTTTTTCTGCGCCGGTGCCATTTATGTCGCCGCCCACAAAACAGAGATTAGCGAAATGAATGGCCTGGGGCGGAAAATGCCCATCACCATGGCCGCCTTTCTTTTGGGGGCCCTTTCGGTGATTGGTGCGCCTCCGCTTGGCGGGCTCTGGAGCAAGTGGCACATCATGCTTGGTGCCGCCGATGCCGGCCACCTCATCATGATTGGGGTTTTATTGCTGAGCACCCTGCTGAATATTGCCTATCTCCTTCCCCCCGTCGTTCGCGCCTTTCTCTTGCCGCCGCCCAAAGGAACCGCCAAGGGGATTGAAGAGGCGCCTCTGTTCTGCCTGGTTCCCCTGGTGATCACCGCCAGCGGCACCCTGCTGCTCTTCGTCTTCGCCGATTCGGTGCGCGGCTTCGTAGCAACCATTTTCACGGGAGCACCACAATGAAACTCTCGCCACTGGGCCGACTGCTGGAGTCCTTGCACAACCGCTCGAGACTTCTGTCGCGTCTCATGCTGCTGATCATGGCGGCACTCGTCATCGCGGATCTTTTCATTACCGCAGGCTATGACCGATTCTGGTGGGAATCGGTTTCGGGGGCCGGCGCCGTTTATGGTTTGTTCGCCTGCGTCGTGATTGTGGTGGTATCGAAATTTCTGGGCTATCAATTTCTTTATCGCCCTGAGGATTATTTCGACGATCAACGACAGGGCAACGAGCTGATCGGTGACCCGAAAGAGCGGAGCGCATCGAATGACTGACTGGCTGCATCCTTCGCTTCTGTTGATCCTGGGTGCGGCCCTGGTGCCGCTCTTTCAAGGGTACGTCCAGCAGGGCTATCGGGTTTTATTGTCGCTCGCCTTTCTGGTCGTGATCTGGCGAATCGCTCCCGGCGTCTACGGCCAGATTGAATTCTCAACACTCCAGCTGGTGACCGGCCGAGCCGACAAGCTGGCTTTGGCTTTCGCTTATGTCTTTAGCCTGATCACGGTGATTGCCACCATCTATTCGCTGCATGTGAAAGACAACATTCAGCATGTGGCGGGGCTGGTTTATGCGGCGTCGGCCGTGGGCGTGGTCTTTGCTGGAGATCTCATCACCCTCTATGTCTTTTGGGAAATGATGATGCTTGCCTCAGTGTGGCTGATCTGGCGGCGGGCCACCCCCGAAGCCTATGCCTCGGGCTATCGTTACCTCTTGGTTCATGCCATCAGCGGTGTCATGCTGTTAGGAGGCATTGTGCTTTTCTACACCAGCACAGGTAGCCTTGCTTTTTCTCAGATGGATGTCTCAAGCCCAGGCTTTTACCTGATCTTGATCGGCTTTTTGGTCAATGCGGCCGTGCCCCCCCTCCATGCATGGCTCACCGACGCCTACCCAGAATCCACGATCACCGGAGCCATTTTTCTTAGCGCACTCACCACCAAGACCGCGGTCTACACCCTGATCAGGGGGTTTCCTGGAACCGAATTTCTGGTGGTGCTTGGAACGATCATGGCGCTTTGGGGCGTGGTCTACGCGGTGTTGGCCAATGACATCCGAAGGCTTTTGGCTTATCACATCATCAGTCAGGTGGGCTACATGGTGGCGGGCGTGGGCATGGGCACGGCCATTGCGCTGAACGGTGCCACGGCCCATGCCTTCACCCACATTCTTTACAAGTCGGTTCTGTTCATGGGAGCTGGCGCGGTCATCCACATGACAGCGAAAAGTAAGCTCACTGAGCTCGGTGGCATCTATAAATACATGCCCATCACCTTCGTGTTGTACATGATTGGTGCCTTCTCCATCTCCGCCTTTCC
>CAYWPQ010000006.1:8106-11721 GCA_964460315.1 uncultured Bordetella sp. | reverse complement strand
TATTCACTCGGGCATCTGTTCTGGGAATTGCAGCTTCTGCTTTTTACGGGTCTTGGTTTTTTCTTAATGCTCAAGCACCTTGGCGGCGAACCCAAAGTCAGCGTCGACACTGACTGGCTCTACCGCAAGGCGGGGCCCAGGATGCTCCATGGCGTCACGCATTGGGTGCGTTCCCTCTGGAGAGGGTTCATCGCGTCCATGCTTAAAGCCCTGGGCTGCCTTTGGGAGAGCCTTCGAAGGAACCACAGCGTCAAAGGCGTGATGGGCAGGACCTGGGGCATCGGTAATACCTCGGTCTGGGTGATTGCCCTGTTAACGCTCTATGGCCTGGTCTACTTGTTGATCTAGCGAAGAAAGTCCATTTCAATCTTGGCGCGAAGCCCTGCCAAGATCTGAAGCGCCTCGGAGAGCTTCTCGATCTCGTGGGAACTGAGCTTATCCAGCTCAAGAACGTTCGGAGACACTTCCCCTTGGTCTTGCTCCTGGGCGCGTGCCGCATAAGCCAGCTGAGCCTTCAACCGATAACGCTGAAGCACATTGAATGCGTCTCGCATAGATTCAGCCTCGGATCGGGACATGCCCGCCTTGTTCACCAGCGCTTTCAGGCGCTCATCCGTGGAGGTCGCACTCACCCCGCTGGCAAGGGCCAGAACCCTTGCAAAATAGACCACCGGCGCCGTGCCGCCGCGTTTCATTTCAAGCTTCGATGGGGCAAGCCATTCCATCAAATAGCCTCGCTTGCGCATGGCCCGCGCGAAGCTGACCGACACCCCATTTCGGGAGAGCTTGGCCACATCATCGCGAACGGCATCTTGGGCCAGAGACCGAATGAACAAACGATGATCCGCCACCTGGGATGAGACCCAGCCGCGCAGGTCTTCCGCAAGATCAAGGTCGCCCGCAAGCCCCCGAAAATCAAGAAAAATATTGGCGTCAAGCAAGGCCTCCGGCTGAGGGCTCTTGAACCATTCGGTGAGGGTGGTCCGCCACTGGTCAGCGCTTCGACACCACTTGTCGTTCATCGCCATCACGCCGCCCTTGCACAATGGAAAGCCAATGTCGGCGAGCCCGCCATTGATGGCATTAGCCAGCTTTTTAAAGCGCTCTTGATAGACGGAATGATCACCCTCGAAAATAATGGCGTTGTCTTGATCGGTCGCCACCGTCTGCTCTTCACGGCCTTCTGAACCAAGTGCAAGCCAACACCATCGGGGCAACACACCGAGTTCGGCGGCAAGTTCATGCTGTTTGATCAGAATGACGCGGCGGGTCAGCGAGTCATTTAAATGACTGACAAGCCTAGCAAGTGAGGTAGCCGCCACACCCTGCCCCATCAGTCGGCGTGCTAGGGAGAGCACCTCGCTGGCGCAGACCTTGAGGTTTGCAATGGAATCCGCCTGCTCGATGGACGACGAGAGAATTCTTAGGCTTGAACGCTGAAAGTTAAACAGGTCGCGTTCAGAGACCAGCCCAACAAGGAAGCCGTGCTGCAAGACCGGCAGATGGCGCACCTTGTGGCGAGCCATCATCAGCATGGCCTCAAGCGCCCCACTTTCCGAGTCGATGGTTTTGATGCCTGTACTCATGACCGCCTCGATCGGCGTGCTCAAAGGCAGCTTGGGCAGGATGATTCGCTTGATCAGATCGTAGCGGGTCAAAATGCCTTGAATTGACCCTGATGCGTCGGCCACAAGCATGGATCCGGCACGCTCACGCTCCATGGCCTCGAAGACCTGCTGCAGTGGTGTGCTGGGCAGACAAACAAGGGGGGACTTTCGAATGAGTTCGCCAACGCGAATATTCATGGCCAGTTCGGTCAGGTCTTGCTGCGCCGCATCAGACAAAGGTGTTTCCCCTGAGTAGACATTGATAGAAATGCACAGTAATCTCGCGCTCTAAGAATTATTAAAACACCGTTCGGCTTGGGGATCAAAACCGAAACGGCACATAAGTTGTGTGGTGCAGAAGGGGACGAATTTGCTGGATATCGTGGTGATTCTTAAAGGGCTTGCTGAGTTCGCTGGTCTTTTAATCATTGGCCAAGGCCTGGTTTACGTGTTGAGCTTCGGCAAGCACGAAATCAACGCCGTTTACCGCTTTTTCCGGCTCATGACCTCCCCCGTGGTCAAGGTAGCGCGTTGGATCACCCCCTCCAAAGTTGCCGACCGTCATGTGCCCACGGTGGCCCTGATGCTTCTCTTCTGGGTCTGGCTTTTCCTCACCTACCTTAAATTCAGCATGATGCTCGGGGAGGCCGCTTAAATGAAAGCCATCTCCGTCTGGTTTTACAAAAACATGGCTTTTTGGGCCACGGTCTTTAAAAAGCATGAAATGGCCGCCGAATATTGGCTGCGCATCGCAGAACTTCGCCCCAAAGATCCCTTACCCCTGACCGCAGCGGCGCATTCCATGACCGAAGCTCAGCGGCCTTCTGAAGCCGAGGCCCTGCTTCGTCGCTGCACCTTAGTGCATCCCAATTATGCGGCCGCCTGGTTCAATCTTGGCTTTATGGTTCAAAAGCGTGAAAACCACGAAGACGCCATGCATTGTTTTGATCAGGCCATTCGCCACAACGAAAAGCTTGACCGCGCCCATTATGGCCGCGCCCTCTCCCTCATTGCTCTCGATCGCCCCGAAGAGGCCAAGGCGGCCTTAAAACGCACGATCGATCTCCAGCCCATGAGCCCCTATGGCTACTATCAGCTTGCGACTCTCCACCATCGCCTTGGTGACGATTCCAGCTGCATCAAATTGGTGAAAAAACTCTCGGCCTTCGAGCCTCAGCTTGCCGCTCAGCTTCAGCGAGAAACCGGTGTGAAGGCAGGCGTCGAAGACCCTTTTGCAAAGTACCGCTGAGAGGCACCCAAGAGATTGATCAAGCGACGGGACAAGTCGTGCTGCAGTAGAAGTACAACGCGTTGTAAAACACTTCCTTTAGGAGGATTTTGATGGAATTAACCGAAAAGCACCTAGCCTATTGGCAGGCGTTGCTCCGTAAGACAGCCATGTTGCTTGCAGTCTGGTTTGTCGTTACCTTTGTCGTGGGTTTTTATGCCCGCGAACTTTCATTTAACTTTTTCGGCTGGCCGTTTGCTTTTTGGGTGGGAGCCCAGGGAGCATTGATCGTCTACGTTCTGATCATCTGGTATTACGCCCGATCGATGAACCAAATCGACAAAGAGTTCGGCGTTGCTGAGGCGGAGGAAGACTAATCATGGCATCTCTCAATCCAATTTCCGCACCGGCACAAAGCCAGAAAGCCTTCACAGCCCAGCTGAAGAAGGTCTATGGCTTTTACACCGGTGGCTTCCTTGTGTTCTGTATTCTTCTGGCCATTGCCGAGCAAATGGGCATGTCCAGGGCCATGATGGGTTACGTCTTCCTTGGCGCAACCGTGTTGCTCTATGCGGGCATCGGCATCATGAGCCGCACCAATGACGCTGACGAATACTACGTCGCCGGCCGCCGCGTTCCCGCCGTATTCAACGGGATGGCGACGGGCGCCGACTGGATGTCAGCAGCGTCCTTCATCGGAATGGCCGGCGGTCTATATGCTGGTGGTTACGGTGGTCTTGCCTTCATCATGGGCTGGACGGGCGGCTATGTTCTGGTGGC
>CAYWPQ010000006.1:0-8006 GCA_964460315.1 uncultured Bordetella sp. | reverse complement strand
GTTACGGTGGTCTTGCCTTCATCATGGGCTGGACGGGCGGCTATGTTCTGGTGGCCTTGTTCCTGGCACCCTTTCTTCGTAAGTTTGGTCAGTTCACCATTCCAGACTTCTTGGGCGCACGTTATGGCGGCAACGTACCGCGATTCATTGGTGTGGCGATTGCCATCCTTTGCTCGTTTGTTTACGTGGTCGCCCAGATCTACGGCGTGGGGCTTATCACCACCCGCCTGACCGGTGTGTCCTTTGAAGTGGGTGTGTTCCTTGGTCTGGCCGGCATTCTGGTCTGCTCGTTCCTGGGCGGCATGAAGGCGGTGACCTGGACCCAGGTGGCCCAGTACATCATTCTGATCATCGCTTACATGATCCCTGTGGTTTGGCTGTCAGTGAAACAGACTGGCTTCCCCATTCCCCAGCTGATTTATGGCCAGCAGCTTCAGAAGGTGACCGAGCTTGAAAAGAAGCTTACTGTTGATCCCAAAGAGATCGAAGTTCGTCAGATCTTTAAAGATCGTGCCGCCGCAGCCTCTGAGAAGCTGAAAGACGTTCCTGCCTCTTATGCCGCAGAAAAAGCCGCTCTTGAAAAGAATGTGGCCACCCTGAAAGCTGCCAAAGCCAAAGACGAAGCCGCGATCAAGGCTGCTGAAGAAGCACTGGCCAAGTTCCCAGCTGATGAAAAAGCTTATACAGCTAACCTGAACAAGGCCAAAGCCGGTGCCGCTCGCGGTAACCCGCCTGCGCCTCATGCCACCGCCTTCCCTGGCAAAGATGAAGCTGCCCAGAACAAAGCTCGCAAGAACTTCCTGGCGCTGATTTTCTGCTTGATGGTTGGTACCGCAGCTCTACCCCACATCCTGATGCGTTTCTACACAACCCCTTCGGTTCGTGAGGCACGTAACTCGGTGACATGGTCGCTGTTCTTCATCTTCCTGCTTTACTTCTCGGCGCCTGCATTGGCCGTGCTGGTGAAGTTCGTGATGTACAACGACATTGTGGGTTCAGCCTATGCGTCACTGCCAGCATGGGTTGCCAACTGGACGAAGGTTGATCCAACGCTGCTCTCCATGGTGGACATGAACAAAGACGGCATCGTTCAGCTGGCCGAAATCTCCATCGGTGCGGACATCGTGGTTCTGGCAACCCCAGAAATCGCCGGTCTGCCCTATGTGGTCTCAGGCATGGTGGCCGCTGGTGGTCTTGCTGCCGCGCTGTCCACTGCTGACGGTCTGCTCTTGACCATGGCCAACGCCCTGTCGCACGACGTGTACTACAAGATGATCGATCCCGCAGCTCCTGTGTCACGCCGCGTGATGATCTCCAAGTCGATGCTCCTGATCGTTGCTGTCTTGGCGGCCTTGGTCGCTCAGCAGAAACCTGCCGACATTCTGTTCCTTGTCGGTGCAGCGTTCTCATTCGCTGCTGCAGGCTTCTTCCCAGCACTTGTCTTGGGTATCTTCTGGAAGCGCACCACGGGCATTGCTGCAAGCCTGGGCATGGTCGCCGGTGTTGGTGTCACGTTCTACTACATGATCCTGAATCAGCCCTGGCTGCGTGAGGTGTTCTTCGGAATTCCTCGTTCGGCCCCGATCACCAACGAGTGGTTTGAAATCGCTGCGATTTCAGCCGGTATCTTTGGTGTACCCCTGGGCTTTGCCGTGATCATCATCGTGAGCTTGATCACTCCTGCTCCGAGCCGTCAGATCCAAGATCTGGTGTCTTCGGTTCGCTATCCTGACCTCAAGATGGCGAAGTAATCAGCAGTTATTCCTCGAAGGAACCCCTTCCTTTCGGGGAATGCAAACCTAAAGCCCGCTGATCCCCAGCGGGCTTTTTTTATGCTCAAAACGCCGTTGCTCGGTTAAGATGAAGACTGAGCTAGGGGTGACGCGCCGTGTGAAGAATGGCCACGGTGGGTCTGAGAAATACCCTTGAACCTGATCCGGCTGATACCGGCGTAGGAAAGCATCGCGTCACGTCGCCCATGGCTCGCCGATCGTTTAATCAAGAAGCGAAGACCAACGTGGGAACACCCAGAAAAGTTTTGTCCATTGCCGGCTCGGACAGCGGAGGCGGAGCGGGCCTGCAGGCCGACTTAAAAACATTTTCAGCCCTTGGCTGCTATGGCATGACCGCCGTGACCGCGCTGACGGCCCAGAACACTCTGGGCGTGACCGACATTCACGCACCTCCGGCCAGTTTCTTAAGGGCTCAGCTTGATGCCGTCATGGGTGATCTTGGAGCCGATGCGATCAAAATTGGCATGCTCCATTCCGAAGAGATTGTAGCGGTGGTGGCCGATTGCCTTCGTGCCCACCCTCTCGTGCCCGTGGTGCTTGATCCGGTGATGGTGGCCACCAGTGGCGACACCCTGATAACCCCGAACACCCAAGAAGCGATCACCAAGCTTCTTTTCCCTTTGGCAACTCTGATCACACCCAATCTGGATGAACTCTCGCTTCTGGTGGGCCGAACCGTAGACCGCCCCCATCAGTTCGAGGAAGCTGCTCGTCAGCTGATGGCCATGGGTGCACGGTCGGTCTTGGTCAAGGGTGGTCACCTTCTTGGCTCGACGCTCATTGACCTTCTTGTTGAACCCGATCAGGTGACTGAGATCGCCAGCGAACGCGTAGCGACCCGAAATCTTCACGGCACCGGCTGCACTCTTTCGTCCGCCATTGCCTGTTTTTTAGCCCAGGGCTATTCGCTTCGTCAGGCGGTCCGCGGTGGACACGACTATGTACTGCGCGCCATCCAGGCCGGCAAAGACATGACACTTGGACAGGGTCATGGCCCAGTCAATCACAGTTTTTCCCCATTACCCATGCACATCACAGGAGCCCATCATGGCCGTTAATCCTCAATTCCTTGCTGCCACGGCAAGCGTCGATCAGAGTGCCATCGCACCCTTTCCCAATAGCGAAAAGGTGTATATCCAGGGTTCGCGTCCAGACATTCAGGTGCCCTTTCGACGCATCACCCAAGACGACACCCCCAGCCAGATGGGCGCCGAAAAAAATCCTCCCATCTATGTGTATGACACAAGCGGCCCTTACACCGACCCCAAGGTGAAGATTGATATTCGTGCTGGCTTGTCGCCACTTCGTGGCCGCTGGATTGAGGAGCGTGCCGACACCGAGGTGCTCACCGGCCCCACCAGCAGCTTTGGTCAGGCACGCCTTCAAGACCCCAAACTGGTGGCCTTGCGGTTCAATCTGCATCGCACACCACGACGGGCCAAGCCCGGACGCAATGTGACCCAGATGCACTATGCCCGGCAAGGCATCATCACCCCCGAAATGGAATACATCGCCATTCGCGAAAACATGCTGCGAGGCGAATACATCGAAAGCCTGAAACAAGCGGGCGGCAACAGCGCCCGCATGGCTGAGTTAATGCTGCGGCAACATCCCGGTCAGTCCTTCGGTGCTTCCATTCCCAAAGAGATCACGCCGGAGTTTGTTCGTGACGAGGTGGCCCGAGGCCGCGCAATCATCCCTGCCAACATCAATCACCCCGAATCCGAACCCATGATCATTGGTCGAAACTTCCTGGTGAAAATCAATGGCAACATTGGAAACAGTGCCGTGTCGTCCGGCATTGGCGAAGAGGTGGACAAGATGACCTGGGGCATCCGCTGGGGTGCCGACACCATCATGGATCTTTCTACCGGCAAGCACATTCACGAAACCCGTGAATGGATTGTTCGCAATAGCCCCGTTCCCATTGGAACAGTGCCGATCTATCAGGCTCTTGAAAAGGTGGACGGCAAGGCCGAAGAACTCACCTGGGAGCTCTTTCGTGACACCCTGATTGAGCAGGCGGAACAGGGGGTGGACTACTTCACAATCCATGCCGGTGTTTTACTTCGTTATGTGCCCATGACCGCCAACCGGATGACCGGCATTGTCAGCCGAGGTGGCAGCATCATGGCGAAATGGTGCCTTGCCCATCACAAGGAAAACTTTCTCTACACCCATTTTGAAGAGATCTGCGAAATCATGAAGGCCTATGACGTCTCATTCAGTCTGGGTGATGGTCTTCGCCCAGGCAGCGGATGGGATGCCAATGACGAAGCCCAGCTGGGTGAACTCAAGACCCTTGGTGAGCTCACCCAGATCGCCTGGAAGCATGACGTGCAAGTCATGATTGAAGGTCCGGGCCATGTGCCCATGCAGCTCATCAAAGAAAACATGGACCTTCAGCTGCAGTGGTGCGACGAAGCGCCGTTTTATACCCTTGGACCACTCACCACCGACATTGCGCCCGGCTATGACCACATCACCTCGGCCATTGGCGCTGCACAGATTGGCTGGTATGGCACTGCCATGCTTTGTTATGTCACACCCAAAGAGCATCTGGGCCTGCCCAACAAAGACGACGTCAAAGCCGGCATCATGGCCTATAAAATCGCGGCCCATGCGGCTGACCTGGCCAAGGGTCATCCTGGCGCGCAGATCCGTGACAATGCGCTGTCCAAGGCGCGTTTCGAATTCCGGTGGAATGACCAATTTAATCTGGGTCTTGACCCCGACACCGCGAAGGCCTATCACGATGAGACCCTGCCCAAGGAAAGCATGAAGGTGGCCCACTTCTGCAGCATGTGTGGCCCGCATTTCTGCAGCATGAAGATCACCCAAGACGTTCGCGAATATGCGGCATCCCAGGGTGTCACTGAAACACAGGCGTTGGCCAAGGGTATGGAAGAAAAGTCCATCGAATTCGTCAAAACCGGCGCTAAGGTCTATCACAAGGTCTGATGATGCGAATCGGCATTGCCGGGGCTGGCCTTGCGGGCCGACTCTGCGCCTATCAGCTAAGCCAGTTGGGTCATCAGATCACGGTGTTTGATGCCGGGTCCGGCCCCTCGCCTGCGCTTGGCGAAACTCGTGCTGCGGCCTGGACAGCGGCCGGCATGCTAAGCCCCATTGCCGAAATGGAATCGGGAGGCGAGGCCGTTCGCGAGCTTGGCGATGAATCACTTCAGCTCTGGCAGACAATCAACAACTCGCTGAAGGCCATGCTTCGATCGGCATCGTCATCTGGCTCTGCTGAACACCATGAGTGTCTTGAGTGCGATGACAACCCGCTTGGGCTTGTCCTCGAAGACAGTCTCATGGTCTGTCATGCCGCCGACATGGGAGCTGCTCAGCGGGTGCTTCGTCTCTTGAGCCAGCAAGGGCATCGAGTGGCTGAACTCAATGCCCTTGAAGCGCGGTCACTGGCCGCATCATTGAAGGGCACGCTCCATGCATGGCGACTTCATGGCGAAGGGCATCTCCACCCGCAACAAGCCATGAATAGTCTTTATCAAGCCGTCTCGAACTTGCCCGTGCAATGGCGATGGCAGACCCCAGTGACGAGTCTTTCCCCTGGGGTGATCGAACTGTCAAACACCCAAGAACACTTTGATTGGGTGATGGATACCCGAGGGCTTGGCGCCAAAGACGCGTTGCCTGTTCGTGGTGTGCGTGGTGAAACCATCGTCTTACACGCACCCGGCTTTGACCTAAGTCGGGCCGTCAGACTTTTGCATCCGCGATGGCGTGTCTACATCGTGCCAAGGCCCAATCATGAGGTAATCGTTGGCGCCACGGAGATTGAATCCGAAGATCGATCAGCCATTTCGGTTCAAAGTACCATGGAATTATTATCCGCTGCATTCAGCATCTTCCCCTCGCTTGCCGAAGCCAGAATTCTGCGAACGGATGTGAACCTTCGCCCCGCCACACCCGACAACCTTCCATTCACGGAGATTCAGTCTGGACTGATTCGGATCAATGGGCTGTTTCGACATGGCTGGCTCCTTGCACCCGCTGTCATTCATCGAGCACTCGTGAAAGCTGAACTGATGAAGCCACAGATGGAGCAACGCATTGAGCAATGCACTGAGCCATTCACTGAGCAGCGTCGGCCTATCGAACCCAGAGTTTCCGCATGAAGATCTTCGTCAATGGCCAGGCGGTGGAATGTGCCGAGGGCGTAAGTCTTGCCGCGTTGCTCGTTCAGCTTGGCCGTGACCCAAGCAGCTGTGCAACGGCCGTCAATGGGGTCTTTGTGGCCCGCGCTCAACGCGGCGAGACTCGGCTTTGCAACGGCGACCAGGTCATGACCTTTGAACCCATTACAGGTGGCTAGAACCCGATGAATCAAACACTGAAAACAACGTCGTCGGATGGTCTGCGCCTGGGTGATGTCGAGCTCAACAGCCGCTTTCTATTAGGAACGGCAGGCTACCCATCACCCGCTATTTTGTTGGAGGCCATTGAAACCTCTGGGGCTGAGATTCTGACGATGGGCATGAAGCGTCAAGCCGCCAATGTTGATGCGGCCGGCGGACAGAACTGGTGGAACCTCATTCGACAGACAGGCCGACGCATTCTTCCCAACACGGCAGGCTGTCGAACGGCTTCGGAAGCCATTGCCCTTGCCCAGATGGCACGTGAAATTTTCGACACCCACTGGATCAAGCTTGAGGTGGTGGGTGATGACTACACCCTTCAGCCAGACAGCTTCGAACTGGTTCCCGCGGCCAAAGAGCTGGTTCGACTGGGCTTTGAGGTCTTTCCTTACTGCACCGACGACATCATTGTGGCGCAAAAACTGGTGGATGCCGGCTGCCGAATTCTTATGCCATGGGCCGCACCCATTGGGTCAGGTCAGGGCATCATCAACCCGGATGCCTTAAGGCGAATGCGTGACCGGTTCCCCGAAGTCACGCTGATTGTGGACGCTGGAATTGGTGCGCCGTCCCATGCGGCATTAGCCATGGAGCTTGGCTTTGATGGCGTGTTGCTGAATTCCGCCGTTGCCCAGGCCCAAGACCCCGTTCGCATGGCGCAAGCTTTTCGTGATGCCATCCGTGGCGGAAGGTCCGGCTATCTTGGTGGCGTGATCACACCCCAGCCTTTTGCAACGCCATCCACCCCGGTCACAGGCCAGCCGTTTACTCTTTAATGGCCAGGAAGACACCACTGCCTCATGAAGCTCGTCACCAAGTTATTGCAGGCTGAAATCACCGCACACAGTGGCCTTGACTTCAACCAAGTGCCTGAACACAGTCGGTTTCAGAATCATTTGTCGGAGCGTCTGGCGCAAGGCTATGTGACCGAAGACGCTCACGTGATTGCCTTGATGGATTGCGATTCTGGCTGCCTTCCCAAGCTTCACGACCTGAATGCTTCGGCACCCCGAAATGAGTCACCGTTCCTGCCCATGCAGGACCCCACACCGGGGATCTACCCAATTGTTGATCGGCTCGATCATCTTCACCTTCTGATGAAGGCCGGGGCGCGTCTGATTCAGCTAAGAATTAAATCGGAAGAATTTACACCTGAGATTGATCGGCAGATTCAAGAGGCGGTTCGAATCAGCAAAGATTTCCCAAAGGCCCAGCTGATGATCAACGACTACTGGCAGAGCGCGGTCGACCATGGCGCCTATGGTGTCCACCTTGGACAGGAAGACGTTCTCACCGCAGATCTGAAATCAATCCAACGGGCGGGCCTGCGTCTTGGGCTGTCGTCTCACTGTTTCTGGGAGGTTGCCCGTGCCGTGACCGTCGCGCCCAGTTACGTTGCCTGTGGACCCATCTTCCCCACCCGGGCCAAGGCCATGCCCTGGATTGCCCAGGGCGTTGAGAACCTTCGTTATTGGGTGAGAAAAATTCCCCATCCGGTGGTAGGCATTGGCGGGGTGAATGCGGACAACCTGAATGCAATCCGACTCACCGGATGTGCCTCAGCGGCGGTGATTCAGGCGATTGTGTCCGATCCAGACCCTGCGCAGGCTTTCGTTCGGCTCTCTAACCAGTGGGATGCTATGGGGCGAGGTTTAAGCGACGAGGAGCCCGCGATGGCGAGGCCGACGCTGGCCCCAACACTTTAGGTACGAAGCATTCTTTGTTGGGTCGGCGTCGCATTGTTCGCCTAACCTTCTGATTCTCTTGTGTTTTTTTTTGGAGGCGGGACCCGGAATCGAACCGAGGTACACGGCTTTGCAGGCCGCTGCAT
>CAYWPQ010000005.1:64072-89414 GCA_964460315.1 uncultured Bordetella sp. | reverse complement strand
AGTCGTCGCCCCGCGCCACCGGTCGTTGCGGGTCGGCCGACCACTCGCTCCACGACCCCGGGTAGAGCGAACTTCCCGGAAGGCCCGCAAGTTCCATGGCCAGCAGGTTGTGACAGGCCGTCACACCCGACCCACAAGAATGGACCACGGCCATGGGGTCTTGATCGCCGATGATGGCCAGAAAGGCCTCGCGCAATTCAGAGGGTTTTTTGAAGCATCCTTTGCCGTCGAGGTTCTCGACGAAAACCCGGTTGATGGCGCCTGGAATATGCCCCCCCACACGATCAATCGGCTCCACGTCACCGCGAAAACGTTCCTTCGCACGGGCGTCGATCAGATACGCGATGTCTGTGTTGGAACCGGAGTCGACCCATGCCGCGACATGGTCCACGGTCCAGACCGGGGCAAGGGATGGCCGAACACTGAGGCGGCCTTGTGACTCCGGTTTGAAGGGTTCGTGGGTGAGGGGGCCATCGGCGGCGAGCCAGGCCTGCAGACCCCCGTCAAGCACCGCGCATTTTAGGTGCCCAATCCAACGACACATCCACCAAAGTCTTGAGGCATAGATTCCTGCCGAGGCGTCGTAGCCGACAATCAGGGTGTTGTCCGTTGCACCCAAGGCGGCAAGCTTTGCGGCGAAGGCTCTGGGGTCAGGCAAGGGGTGCCGGCCGTTGCTGCCGGTTGGATCTCCCGAGAGGTCATGCTCGAGGTGCATGTAGGCGGCACCCGGAAGGTGGCCATCGGCGTAGGCCCTGGCGCCAGCCTCTTGGTCCATGAGGTCGTAGCGGCAGTCGATCAGAAGCACGCGCTCCTGAATGCCGACCAGTTCAGAAACGGAAATCAGAGGATTAATAGCTCACCTGTCGACGAAGATATTCATGGAAATGGAGCATGCCATCTTCCATGGGGGATTGATACGGACCGGTCTCGTTGTCGCCGCGGTCCATCAGGGCCTTACGACCGCGATCCATCCGCTCGGCGATCTCGTCGTCTTCCATCACGGTCTCGTTGTAGGCCGCCTGATGGGCGGTCATGTAATCCGGCTCGAAAAGTGCAATCTCTTCGGGGTAATAGAACTCAACCACGTTGGTTGTGTGCTGGGGGCCACGAGGATGAAGGGTGCTGACCACCAAGACTTTGGGATACCACTCGACCATGATGTTGGGATAGATGGTCATCCAGATGGCGCCATAGCTGGGAAGGCCTTCTGGATGCATGCGTAAAACTTCCTCGTGCCATCGGCGATAGACGGGCGTGCTCGGATGTTGAAGGTCGGTGATCCCCACGGCCTGAACCGAGAAATGCTCGCCGTAATGCCAGCTCAGTTTTTCGCAGTCAACAAATTTTCCAAGGCCGGGGTGAAAGGGGTTGACATGGTAGTCGTCCATGTAGACCTCGATGAAGCTCTTCCAGTTGTATCGGCATTCGTGAGACTGCACCCGACCCAGCATGTAGCCAGAAAAATCGAGCTGCTCCATGAACGGCGTGGTCGCGAGTTCGTCGACGACCGCGCTGGACCCTTCAAACAAGAGCCCGTTCCAGCGGGCCAGACCGAACCGCTTCAGGTGGCGGCAGGGGTCTTGGGGGAAGTGGGGTGCACCCACCAGCTCGCCCTTTAAGTCGTAAGTCCAACGGTGCAAAGGGCAGACAATCGATTCGGTCTGTCCTTGGCCTTCCAGCATGATGGCCTGACGGTGACGACAGATATTGGATAAAAGCTGAACCCCTTGGGTATCCCTGACCAGGACTCGACCATGGTCTTCATGCTCAAGGGTGGCATAGCTGCCAATTTCCGGGACCATAGCCTCGTGGCCGACATAGCCTGGGCCATGCCGAAAGCACGAAGCGAGTTCCTGACGAAGAATGGCCTCGTCAAGATAGGCATGAACAGGAAGTTGTGCAGCGCTTGGCGCTAGCCGAGAAAAGCTTCCGACATCCGACATCGAAGACCCCCCGAATTTGCGAAGGGGGAGTATACCCCGGGGGGTCTTCTAAGTTCTTGATTCATTTCAATTAAAATCCGAGCATGGTGAAGAAAATTGATGCCAAGCCTGGCAGCCCTGGGGAAACCCTTAAGCCGGTGGGCTCTTTAAGTTTTGAGGAGGCCGTTCGTGAACTTGAGTCCATGGTTTCAAGACTGGAATCAACGGACCTCGCTCTCGCGGACTCTCTCGAGGCTTATCAACGAGGCGCCTTGCTCCTGAAGCACGCCCAAGAAATTCTTGCGCATGTTCAGACGGAGATCGAAATCATTGAGAGCAAGATGGGCCCGTCCGATGGCGAAGCGGCAACCCGAACGATCGACCGCAACGATTTGATTGCATCAACCCGTGCGACTGGTCATAGCAGCGAGAGCGACTAAACCGTGGCGTTTGATCAATGGGTCACGGCCTCTCGAGCGCGCATTGAAGAATGCCTCACGAGCGAATTGAATGCGGTCCGCCCCGACGTGACTGGCTCGTCCACTCGGGGCGATCAGATTCTCTTCGATGCCATGGGCTATGGCCTTTTGGGCGGTGGCAAGCGAATTCGAGCGCTTCTCGCCATGGCCGCGGGCGATGCCGTTGGGGCGGACGCGGAGCTATGTCTTCGGGTGGGTGCGGCGCTCGAATGCATTCACGCGTTTTCGCTGGTGCATGACGATATGCCATGCATGGATGACGACGCCCTGAGGCGTGGTCAGCCGACCGTGCATGTTCAGTATGGCCAGGCACAGGCCCTGCTGGTGGGCGATGCTCTTCAGACCCTTGGGTTCGAGATTCTCGCAAAGTCTCCGGCCCCAGCCGATCGGGTGGTCTCGCTGATTCGCGCGTTGGCTCGGGCAACAGGCTTACAGGGTATGGCGGGCGGACAGGCGGTGGATATCCATGCCGTAGGCATGGTCATGTCACAGCCTGAACTTGAAGCCATGCATGCCCTGAAGACGGGCGCCTTGATTCAGGCGTCGGTTTCCATGGGGGCGCTCTGCGGAAGCCCAACGGCCACTGAAACCCAGGCGCTAAGCCAGTTCGCCTCGTTGATTGGCCTGGCCTTTCAGGTGGCCGATGACGTTCTGGATGTCACCGCCACCGCAGAGACGCTCGGCAAGACCCCGGGCAAAGATGCGGCGGCCAACAAACCAACCTTTGTTGGCCTACTTGGCTTGAAGGGCGCACAGGATTACGCTCGGGGTTTGCACGAAAGAGCGGTGGGTGCCCTGGGCCCCTTGGGTGCAGAGCGGTCGGTGACACTCAGGACGCTTGCTCGGGCATTGGTGGAGCGAGCCCATTGATGGATTGGCTCGGCAAGATACGGACTGTGTTTCGCAGTCAAGCCGTCAGACATGCCGGCAGAGATAAAAAAACAGGTCAAGCATGACCGAAAAAGGGCGGATGCAAGGATGGAAAACGATCAATTAGGCATGGGCCAACAACTGCTTCAGTCGGTCAACACGCCTGCCGATGTGCGAGCGTTGGATCGATCTCAGCTCAAAACGTTGGCCTCCGAGCTGCGTGAATTTCTTCTGAATACGGTCTCGTCAACGGGAGGACATCTCTCGTCCAATCTTGGGACCGTTGAACTCACCATTGCGATCCATCATGTCTACCAGCTGCCCTATGACCGTTTGATCTGGGATGTTGGTCATCAGAGCTATCCTCACAAGATTCTCACTGGCCGACGAGGCCAGATGTCTGGCCTTCGACAGTTCGGGGGCATTTCTGGCTTCCCCAAGCGATCCGAGAGCGACTACGACGCCTTTGGTACCGCGCACTCCTCCACGTCCATTTCGGCAGCGCTGGGCATGGCCGTGGCCTCCAAGTGCAAAGGGGAACACGTCGGTGCGAATCGGCGGCGACATATCGCTGTGATCGGCGATGGCGCGCTGAGCGGTGGCATGGCGTTTGAAGCCTTGAATAATGGCGGCCTGGATACCGACCTTGATCTCTTGGTCATTCTGAACGACAACGACATGTCCATCTCACGGCCCGTGGGCGCGCTAAGCAACTACCTCACCCGCCTGCTTTCGGGAAGGTTTTATCGCTCGGCTCGTGAATTTGGCAAGCAGGTTCTGGGGGCTATTCCGCCTGTTCTTGAGTTTGCCAAACGTTTTGAAGGTCATGCGAAGGGCATGCTGATGCCGAGCACCTTGTTTGAAGAGCTTGGGTTCAATTATGTGGGTCCGATCGATGGCCATGATCTGGATGCGCTGGTGCCCACGCTTCAAAATCTTCGTGGATTAAAAGGCCCCCATTTTTTGCATGTGATCACGCGCAAGGGGCAGGGCTATCACCAGGCCGAAGCCGACCCCATTCTTTACCACGGCCCCGGCAAGTTTGATCCCCAGGTGGGCATTACGCCGAAGGCGGCAGCCAAGCCAACCTATTCCCAGATTTTCGGCCAGTGGCTATGCGACGCTGCCGAGCACGACCCCCGAGTCATGGCGGTCACCCCCGCAATGTGCGAGGGGTCGGGAATGCAGGCTTTCGCAGAACGCTTCCCAGACCGCTATTTTGATGTTGGCATTGCCGAACAGCATGCCGTCACCTTCGCCGCAGGTATCGCCTGCGAGGGTCAGCGGCCCGTGGTGGCCATCTATTCCACCTTTTTGCAGCGTGGCTACGATCAATTGATTCATGACGTCGCCTTGCAGAATCTCCCGGTCTTGTTTGCGATCGATCGGGCTGGGCTTGTGGGTGCCGATGGCGCAACCCATGCCGGCATCTACGATTACGCCTACATGCGCTGTGTCCCCAACATGGTGATCATGGCTCCGAAAGATGAACTGGAATGCCGTCGGATGTTAAGCACGGGCCTTGTGATTGATGGCCCTTCAGCAGTTCGCTATCCGCGTGGCGCAGGCACCGGAGTGGATGCAGGTCATACCCTGGACCCCCTCACCGTGGGTCAGGCGGAACTGCTGCGTGAGTCCGCTCGGCCTCAGGGTCAGCAGCGGGTGGCCATCCTTGCCTTTGGATCCATGGTGACGCCTTCGCTTGCTGCCGCGGAGGCGCTTGACGCGACGGTGGTCAACATGCGTTTTGTTAAGCCCATTGATCTCGACATGATCAAGCGCATGGCGAACAGTCACGATCTGATTGTGACGGTGGAAGAGCATGTGGTCATGGGCGGTGCTGGATCCGCATGCGCCGAGGCCCTTGTTGAGCTTGGCGACGCGATTCCGATGGTGCCCATCGCCCACCTTGGGCTGCCTGATCGTTTCATTGATCATGGCGATCACCAAGCCCTTTTGGCCCTTGAGGGATTGGATGCCAAGGGCATTGAGGCCTTCGTTCGAGGCAAAATATCGAGTCCCGCATTATTGAAAGCAGCCTCATGAACTTTCCTGATCTCTTGGGCCGAGCGCCGGCAGTTGGCGCTGCATCCATGAATGGCATCCAGGCCATGGCGGATGTTCAGGGCAGTGTTGATCATCGCAACCTTCCGATTGAGCAGGTTGGGGTCCGTGGCGTGCGTTACCCTGTGGTGATCGCGCTTGAGGGCGGGGGCCGGCAGGCGTCGATTGCTGAATTTAGTCTGAGCGTTGGGCTTCCCGCGGATCAGAAAGGTACCCACATGTCGCGATTCATTGCCATGTTGGAGTCCATGAACCAGAGCGGCATGGCCCTCTCAACGCAGGCGATGCGTGGTCTCCT
Source organism: uncultured Bordetella sp. (assembly GCA_964460315.1). Classification (GTDB taxonomy): domain Bacteria; phylum Pseudomonadota; class Gammaproteobacteria; order Burkholderiales; family Burkholderiaceae_A; genus Lacustribacter. Next base: position 83,781 of record CAYWPQ010000005.1, on the reverse strand, counting down.
TGATGACATGCTCAAGCGTCTCGACGCACCAACAGGATGCATCGATGTGTCGCTACCGTTTTTCATGCTGAAGGCTGCGCCCGTGAGTGGCGTGGAGAGCATGATGGACTATCGCTGCCGGTTCATCGCCAGTCAGGATCATGATCGCGCTCGTATCCAGTGCGAGGTTCGCGTTCCGGTGAAAAGTCTTTGCCCATGTTCAAAAGAGATCTCTGATTACGGCGCCCACAATCAGCGTTCCGAGGTCACGGTCGCCGCCGAACTCGATCCACAATCGCTGCTTTCGGTGGAAACCTTGATTCGAACCGTGGAGTCGCAGGCTTCGTGTGAGCTTTGGGGGCTTTTGAAGCGTCCCGATGAGAAGTACGTGACCGAGCGCGCCTACGACAACCCGAAGTTTGTGGAGGATCTCGTTCGCGATGTCGCCACTTCGGTGAAGTCCCTGCCCGGTGTTGCCGCCTTCACCGTCGAGGCGGAAAACTTCGAGTCCATCCACAACCACTCGGCCTGGGCGCGGATTGTCTCGGGGCCGGCAGCCGCCTAATTAGTCGCGAAAATTCCCGAACGTTAGCGGAAGTTCGGTCACTTCCTTCTTCAGCATGGCAATGGCCTCTTGCAGGTCGTCACGCTTGTTACCCGTGACGCGAACCGCGTCACCCTGAATGGAGGCCTGCACCTTCATCTTGCTGTCCTTGATGATCCGAACAATTTTCTTGGCGTCATCGCCCGCGATGCCGTGGCGTACCTTAATCAGCTGTTTCACCTTGTCGCCACCGATTTTTTCAATCGTTCCAAGGTCCAGGAAGCGAACATCCACATTTCGCTTCGCGCATTTAGCAATCAGCACATCGCGGACCTGCCCAATCTGAAAGTCACTGTCGGCATAGAGTGTGACTTCTCGGTCTTTGTGTTCAACCTTGGCACTCGAGCCTTTGAAATCAAAACGGGTACCAATTTCCTTGGCCGTCTGATCGACGGCGTTGCGTAGTTCGGCCTGATCGGCCTCAAGGGTGGCGTCAAACGAGGGCATGGCGGTCTATCTCCGGTTTTTCTGGGCGGCAATTCTCATGCGTAACGCATTGAGCTTGATGAAGCCTCCTGCGTCGGCCTGGTTGTAGGCGCCACCATCATCATCAAAGGTTGAGATCTTCGCGTCGAACAGGGAGTTCTTGGAGCTTCGTCCAATCACCGTCACCGTGCCCTTGTAGAGCTTGAGACGAACGGTGCCGTTGACCACTTGTTGGGTATGGTCAATCAGTGTCTGCATGGCGATCCGCTCGGGTGACCACCAGTAGCCGTTGTAGACAGCGCTGGCGTATCGGGGCATGAGGTCGTCTTTGAGGTGGGCGACTTCACGGTCCAGGGTGAGCGACTCAATGGCGCGGTGGGCCCGGAGCAAAATGGTCCCGCCTGGCGTTTCGTAGCAGCCGCGCGACTTCATGCCAACGTACCGGTTCTCGACGAGGTCAAGCCGGCCAATGCCGTGTCGGCCACCCATGGTGTTGAGGGTGATCAGAAGTTCATGGGCCTTCATTTTCTTGCCGTTGATGGCGATCAGGTCGCCCTTGGCAAATTCAAGCTCCACCACCTCGGGCTTGTTGGGCGCTTTTTCAAGGGGCACGGTAAGCCGCCACATCCCTTCGGCGGGGGGCTCGCGATTGGGATCTTCGAGGACACCACCTTCATACGAGATATGCAAAAGGTTGGCATCCATCGAAAACGGCGCCTCACCTTTACGCTTCTTGTAATCCACGGGAATGCCGTGTTGGTCAGCGTAGGCCAGAAGCTTGTCGCGGGAGAGAAGATCCCACTCGCGCCAGGGGGCAATCACTTTAATGTTGGGCATCAGGGCATAGGCACCGAGTTCAAAACGAACCTGGTCATTGCCCTTTCCTGTGGCCCCATGCGAGATCGCATCGGCCTTTTCTTTCTTGGCAATCTCAATCATGCGCTTGGCAATCAGGGGGCGCGCGATGGAAGTGCCGAGCAGGTATTCGCCTTCATAGACCGTGTTGGCGCGGAACATGGGGAAAACAAAATCGCGAACAAACTCCTCGCGCAGATCATCGATGTAGATTTTCTTAATGCCGAATTTCTCGGCCTTCTTGCGAGCAGGCTCGAGTTCCTCACCTTGTCCAATATCGGCGGTGAAGGTGATGACTTCGCAGTCGTATTCGTCCTGCAGCCATTTAAGAATGACGGAGGTGTCGAGCCCCCCGGAATACGCCAGCACCACCTTTTTGACGGAGGTCTTTTTGGCAGCGGCTGGACGCACTCGAGTCACGGACGAGGTGGGTTTTTTCACAGCCGAGGATTTTTTTGTGGACGACGATTTTTTAGGAGGCATGATCAATCAGGGTTAAAGGTCAACGGAAGGAGAGCAAAAAGAGGTGGGTGCGACTTGAGGACGACAAGGTTTTGTTCATGATGAGGCGCTTGCGGCATGGCACTAGTCTTGAATGGGACCCAGGAGCAGAAATTCCATCAGCGCTTTTTGGACATGCAGGCGATTTTCCGCCTCCTCCCAGACCACACTCTGAGGGCCATCGATCACCTCGGCGCTGACCTCTTCACCACGGTGAGCGGGAAGGCAATGCATGAAGAGCGCTTGGGGATTGGCAACCTTCATCATGTCGTCGTCGACCATCCAGTCGGCGAAGTCTTTGATTCGCGCCTCGTTTTCGGCCTCGAAGCCCATGGATGTCCAGACATCGGTGGTGACAAGATCGGCGCCACGCGCGGCTTCCATGGGGTCAGCAAATTCTTGGAAATGGCCATTCGAAAGCAGGCCTGCCCTTTCGGGCTCGACCTCGTAGCCGGGTGGGGTGGAGACGCGCACCTGGAAGTCAAGGAGTTCTGCCGCCTGAAGCCAGGTGTTGCAGACATTGTTTGAGTCACCAATCCAGGCCACCGTTTTTCCCCGAATGGACCCACGGTGTTCGATGAACGTGAAGATGTCAGCAAGGATCTGGCAGGGGTGGTATTCGTTGGTCAGCCCGTTGATGACGGGCACGCGAGAATGCGATGAAAAGCGTTCGACAATGGTCTGTTCATAGGTGCGAATCATCACGAGGTCACACATTCGTGAGATGACCTGCGCAGCGTCTTCAACCGGTTCGCCCCGACCAAGCTGGGTGTCACGGGTGTTGAGATAAATGGCGGCACCCCCCAGCTGATGCATGCCAGCCTCAAAGGAGAGCCGAGTGCGCGTGGAGGCTTTCTCGAAGATCATGACCAGCGTTCGGTCCATGAGGGGCATGTGACGCACATACCGTTTGAATCGGTCTTTGATGATGCGCGTGCGCGCAAAGAGATAGTCGTATTCCTTGGCGCTCAGGTCCTTAAACTGCAGAAAGTGGCGAAGCCCGGTCATCATGAATGGTCCTTTTGCAAGAACGCATGCACCACGGGAATCAGGCGGGCAAGGATCTCGGCTGCTTCCTCTTCACGCAAGGTGAGGGCAGGGAGAAGACGGATCACTCGCTCAGCAGTCACATTCAGCAGGAGCCCCGCCTCGCGCGCCATGGCCACGATGGGGCCGCAGGGCCGGTCAAGCTCAATGCCGATCATCAATCCATGCCCCCGAATTTCTTGCACTGCTTTCAAGCCATGAAAGGCTTGGGCCAGTCCTTGTCGAAGCTGTTCACCGCGGACCGAGGCGTTGGCGAGGAGCCCTTCCGCCTCGACGGCACGAATCGTCTCAAGCCCTGCGCGCATCGCCAACGGGTTGCCACCAAAGGTGGTGCCATGGTTGCCGGGTTCGAAGATCGACGACGCGATGCCATGGGTCACCACCGCACCGATGGGAACGCCCGATCCCAGTCCCTTGGCCAGGGGCATAACGTCAGGAATGATGTCGGCCCACTGGTGGGCAAACCATTTTCCGGTGCGCCCCACGCCACATTGAACCTCGTCGAGCATGAGCAGCCAGTGCTTGGACGTGCAGAGTTCGCGGAGCTGTTTTAGAAATTGAATGTCCGACGGTCGGATGCCTCCTTCGCCTTGAATGGTTTCAAGGAAAACGGCGCTGATGTCGGGATGACGTTCGGCATAGCGATGGATCGTATGAATCTCATTCATCGGAACGCGAACAAATCCTTCGACCAGGGGCTCAAAGCCTTTCTGAACTTTGTCGTTGCCTGTCGCGGAAAGGGTGGCCAGCGAGCGGCCGTGAAAGGCCCGCTCAAATACGATGATCTTTGGGCGGTCAAAGCCAAGCCGGTGGCCGTGCTTGCGGGCCAATTTAATGGCGGCCTCATTGGCCTCAAGCCCTGAATTGCAGAAAAACACATTGGTCATGCCGGAGAGACGAACCAGTTCGGCAGCCAGTTCCGTCTGCAGCGGAACTTCGTAGAGGTTCGAGGTGTGAATCAGTTTCCCCACCTGGTCGCGCAAGCCTTCGACAAGCCGGGGATGGTTGTGTCCCAGTGTGTTGACCGCGATGCCCGAAAGGGCGTCGAGGTAGCGCCGCCCGTCGGTGTCCCAAAGCCACACGCCTTCTCCGTGGCTAAAAGCCACGGGCTGACGTGCATAGGTCGGCATCACGGGTGAGTTCAAAGCAGTTGTCCCCAGCATTGGTTTCAAATCGGAATCTCGAACCCTATAGAATACCTGTTTCAGTTCGTTTCGCCCCTGGAAGCTTTGTGCCAAGCCCATTGTTAGCCCCCAAGCAATACCTGATTGAAGGCGTGACCCACTCGGGCAAGGTCTTTCGCCCGAGTGACTGGGCCGAGCGTCTTTGTGGTGTGATGTCAGCCTTCCGTCCGAAAGGGCCAAGAGCCATCTCAGGTGCGCCCCTGCAGTATTCCCCTTATGTGCATCCGGTGATGGTGGGGAATGTGAAATGCGTTGCGGTGGACGAGCGGCTCGAACTGATCGAACCCATGGCCATGGAATTTGTTCGCAACTTTGCGAAGGACAACGACCTACCGTTTGTCGAAGCCTGCGTCATTCACGGGCCTTAAAAACTTAGCGCAGGGCTTCTTGAATGCGTTGGGTGATGGCATCCACGGCGCCAACGCCTGAGATGGTGGTGACCTTGGGCGCTGCGGTGTCCCCGGATGCGGCCCAGTTTTTATAGAAATCAACCAGCGGCTTGGTTTGGCTGTGATAAATATCAAGGCGTTTGCGGACGGTGGATTCCAGGTCGTCGTCTCGCTGAATCAAAGGCTCACCGGTCAGGTCATCCTTGCCCTCGATCTTGGGCGGGTTAAATCTGATGTGGTAAGTGCGGCCGCTTGCCACATGAACCCGGCGGCCGCTCATGCGGTCAATGATGTCGGAGTCCGGAACGCTAATTTCCAAAACGGCATCGAGCCGAACGGACGCATCCTTCATGGCCTGGGCTTGCGGAATGGTTCTTGGAAAACCGTCAAACAAATAGCCTGCGGCACAATCGCTCTGCGTCAGACGTTCTTTCACCAGATTGATAATGATGTCATCGCTGACGAGCCCACCACTGTCCATGATTTGTTTGGCGGCAACGCCAAGAGGAGTGCCCGCTTTCACTGCGGCTCGGAGCATGTCACCCGTTGAAATCTGGGGGATGCTGTAGCGCTGGGTAATGAATGTGGCCTGGGTACCCTTACCCGCGCCCGGTGGGCCTAGCAAGATGATCCGCATGGGCTCTGTCTCCTTGTTGGTTTTGAACCCATTCTAGCGTCATGGGCGACGGGTTGCCCAGAGGGCGCGAACCCGCTGAAGGTCCTCGGGGGTGTCCACCCCTGCGTGGGGTGAGTTCTCGGTGATGTGCACCGCGATCGTCTGACCATGCCACAGCCATCGAAGCTGCTCGAGCTGTTCCGTGCCCTCAAGAGCACAGGCCGGCCAGCGCACAAATTCTTGGAGGGCGAAGGCACGAAAGCCGTAGATGCCAATGTGGCGCAAAAGTGGCGTCTTACCCGCTGACGCCGTCATGCCCACTCCCGAAAGGTCTTGCCATCCGTCGCGATCAAATGGGATCGGGGCACGCGAAAAGTAAAGCGCCTGACGATGGGCATTACACACCACCTTCACCACATGAATACTTTGAGCCATCGCGGCGTCACGAATCGGTGTGGCGGCTGTGGCCACCCAGGCCTTCGTCGACTGATGCAGGGTCTGAGCAACCTGGGCGATCAGCTCGGGTTCGATCAGAGGCTCATCGCCCTGCACATTGATCAGAATCTGATCGGCAGGCGCCCGGAGCGACTTGGCAACTTCGGCAATTCGATCGGTACCACTTGGGTGATCCGTTCGGGTCAGCATCGCTTCGACATGATGCTGCTCTACGGCATGACGAATCTCGTCATCATCGGTGGCCACGATCACGCGGTCTGCACCACTTTTCTTCGCCTGCTCGGCCACCCGTACCACCATCGGCGCACCGCCGATGTCGGCGAGCGGTTTATTCGGCAGACGGCTCGATGCACGCCTTGCAGGAATGACGACCCAGAACATCAGGGCTGTCCCGTTAGGACGTGGCTTGCGTCGTCCATCGGGGCCGTTTCAATTTTTGCGAGTTGGATGGCGCTGCTCTCGAGCAGGTAGGGAATACCGTCGATGATGGGATAAGCCACCCCTTCCGCTTCACAGATCAAGTACTGTCCGCCTTGGCCCATGGTGAGCGGCTGTTTGGATCGTGGGCAGGCGAGAATCTCCAGGAGTTTGGGGTCCATTAGTGGCCTCTTGTGAGGTGATTGATGAATTCGGTGTCGAGCGTCGCAGTTCGCCTTAAGGCCCATGCCATCGACTGAAAGGGCAGGTCGCGATCGACCATTTTGACAGCGTCTTTTTCGGTCATCAAAACATAATCGTAACGTGAGGCTTTCCAGGCGTGGAGTATCTTTTCAGCGACCAGAGGTTCGTGATCTGGGAGCGGAAGTCGATCGAAGGTCAGACCCATGGAATGAAGAATTGCGAAAAATTTTTCTGGCATCGCGATGCCTGCCGCAGCCAGAATTCGTGAGCGCTTAAACTGCAGCAAGCCGGAATGAAGGTCCATGGGAGGGATCTGATCGGGGTCCGCCAGGGAAATCCATGCGGTCTCGGTCTGGTTCAGAGTGGCTCGAAGTGCGGGAAGGGCATGGGTCAAACGCCTTTGGGTGAGGGCGTCAATCAGACCATGATCAATCCAGCCCGTCCATCGCCCGAGGCCGATGGCAGGTTCGCGCAGAGGACCGTATGGCAAGCAGTGGCCGTTGCCAAAGCCGCGAGAGTCGATCACCAGGTAACGTTCATCGCATTGAAGCGATCGCTGCTGAAGGCCGTCGTCAAGGATCACCACCTCAAGATCGGGAACTCGGGCACGGAGGGCAAGAAGACTTTGGTACCGGTTGGCCCCGACGCCAATCGGACACTGGGTTCGCCATGCCAATAGCCAGGCCTCGTCGCCAATCTGATGGGCTGTGGTTTGGCGGATTTCCTCCGGAAGAATCGCTCGTTGTGTCTTATTCGACTCAATCGTCGAGCCGTAGCCGCGGGTGATAATTCCGCAGACGACCCCTTTCGATCGAAAGGCCTCGGCCATGGCCATGACGACTGGGGTTTTACCCGCGCCACCGACCACCAGGTTCCCGACGGCGATCACCCTCACGCTCCTTGCTTTTTTTGGCGGTCGAATCCAACCAAACCAGGCTTCACGCAGGCCGAGCAGGGTTAGATAGATTCCTTCAGCCACCAGCAGCGGCAGACGCCACATCAGCCCCAGGCGGCCAGAGCCCCCTGAGAACCAGTGTTCAAGCAATCGTTTGGAGATTTTTTGCAGGATCATGACCCTGCGATCTTGCCTTTTTTTGTTCTCGGGATGTTCTGTGGATAACTATGGGGATAGTTTTTCGACTTAGAGGTTTTGCCCTGCGGCTTTGGGATGAACAGGTGAGCCGCCACTGACCTTAGTTTGATGTTTCGATAAAAATATCCAATAAAATCATAGGCTTAGCGTTAGAAATATGGGCGAGTAAGGAATTTTGACATGGCAGGACGCCGATCGCAGCTCGACCCATTATTCTGTGGACATCTACGACCGAGAAGCCTGATTTTTTGAGTGTTTCACGGCAGTTTGTCCCGTAATCACCCTGATAAATTGGGTGTCTTAAGAAGATTTCCGGGTTATCCCGAAAGGTGTGTTGAACATGTCGATTCTCTCAGTGAGTGAATTCAACCGAGTGGTGGCGAGCAGCCTGGAGCGAAGCTTTCCGTCCATGCAGATTCGGGGGGAGATCGCCCAGATGACCCGGGCGAGCAGCGGCCATTGGTACTTCACCCTGCGTGATGCTCAGGCCAGCGTCCGAGCGGTCATGTTCAAAGGTCGGACCGGCCAGTTGGATTGGCAGCCCAAGGAAGGTGATCAAGTGGAGGTTCGGGCGGTGGTCGGCCTCTACGAGCCTCGTGGTGATTTTCAGATTCGTGTCGAATCCATGACACGCGCGGGGCAGGGGGCACTCTATGAGGCTTTTCTTGCTCGCCGCGCGAAACTTGAACGTGAGGGTCTCTTGGATGCATCCCGCAAACGGGGCCTGCCGGACCGCATTGATGGTGTTGGCCTGGTGACATCACTTGGCGCCGCGGCCCTGCGCGACGTCGTGGCCACGCTGACTCAACAAGCACCAAGAATTCGAATCAAACTCTATCCCTCGCTGGTTCAAGGGCAGGATGCACCCGTCATGTTGATCGATCAGTTGCGGCGGGCTGACCGTGATCCCGATTGCGATGTCTTGCTTCTCGTCCGTGGGGGCGGAAGCCTTGAGGATCTCTGGGCGTTCAACGACGAGGCACTCGCTCACGCGATTGTGGGCTGTCAGCACACCGTTGTGGCTGGAGTCGGTCACGAGAGCGATGTCTCGATTGCGGATCTGGTCGCCGATATTCGCGCGGCCACTCCAACGGCCGCCGCTCAGCTGGTTGCTGCCAAGGACCTTGCTCTGCGGCAGCAGCTTGAGGCGTTCGCGGCCGACCTACAGCATCTTATGAGCCGCCGTTGGCAGCGAGCCCAGCAACGCCTGGATCTCTTGGCGCAGTCCTTGAGAAGCCCTCGGGAGACGCTCAAGCTGCAGATCCTGCGATGGCAGGCCTTGCGTGCCCGGCTTGACTCGGCGAAATCGCGACGCTGGCACATCGCGGAGTCCACGTTGTCTCGGCTTGAGGCGCAACTCAATGCCCTGGACCCGACCGCGATTTTGCAGCGAGGGTATGCCATGGTCCTCGATGCCAAAGGCGCTGTGGTGACCCAGGCTGCTGAGGTACAAGCCGACGAGGCTCTCGAGGTCCATCTGGCGAAAGGCCACCTCGAGGTTAGGGTTCATGCGGTTTTTCCCAAGCCATCGACAGGCTAAACTTCGCCAACCCCAGAGATGTTCACGACCTGGGATTTTCCGATCCGACCATTTCAACAGGAGCCCTCATGGAGCACACGCTTCCCCCATTGCCTTATGCCATCGACGCCTTGCAGCCCCACATCTCCAAAGAAACGCTCGAGTTTCATTACGGCAAGCACCATCAGGCCTACGCCACCAACCTGAACAACCTGATCAAGGGCACGGAGTTCGAAAATTCCCCCCTCGATGAAATCGTCAAGAAGTCGTCGGGAGGTATTTTCAACAACGCGGCTCAGATCTGGAACCACACTTTTTATTGGAACTCGCTCTCACCCAAGGGTGGCGGCCAGCCCACAGGGGCCCTGGCAGCCGCGATGGATGCCAAGTGGGGTTCGTTTGATGCATTCAAAGAAGCCTTCACGAAAAGTGCCGTGGGTAACTTCGGTTCCAGCTGGACATGGCTGGTGAAAAAAGCCGATGGCTCGTTGGATATCGTGAACACCAGCAATGCAGCGACGCCCGTCACCACCACGGACAAGCCCTTGATCACCTGTGACCTCTGGGAACACGCCTACTACATTGATTACCGCAATCGTCGCCCTGACTACATGGGCGCCTACTGGGCACTGGTGAACTGGGATTTCGCCGCCAAGAATTTCGCCTGACAGCGTCTGAACTCAGTCTGCAGGGGGCTTGCGCCGCCTTTGAACTGAGCCTCATCCGAGAACTGGGCCAAGAAGAGGTCACGGAGCAGGAAGCCCCGTGACCTTGTCCCCCACCAGCACCCCGCGGCTTCGAAACCAGCCTTGCTCCATTTCCAGGGCGAAGCGTACCGGGGCTGCCGAGCAGTGTGGGGTTTCGGAAAAAGGCGCCATGTCGGCGGTGTTGATGATGCTTCCATCCTCAGCGAGGAAGGCAATGGTTAGCGGCAGCGGCGTGTTTTTCATCCAGAAACATTGCCGCCCAACTGACTCAAAGACAAACAACATGCCGTGGTTCGGCGCCAGTGACTTTCGGCCCATTAGGCCTTGGGCTCGCTCGGCTGGAGTGCTTGCGACTTCCGCTTGAACCTGAAAGAACTGAACGGTCAGCGTTTCTATGCGTTTTTGCGCATATGCTTCGTGAGCCTTCGGCCCCAGCACGCAGAGCAAGAGCAGGGGAAGGAGAAGTCGTCGTTGAGTGAGCATGGCGGTCTTCGTCAAAGCGGTTGGCATGCCAAGGATTATGACCTCAGGGGTAAAATAAGAGATCTTTTCAAGGGAGACTTGCCGTGTACGACAAAATCAAGGTGCCCACCACTGGGCAGAAAATCACCGTCAATGCCGACTACTCACTGAATGTTCCCGATCAGCCCATCATTCCTTACATTGAGGGTGACGGCACGGGGGTCGATATCAGTCCCGTCATGATCAAGGTGGTGGATGCCGCGGTTCAGAAAGCCTACGGCGGCAAGCGAAAAATCTCTTGGATGGAGATTTTCTGCGGGGAAAAGTCGACCCGCGTCTATGGCCCTGACGTCTGGCTTCCGGAAGAGACCTTGGCGGCCCTCAAGGATTACGTCGTCTCCATCAAAGGCCCCTTAACCACGCCGGTGGGTGGCGGAATTCGTTCGCTCAACGTGGCGCTTCGCCAGCAGCTTGACCTCTATGTCTGTCTGCGCCCTGTGCGCTACTTCAAGGGGGTTCCCAGCCCGGTCAAAGAGCCCGAGAAAACCGACATGGTGATCTTTCGGGAAAACTCAGAGGACATCTATGCGGGGGTTGAATTCCAGGCCGGCAGCGACCAGGCCAAAAAACTCATCAATTTCCTGATCAACGACTTTGGTGTGAAGAAGATCCGTTTCCCAGAGACGTCCGGAATTGGTATCAAACCGGTCTCGAGCGAGGGCACCGAACGACTCATGCGCAAGGCGGTGCAGTACGCCATCGACAACGACAAGCCCTCGGTCACCATCGTGCACAAAGGCAACATCATGAAATTCACCGAGGGGGGCTTTCGTGACTGGGCGTATGAACTCGCGCAGAAGGAGTTCGGTGCAAAGCTTGTGGATGGCGGCCCGTGGTGCTCCTTCAAGAACCCCAAAACGGGCAATGAAATCGTGATCAAAGACGTGATTGCCGACGCTTTCTTGCAGCAGATTCTCCTGCGCCCGGCGGAATACAGTGTGATTGCGACACTGAATCTGAACGGCGATTACATCTCCGACGCCTTGGCCGCGCAGGTGGGTGGCATTGGAATCGCGCCTGGCGCCAACCTGTCCGACAGCGTGGCCATGTTCGAGGCGACCCATGGCACAGCGCCCAAGTATGCTGGCAAGGATTACGTGAACCCTGGTTCACTGATTCTTTCGGCCGAGATGATGCTTCGCCACATGGGCTGGTTTGAGGCGGCTGACCTCATCATCAGCGCGATGGAAAAAGCGATCACGACCAAGAAAGTCACCTACGACTTTGCGCGCCTGATGGATGGCGCCACCCAGGTGTCTTGTTCTGGATTTGGTGATGTGATGATTGAACAGATGTAAGTTCAGGAACAAGGGCAACAAAAAACCCAGCCGAGGCTGGGTTTTTTGTTGCGACAGCTAAAACGCAAAAACCAATGCGAATTAACCGAGCGGGGTGATGTTGGAGGCCTGCTTGCCCTTGGGGCCCTGAACGATATCGAACTGGACCTTTTGGCCTTCTTTCAGCGAACGGAAGCCGCTCGTTGAGATTGCAGAGAAGTGCGCGAACACGTCTTCGCCGCCCTCATCGGGGGTAATGAAACCAAAACCTTTTGCGTCGTTAAACCACTTGACTGTACCCGTAGACATCTAAATTTCCTTAATAAAAATCGCGCACTTCAGAACCTCAACCCCATGCCGAGGTGCTCCACATGCGTCAAAACAGCACCGGTGCCCCAAAGGGCAACAGTTGCCCATTCACCTTTAAGACTCCTCGAATATAGGGAAAAGCCTGTGGTTTGTCTACTCTCCCGAACCCGGATTCAACGCCTTAGAATAGAAAACACTATGAAAACGCCTCTGAATGCTTCGACTCCGCCCGCCAGAAGCGGTGGGGACGGCCCATCAGCCTCCCCGGAGACGGGCGCCACGGCTCTTCTTGAGCGCCAACCGGCCAAGGCCAAGACCCCGCCGCTCTTCCAGGTGTTGCTCTTAAACGACGACTTCACCCCGATGGAATTTGTGGTTGTTGTGCTGCAAAAATTCTTCATGATGAGTATTGAGCAGGCCACCCAAGTGATGCTGACGGTCCATCGAGAAGGGCGCGGTGTCTGTGGGGTGTATTCCCGAGACATTGCGGCCACCAAAGTTGAATTAGTGAGCAGTTTCGCCCGGATGCATCAGCATCCTTTGCAGTGCGTGATGGAGGAAGCATGATTTCCCAGGAACTTGAAGTTAGTCTGCACATGGCCTTCGTGGAAGCTCGTCAACAACGACACGAGTTCATCACCGTCGAGCATCTCCTGCTCGCTCTGCTCGACAACCCGTCGGCGTCCGAAATTCTGAAGGCCTGCGTGGCCAATGTGGACGACCTTCGCAAGGCGCTCACACAGTTCATCAATGACAACACGCCAATCATTCAAGGTCCCGATGATGTCGACACCCAGCCTACACTTGGCTTTCAACGGGTGATTCAGCGTGCCATCATGCATGTGCAGTCCACCTCCAACGGCAAGAAAGAGGTGACGGGTGCCAATGTCCTTGTTGCAATCTTTGGCGAGAAAGACTCTCACGCGGTTTATTTCATGCACCAGCAGGGGATCACCCGTCTGGATGTCGTGAACTTCATCGCCCACGGCATCACCAAGGCTCCCCAGTCGCCGGCCAGCACCTCCGAAGAATCTCAAAGCACTGACGAGTCAGCCGAGTCTGCGGCCCAGTCCACGTCTGCCTCCAGCCAGCCGACTGCGCTTGATCAGTACACCACGAACCTCAATGAACTTGCCCGCAAGGGCAAGATTGACCCCCTGATTGGGCGAGAGGCCGAGGTCGAGCGCGTGATTCAGGTGCTCTGCCGTCGCCGTAAAAACAACCCACTTTTGGTGGGCGAAGCCGGTGTGGGAAAAACAGCCATCGCCGAAGGTCTTGCGCGACGTATCGTCGACAAAGAGGTGCCCGATATTCTTGATCAGGCGACGGTCTATTCTCTGGACATGGGCTCGCTCTTGGCCGGCACGAAATATCGGGGTGATTTCGAGCAGCGGCTCAAGGCGGTACTCAAGCAACTTAAAAATGACCCCCATTCGGTGCTGTTCATCGACGAAATCCACACCCTTATCGGAGCCGGCTCGGCCTCGGGCGGAACCATGGATGCCTCGAACCTCTTGAAGCCTGCACTGTCGTCGGGTGCGTTGCGCTGTGTTGGCGCGACGACCTATGTGGAATATCGCGGTATTTTTGAAAAAGACCATGCCCTGTCTCGTCGTTTCCAGAAGATCGATGTGGTCGAACCCACCGTCGAGCAGACCGTGCAGATTCTTAAAGGCTTAAAAACCCGCTTTGAAGAGCACCACGGTGTGAAGTATTCAGCGGCTGCGCTCACCACGGCCGCCGAACTGTCTTCCAAATACATCAATGACCGTCACCTTCCAGATAAAGCGATCGATGTGATCGACGAGGCCGGTGCTGCCCAGCGCATCCTTCCGAAGAGCAAGCAAAAGCGCACCATCGGAAAAACAGAGATTGAAGAAATCGTGGCCAAGATCGCTCGCATCCCGCCGGCAACCGTCAACACGGATGACCGAGCTGTTCTGGCCCGGCTGGATATGAATCTCAAGAGTGTGGTGTTCGGCCAAGACCCCGCCATCGAGGCGCTTTCTGCAGCCATCAAGATGTCGCGCTCGGGCCTGGGCAAGGTGGACAAACCCATTGGTTCATTTCTCTTCTCTGGCCCCACCGGCGTGGGCAAGACCGAGGTCGCCAAGCAGCTCGCGTATGTCCTTGGCATCGAGCTCATTCGATTCGATATGTCGGAATACATGGAGTCGCATGCAGTGTCCCGCCTGATCGGTTCGCCGCCGGGCTATGTTGGTTTTGATCAAGGTGGATTACTCACCGAGGCCATCAACAAAAAGCCCCACAGCGTGCTGCTGCTTGATGAAATCGAAAAAGCCCACCCGGACACCTTCAATGTTCTTTTGCAGGTGATGGACCACGGCACCCTCACGGACAACAATGGCCGCAAGGCTGATTTCCGTAACGTGATCATCATCATGACCACCAATGCTGGCGCCGAGGCCCTCAACAAGCGCTCGATTGGCTTTTCGAACTCTCGCGAACCCGGCGACGAGATGCAGGATATCAAGCGGATCTTCACGCCTGAGTTCCGTAACCGTCTCGACGCCATTGTTTCCTTCCGGCCCCTTGACACCGAAGTCATTAAGCGGGTGGTCGACAAGTTCCTGATTGGTCTCGAGCAGCAGTTGCAAGAGAAAAAAGTCGAAGTCAGTTTCTCGGAAGAACTCCGCGAGTTTCTGGCGAAGAAAGGGTTTGATCCCCTCATGGGTGCCCGCCCCATGCAGCGACTGATTCAAGACACCATTCGACGCGCCCTTGCTGACGAGCTCTTGTTCGGTAAGTTGGTCTCGGGCGGCCGGGTTCATATCGGCCTCGATCCCGCGAATCCCGATCAGGTCAAGCTTGAGTTCCCGGGCGACGAGCCGCAAAAACCACCTGCGAAAACGGGTCCTGAGGGGCGTCGTCGACGCACTCCCGCAGAAGCCGTCGCCGACTAACTCCTCTCGTTTCAAAGCGCGCCCGACTGGGCGCGCTTTCTTTCCTTCTCCAGCCGAATGCTGCAATGCATAAAAAGCATAGGCGAAATTGCGCATAGACAATCGCACTATTTCTGCGAAAATCCCCCTGTCGTAATTAGAACAACCACTCGGAGGGAGATTGTTATGCGAAAGCAATTTGTTATGGCGGCACTGATCGGGTCCGCCACGATCGGGCTGAGTTTGCCGGTTCAGGCGCAAGACATGAGCAAGATTCGTTACCTGGCCGCCAACTGCGCCAACTGCCACGGAACGGATGGCCGCAGCGTGGGGATCATGGAATCCCTTGCAGGCTACGATAAAGAAAAATTCATCAGCAACATGAAGGAATACCGCAGCGGTGACAAACCCGCGACGCTGATGCACCAGATCGTGAAGGGCTACACCGACCAGCAGATCGCTGACCTCGCCGCCTACTTCGCCGCTCAGCCTAAGAAAAAATAAATCGCCTCAGGGACAAGGAGAAAACAATGTCAGATCAATTTAATCATCGCCGAAGCCTGATTAAGGCGGGTGCTGCTGGCGTGGCGGTGACCGCTGCAGGAGGCCTCGCAGGATGCGCATCATCGTCCACCGGCAAGACTGCGTCGTCCAAAAAGCTTGGCCGAGTCGTGGTGATTGGTGGCGGCTATGGTGGCGCCACTGCTGCGAAGTACATCAATGAATGGTCCGCGGGTGCCATTGAAGTGGTCATGATCGAACGCGAACGCAACTTCATTTCATGCCCCATCTCCAATCTGGTGCTTGGTGGTTCGCAAACCATGCAGACCATTACCCACACCTATGACAAGCTTAAGGCCCGTGGTATCAATGTCATCAATGATGAAGTCACGGCCATTGATCCCGCCAAGAAAACCGTCACGGTGAAGAAGGGCGAGGTCATCGCTTATGACCGACTGGTGGTTTCCCCTGGTATCGATTTCAACTTCCAGGCGATTGCTGGTCTGAATGATGAAGCCCAAAAGACCATCCTCCATTCATGGAAAGCGGGTCCGCAGACCATGGCTCTGAAAGCTCAGTTGGATGCGGTTCCCAATGGTGGTGTCTATGTGCTTTCAATCCCCAAGGCTCCTTATCGCTGCCCCCCTGGCCCCTATGAGCGGGCCTGTCAGGTGGCGCACCTGTTCAAAGCGAAGGGGAACACGCGAAGCAAGGTCGTGATCATGGACGCCAATCCTGATATTCAGTCGAAAAAGGGCCTGTTCATGAAGGCCTGGGCCGATCTATACCCCGGCATGATCGAATACAACGCCAACATGGTGGTCACCGAACTTGACCTGAAAGGCAAACGTCTTAGCACCGAAACTGGTGATCGCATCACGGGCGACGTGTTGAACGTGGTGCCTCCACATCGTGCCGGAAACATTGCTCAGGCCGCAGGCCTGGTCAACATGAACAATCTCTGGTGTGGCGTGGATTGGGTCACCATGGAATCGACCGCTCATAAGAATATTCATGTTCTGGGTGATGCAACCTTCGCTGCGCCCGCCATGCCGAAGTCGGGTCATATGGCCAACCAGCACGGTAAAGCGGCCGCGGCAGCCATTGTGGAATTGATGAATGGCCGCTCGGCCATCGCCCCAATGATGGCCAACACCTGCTACAGCTTCGTGGATGACAAAAATGTGGTGCACGTGGCCAGCGTTCACGCCTACGACGCCACGGACAAAACCATGAAGACGGTGGCCGGGTCCGGCGGTGTGAGCGGCCGACCCACCGAAATCGAAGGCCGTTTTGCCATGGGTTGGGCTCGTAACATCTGGGCCGATATGCTGACCTAAGCAAAAAGAGGGTGATCAACTCAGGGCCCGGGTTCTCCTGGCCCTGGTGACGCTGACGTCCTTCACTGATTCGGGCATGATTCGCAGTTGGAATCGTGCCCGAATTTTTTGTGAGAGACCATGAACCCTTCCAATGCGCTGGATGCGCTGAAAGCCGTCACCACGGTGGTGGCCGACACTGGCAGTTTTGAACTGATGCGGGCTTATCAGCCGCAAGACGCCACCACCAATCCCACACTGATTGTCCGAGCCCTTGATCAGCCGGAGTACGCGGGTATTGTCCAGCAGGTGAGATCCAAGCACTCCGGTAGCATGTCGGACCTTGCTCGTGCTGTCCTTGTTCACTTTGGCACTGAGATCTTGAAGATCGTGCCCGGACGAGTCTCCACTGAGGTCGACGCCCGACATTCCTTTGACACGCAGGCCACGATTCGTGAGGCCCATCGAATCATCGAAGGCTATCAATCGATGGGTCAGAATCCTTCCAGGGTGCTGATCAAGATTGCAGCGACATGGGAAGGGGTGCAGGCCGCACGACAACTTGAGCGTGAGGGCATTGCATGCAACGTCACCCTGATTTTCAGCCTTGCCCAGGCGGCTCTGGCGGCCGACTCAGGCGTGACCTTGATTTCGCCATTCGTCGGCCGTATCAGTGACTGGTTCAAGAAGTCCGGCGCGAGCTGGACCTCGGCCGATCAAGACCCTGGCGTGCTCTCGGTGAAAAAAATCTATAGCTACCTCAAGCAACATGGTTACGCGACCTCGGTGATGGGGGCCAGCTTTCGGCATGTGGACCAGGTGCTTGCGCTAGCGGGCTGTGACCTTTTGACGGTGAGCCCGGATCTGCTTGAGCAGCTGAAAAATGACACGACTCGAACCTGTCTGGTTCGCGAACTGAATCCGGCCAGTGGTACAACGTCAGCACCGTCTCTGGACCTTGCCGAGGCGGCCTTTCGATTCCAACTCAATGAAGACGCCATGGCCAGCGAGAAGCTTGCCGAAGGCATTCGGGCCTTCGTGGTGGACGGCCAGAAATTGGATGCTCGACTCGCATGCTGATGAACGCGCTGACCATTCTGGTCTCAAGCTTTTTGTTGTTTCTGGTTCAGCCCATCATAGCCAAACAGATCGTGCCGTGGTTTGGCGGGTCCGCGGCGGTCTGGACAACCTGTCTTATGTTTTTTCAGGTGGTTTTGCTGGCGGGCTACTCCTATTCGGATGCCGTTCAGCGCATCAGGCCCAGGCTTCAGTCGGGGCTTCATATCGCACTCCTTCTTGTGAGCCTGCTGGCTCTGCCCATTCTTGCCTCAGAGCAATGGAAGCCCACCGGCCATGAGGACCCCACGCTTCGCATCGTTGGCTTGCTGACGATGACCATTGGTCTGCCCTATCTGATGCTTGCCACCACGGGGCCACTGGTACAGTCGTGGTTTGCGCGAAGCCAGCCTGACGCCTCGAAGGCCCAGCGGGCCTATCGTCTGTTTGCCTTGTCGAACTTCGGATCCCTGATGGGGCTTCTTGCTTATCCGTTTGTCATTGAGCCATGGGTCTCCACCAAGATCCAGGCCATGATGTGGAGCGGGGTCTACGTGGCCTTTGTGTTGCTTGCGGGTTTTCTGGCCTGGCGTGCTTCGCAAGCAAATCCTTCAAACGGAGACACCCCAGGGGCGTCGGCTCGAGAGCCTCATGACGACGACCATCAGTCACCGAGTGCACAGGACTATGGGGTCTGGTTTGCTCTGGCCGCAATTGCCACCATGATGCTGCTCTCCGTGTCGAGCCACATCACCCAGAACATCGCGTCCATCCCCTTCCTTTGGGTGGTTCCGCTATCGCTCTATCTGCTTACTTTTGTGATTGCATTTGAAGGTCGTCGCGGCAGGGGCTGGTATCTGCGGGATTCCATGATGTTGCCGGCGATGGTGCTCGCGGCATTCATGGCCTGGGGGCTGGTCACCGACGACGGCATTCTTGATATTGATTACGCGATCCCGCTTTACCTGGCTGGGCTTTTCTTGGGCTGCCTCTTTTGCCACGGTGAACTCGCTCAGGCCAAACCCAGAGCAAGGTTTCTGACACGGTTTTACTTGATGATCGCCCTCGGCGGCGCCATGGGTGGCGTGTTCGTATCCCTGGTTGCTCCGCGAGTTTTCACCCTGTATTGGGAACTTCCCCTCAGCCTTGGTTTGCTGGCTGCAGCCGGGGTCTGGGTTGGCTTGCAACATGGTGTTGGCCCGCTAAAGACGGTGTTTGTTGGCGGCAGCCTATTAAGCCTTGGTGTCACGATCCACTACGCCACAAGCTATGAATCCAACAGCAATCAAGACTCAATCTATGCCTCTCGAAACTTCTACGGCACCCTTCGGGTGAGCGAACGTTTTTATTCGGGAGGACAAGAGCCTGTACGCAGGCTGATTCATGGTGTGATTCTTCATGGCCTGCAAGACATGAACCCTGGCCGTCGACAGCAGCCCACCACCTATTACGGTCCAACCTCCGGCGTTGGGCTGGCGTTGACTGAAAAAAACAGGCAGGCCCCTGGGGGTCTTCGGGTTGGTGTGATTGGGCTGGGCGTGGGCACGCTGGCTGCCTACGGACGACGGGGTGACCACTACCGAATGTATGAAATCAACCAAGAGGTGATTAACCTTGCGAAGACCGAGTTCACCTATCTGACGGACTCCCCTGCAGAAATTTCGTTTGCCCTGGGTGATGCTAGGCTCGTGCTCGAACGCGAGGCCAGCAGCAATCAGTTCGATGTCTTGGTGATCGACGCGTTTTCAAGCGACTCCATTCCCATTCATCTGGTAACGCGCGAGGCCATGACGATCTATCGGAAGCATTTGAAGCCGGATGGCGT